>NZ_CP083952.1:1500000-1665000 GCF_006442545.2 Mesorhizobium sp. B2-1-8
GAAGCCTACAAATCGGCTTCGGTCAGCATGGAGACCGCGCTGGGCAAATATGTGAAGCCCGGTGCCACCGTCGCCGACGCGAAGGATGCCAAGGCAGCCGTGCAGGATGCCGTGCGCACCCGGACCTGGAGCGACAAGACGACCGTCGCGCTGCAGAGCTACATCCACAGCACGACAGCCGGACTGCAGCCTTACGCTTCGGTCGACACCGTGCCGACCGATCTGGTGAGCAACGCCCGCAACGACATCTATCTGATCGGCGAGGCGCTGAAACTGATCGACAAGAAGCAGTTGCTGCCGATGGAGGCCGCCGATCTCAAGGCGGTCACCGATTATCACAAGGCTGTCGACAACGCGACGAAGTTCATCCCGATATGGGTGAAGGTCGCGGTGGCACTGGCGCTTGGCCTGGGCACCATGGTCGGCTGGAAACGCATCGTCGTCACGGTCGGCGAGAAGATCGGCAAGAGCCACCTGACCTACGGCCAGGGCGCTGCCGCCGAACTCGTCGCGATGGTCACCATCGGCATGGCCGACCGTCTGGGTCTGCCCGTGTCGACGACCCATGTGCTGTCATCCGGCGTCGCCGGTACGATGGCGGCGAACGGCTCGGGCCTGCAATGGTCGACGGTTCGCAATCTGCTGCTCGCCTGGGTGCTGACCCTGCCTTGCTCGATCGCGCTCGCCTTCGTGCTGTTCATCGTCTTGCGTCAAGTATTCTGAGCGGGCGACTTAAGCGACGACAGTACAGACGGCGCCAAGTTGGCGCCGTCTCGTTTTCCAAGGCTATGATCGCTGCAATTCGGATGGCCGTAATGAACGACGCATCGCATCTGATCTTGTTTCGAGCTGGCGCTGCTGATCGTGGGGCGACCGGCCGTTCTACTGGCTCTTGCTGCGGACCGGCGCCAATCTAAGATTCTGAACCGGGCTCAGTATTCCGAGCCAGCCGTTTCCGGCCTGAAAGTTCAGGTCGGATCTTCGCGATGCAGATCGTGGATGGTGACGCCGTCGGCATTGGTCGGCAGCATCAGCCACTTCTTGTGGCGCAGCGTGCGCTCGGTATCCTCGAGGCCCATCTCCCAATGTTCGCGCATCGAGGTGCCCGAAAACTCGTAGTCCTTGGCGTGGCCCTCATAGCCTTTGTGCTGGTAGATCAGGTGGACGATGTTGACGACGCCGGCGTCGGAATAGTCGGCGATCAGCTCTTGCTCGCCGTCCTTGAGCTGCTCCGGCGGCACGCGCTTCAGCGCATCGAGCAGCTTCATCTTCAGCGCATGGATGCGCTCGAAATTGTCGGTGTTCTGCCGCGTGCGGCTCGAATACATGATGTCCTTGTGGCGCGACAGCACGTCGGCCATGCCGCGCGGCAGCACGCCGCGGGCACTGAACAGATCGACCTGGAAGACCAGCGAGGAACGGTCCTCTTCCTGGTCGAGCAGATATTGCAGCGGGGTGTTGGAGACGATGCCACCATCCCAGTAATATTCGCCCTCGATGCGGATCGAGGGGAAGGCCGGCGGCAGCGCGCCGCTGGCCATGATGTGCTCCGGCTCGATACGCACCTTCTCGGTGTCGAAATAGACGAAGTTGCCGGTCCTGACATTGACCGCGCCAACGCTCAACCGCTTCCTGCCGTCGTTCAGCACGTCGAAGTCGATCAGGCTCTTCAGCGTGTCCTTCAACTCGGCGGTGTCGTAGAAGCTGGTGGCGCCTTCCGCTCCCGACAGCTGGAACCAGGGATTGGGATTGCGCGGCTTGAAGAAGCCGGGCTGGCCCATCGTCATCGTCATCAACGAGGAGGTCTGGTTGCGGATATCGCGGTAGATGTCGCCTTCGGGCGTGTAGGACCAGATCTTGCGGCCAGAAATCGTCTGCCAGAACTGTTCAAGCCGCTGCAGCCGGCGGCTCGGTTCATTGCCGGCGATGATCGCGGCATTGATGGCGCCGATCGAGACGCCGGATAACCAGCTCGGTTCGCAACCGGCGTCGGCAAGCGCCTGATAGACCCCTGCCTGATAGGCGCCGAGCGCGCCGCCGCCCTGAAACACCAGCGCAATGCGGTCATACTGCGCCGTGATTTCCTCGATGGTGGCGGCGGCTGCCTTGTTGCGGTTACGCTCAAGCACTGACTTTCTCCAGCTGGGTTGCGCTGGCAGCGGAGCGGCCGTGGTCAGCGAGGTAATCATGCACGACTTCGCCCAGGCCGAGCGTCAGATCGGCCTTGAAATGAACCGCCGACACGATGTCGAGCACGGGCAGCTTCGCCACGTCGGCCATGACATGGGGCCGCAGATCGAGCGCCGCCGGAGCCGTCCAGGCTTCCTTCAGCGTGATATCGGTGAGGTAGTAGCGGACCAACTCGCAGATGCGCGGCGTGCCGTCGACATGCGGGATGATCTTGATCAGGAAATTGGGGGCGGCGAGCGAAGCGAGCACCTGGTCATGATCAGCCTCGCGGTGCTTGTAGCCCATCGTGCCGGTGGCGCAGAGCACGCTGCCATAGTGCAGAGTGCCGACGATCACCTCGCCTTCATGGACGATCTTGGGATTGGCGAGCTTTTTCGGGAACCCCCACAGCTCGCGGCCGCCGGCGATCGGCGCGTCGTCGTCGAGATACATCGAGTGGACGTAGCCGCCATGCTGGCCCTTGTAGCGTACCGGGATGACCTGGCCGGTCTCGGTGTAGTCGCCGAAGCCCGTGGAGTCCGGCATGCGGATGAACTCGTACTTGACCAGCGGCTCGTCGATCTCCAGCGGCGCCGGCACGACGGCTTCGAGCGCTTCGCGTGTCGTGCGATAGGTGATGATGATGTATTCGCGGTCGAAGAAGCGATAGGGGCCAGGCGGGAAGGAGGGATTGGTGAGCGGCATCGCATAGGCGCGCTTCACGACATCGGCGATTTCCATCCAGGTCCCCCCAACGGTTCGAAAATGACCCGCGCGAATGCGCTGGCAAATATGTTGCACGGCACCATGACAACGCCGTGTCACCTCGAAGACGCCCTTTCACGGAGCCGGCAAAGCCGTCGCGGGCTGTAATCGAGCCGACATATGGCCGTGGCATTGTCGTGTTGCGCCGCACAAACTATTCTCAACAGTCCCTCCCACCTCTTGCGAGATCTCCCATGGGTTCCCTGTCTTCGAAGAATGCGCTTGTCACCGGCTCGACCAGCGGCATCGGCCTGGCAATCGCCCGCGCCTTTGCCGCCGAGGGCGCCAACGTCACCATCAACGGTCTTGGCGACGCCGCTGCCATCGAGCAGGAGCGCGCAGGCATCGAGAAGGATTTCGGCGTCAAGTGCCGCTACTCCGATGCCAACATGATGGATGGCGCCGCGGTCACCGCCATGATCCACGACGCCGAAGAGGCGTTCGGCAGCCTCGACATCCTGGTCAACAATGCCGGCATCCAGCATGTGGCGCCGATCGAGGCGTTTCCCGACAACAAATGGGAAGCCATCATCCGCATCAACCTGCTTGCCGCCTTCTACGCCATCAAGGCCGTGGTGCCGGGCATGAAGAGCCGCAAATGGGGCCGCATCATCAACACGGCCTCGGCCCATGCGCTGGTCGCCTCGCCGTTCAAGTCGGCCTATGTCTCGGCCAAGCATGGCATATCGGGCCTGACCAAGACGGTGGCGCTGGAAGTCGCGCAGGACGGCATCACCGTCAACGCGATCGCGCCCGGCTATGTCTGGACGCCGCTGGTCGAAAAGCAGATCCCCGACACGATGAAGGCGCGCGGCATGACCGAGGAACAGGTCAAGCACGACGTGATGCTTGCCGCGCAGCCGACCAAGGAATTCGTCACCGTGGAAGAGCTTGCGGCATTGGCATTGTTCCTGTGTTCGGACGCGGCCAGGCAGATCACCGGCACGACCTTGCCGATGGACGGTGGCTGGACAGCACAGTAGAGCTGGTCGAAACATGTCGCCTTCAGGGCGCCGCCAAGGGGTAACGGCAGGAAGGCAGTGCGCGGACCCATGAAAATCATCCAGCTCTCCGATCCGCATCTGATGACGCCGGGAGGCCTTCTCTACGGCTCCGATCCGCTCGCCCGGCTGGTGGCCTGCCTGGCGGATATCGGCAGGAACCATGCCGATGCCGATCTGGTGGTGATATCAGGCGACCTGACCAATGATGGCGAGCGCGCCGCTTATACGGCGTTGCGGGAGGCATTGGCGGGGTTCGCGCCGCCTTGCCGGCTGATGCTCGGCAACCACGACGACAGGGCACTTTTTCTCGAGATGTTCCCGCAAGCGCCAGCCGAGCGCGGGTTCGTCCAGAGCGTTTTCGACGGCAGCGACGGCCGCCTGATCCTGCTCGACACGCTGGACAGCGGACATGTCGAGGGCAGGCTGTGCCCGGCACGGCTGGGCTGGCTGGACGACAAGCTGCAGGAGGCGCGCGACCGGCCGGTCTTCCTCTTCATGCACCACCCTCCGTTCCGGATCCACATGCCGGTGCTCGACGAGGTCAAGCTCGCCGACGCCGATGCCTTTCATGACGTTCTCCGGCGCCACGGCAATATCGGCCACATCTTTGCCGGCCATGTCCACAGGCTGATCGCCGGCAGCTGGCGCGGCATACCGGTCAGCACGCTGCGCAGCACCAACCATCAGAGCGCGCTCGATTTTTCGAACAACTGGCGGCTGGGCCACGAGCCACCCGCCTATGCCGTGATCTTCATCGAAGCGGAGGGCGTTATCGTGCATTTCCACGATTTCCTGGACGGCAGCGCCTAGCGCAAGCCCGCGCCGCCGGCGCCGCCCGTTGCCGCGTCGGCCCTGCGAGGCGATGCAATTCGTTCCAGCCTGGAGATACCGGTCGGCGCTCGCACATGCCGAGCCCGACAGATTGCGCGGTTGCAGGCTTTCCACATCCTCTTTTCCGCCTCGCTAGGCGCGCCGGGAAAGTGCTGCAAAAGCTCTTGAATTTGGACATTAGTCTTGACAGAAATACAGATGTTCAATACCCGTCAGGCAATTGAACAAGCCTGCATTATGGGAGGATTGAGTGGTATGGCTTCCAATGTTTCGTTGACGGGCCTTGCCCGCGATCTCGATGAACGCGGCAAATCGGGCAAGCCGATCCGCATCGGTCTGATCGGGTCGGGCGAGATGGGAACCGACATCGTCACCCGTGTCGCCCACATGTCGGGCATCGAGATCGGCGCCATCTCCGAGCTGAACCTGCCCGCCGCCAGCAAGGCGGTGGACATCGCTTTCCAGGAAACCGGCCATGCGCGCGAAGTGTCGAACGCTTCGGCGATGACGGCTGCGATGGAGGCCGGCAAGGTGGCGGTCACCAACGACGCCAGCCTTGTCATCAACAACGATCTCATCGATGTCGTCATCGATGCCACCGGCGTTCCCGCCGTCGGCGCCGAGATCGGCTTGCGCGCCATGGAGCATGGCAAGCATCTGGTGATGATGAATGTCGAGGCCGACGTCACCATCGGCGCCTATCTCAAGAGCGAAGCCGACCGGCTCGGCGTCACCTATTCGCTGGGCGCCGGCGATGAGCCGTCTTCCTGCATGGAGCTGATCGAATTCGTTTCGGCGATGGGCCATCCGATCGTCGCGGCCGGCAAGGGCAAGAACAATCCGCTCAACATCGACGCCACGCCGCCCGCCTATGAGGAAGAAGCCAGGCGCCGGCACATGAATGTGCGCATGCTGGTCGAATTCGTCGACGGCTCCAAGACCATGGTCGAGATGGCGGCGATCGCCAACGCCACCGGTCTGGTGCCTGACAAGGCCGGCATGCATGGCCCGGCCGCGACGCTCGGCGAATTGAACAAGGTGCTGGTGCCGCAGAAGGACGGCGGCGTGCTGTCCAGGGTCGGCGTCGTCGACTATTCAATCGGCAAGGGTGTCGCACCTGGCGTGTTCGTCGTCGCCGACATGTCGCACCCGCGCATCTCGGAGCGCATGGAAGATTTGAAGATGGGCAAGGGCCCGTACTTCACCTTCCACCGCCCCTACCACCTGACCTCGCTCGAAGTGCCGCTGACCTGCGCCCGCGTCGCGCTCTACGGCAAGGCCGACATGGTGCCGCTGGCCAAGCCGGTGGCCGAAGTCTGCGCGGTAGCCAAGAAGGACATGCAGCCCGGCGAGAAGCTCGATGCGATCGGCGAATATTGCTACCGCGCCTGGATCATGACGGCGCCGGAAGCGCATGCCGCGAGGGCCATTCCCTGCGGCCTGCTGCAGGGCGGTTCGGTGACGGCGCCGATCAAGAAGGGCGAGTTGATCACCTACGCCAATGCCGCCCCGGCCCCGGGCTCCAAGATCGCCGAATTGCGCGCCCGCCAGGACAAGCTCGTCTACGGAACCGTGGAGGCGTAGTCATGGCCGGAGCCAGCAAAGCCGTCGCGGACAGCCGCGCCAACCTGCCCTTCGTCTATCGCCAGTACAGCGCCGAGCAGCTGAAGCAGGTGCTCTACAAGATGTACCTCATCCGCCGCTTCGAAGAGGGCGCGGAGGAAAGCTACACGCGCGGCCTCATCCACGGCACCATGCATCTGTCGATCGGCCAGGAGGCCAGCGCCATGGGCATATGCATGCCGCTTGGCGAGGATGACCAGATCACCTCGACCCATCGCGGCCACGGCCACTGCATCGCCAAGGGCGCCGAGGTCAAGCGCATGTTCGCCGAGTTCTTCGGCAAGACCACCGGCTACTGCAAGGGCCGCGGCGGCTCGATGCACATCGCCGATGTCGCCAAGGGCAATCTCGGCGCCAACGGCATTGTCGGCGGCGGCATTCCGATCGCGGTCGGTGCGGCGCTCTCCTCCAAGATGATGAAGACCGGCAAGGTCGTGGTGTCCTTCTTCGGCGACGGCGCCAACAATGAAGGGGCCTTCCACGAGGCGCTCAACATGGCCGCGGTCTGGAAGTTGCCGGTGATTTTCGTGTGCGAGAACAATGGCTACGGCATGTCGACATCGACGGCCCGCTCCACCGCGGTCAAGAACATCGCCGATCGCGCCGCCGCTTATGCGATGCCGGGCGTCATCGTCAACGGCAACATATTCTCCGAAGTCGCCGAGGCCTCGCACAAGGCTGTCGAGCGCGCCCGTGCGGGCGAGGGGCCGACGCTGATCGAGTCCAAGACCTACCGCCATCGCGGCCATTCCAAGAGCGACCGCAACCGCTACCGCACCAAGGAAGAGATCGAGGACTGGATGTCGAACCGTGACCCGATCACGCTGTTCGAGAACGAGCTGCGGGAATTCGGTTTCATCGACGACAAGGGCATAGAGGCCATCCGCGAGGCGGTGGCGCGGGAGATCGCCGACGGCATCGAATTCGCCAAGGCAAGCCCCTCGCCCGACGTCAGCGAGACCGGAAATTACGTGTATACGGAGCAGGCGTGATGGACGCGATGGTGCGTGAACTGAGCTACGCCCAGGCGATCCAGGAAGCCATGGCGATCGCCATGGACATGGACGAGCGCGTCTTCCTGATGGGCGAGGATATCGGTGTCTATGGCGGCGCCTTCCAGGTGACCGGCGACCTGGTCGAACGCTACGGCACTGAGCGGGTGATGGACACGCCGATCTCGGAACTGGGCGGCGCTGGCGTCGCCGTCGGGGCAGCCGTCACCGGCATGCGGCCAATCTTCGAATTCCAGTTTTCCGATTTCGCCACGTTGGCCATGGAACAGATCGTCAACCAGGCGGCCAAGATGCGGTTCATGCTGGGCGGCGAGGTTTCGGTCCCAGTCGTGATGCGCTTCCCCGCCGGCTCCGGCACGGGCGCTGCCGCGCAGCACAGCCAGAGCCTGGAAGCCTGGCTCGGCCATGTGCCGGGCCTGAAGGTCATCCAGCCGGCGACGCCCTACGATGCCAAGGGCATGCTCCTGGCGGCCGTCGCCGATCCCGATCCGGTGATGATCTTCGAGCACAAGCTGCTCTACAAGATGAAGGGGCCGGTGCCGGAAGGATATTACACCGTGCCGATCGGAAAGGCCGACATCCGCCGCGAGGGCCGTGACCTCACCATCGTCGCCACCTCGATCATGGTGCAGAAGGCGCTCGACGCCGCCGCCGCGCTGGAGGCCGAAGGCATCGACGTCGAAGTCGTCGACCTCAGGACCATCCGGCCGATGGACAAGCAGACCGTCATCGACAGCGTCAAGAAGACGTCGCGGCTGATGTGCGTCTATGAAGCGGTCAAGACGCTGGGCGTCGGCGCCGAGGTCAGCGCCATGATCGCCGAGAGCGAGGCGTTCGATTATCTCGATGCGCCGATCGTGCGACTGGGCGGTGCGGAAACGCCGATCCCCTACAATCCGGAGCTGGAAAAGGCCACGGTGCCGCAGGTTCCCGACATCATCACCGCCGCGCGCGACCTCGTCAAAGGGGTTCGCTGAGACATGCCGACCGAAGTCATTCTTCCCAAGGTCGACATGGACATGGCGACCGGACAGATCTCGCGCTGGTTCGCCGAGGAAGGCGCGCACGTCAAGAAGGGCGACGTGCTGTTCGAGATCGAGACCGACAAGGCAGCGATGGAGATCGATGCGCCGGCCAGTGGCGTGCTTCGCGACGTGACCGGCAAGGAAGGCGTCGACATTCCGGTCGGCGCCCCGGTTGCGTGGATCTATGCCGACGGTGAGGTTTATGGGAATAAGGCGCCAATCTCCCCCCTCGTGGGGGAGATGTCGGCCAAGCCGACAGAGGGGGGCGCTGTCCCGCCAACTGCCGGGAGCGAGGCGCCCCCCTCTGGCCTGCCGGCCATCTCCCCCACGAGGGGGGAGATCGGCCAATCACCGGGCGGCCGCGCGACGCCGCTGGCTCGCCGTCTGGCGCGCGAGGCGGGCCTCACCCTTTCAGCCATATCCGGCACCGGCCCGCATGGCCGTGTGGTCAAGGCGGACATCGACGCGGCGATTGCCAAGGGCGGCGCCAAGGAAGTTCCAGCGGTCGCGTCCGAAGCTCCCGTCCCTGCCGCATCCGAGCCGGCGGTGAAGCCGATGTCGGACGACCAGGTGCTGAAGCTATTCGAGCAGGGCTCTTATGACCTCGTCCCGCATGACGTCTTGCGCAAGACCATCGCGCGGCGCCTGGTCGAAGCCAAAACCACCATCCCGCATTTCTACCTGACGCTCGACTGCGAACTCGATGCGCTGCTTTCGCTGCGCACGCAGCTCAATGCCGCCGCACCGGTGAAGAAGACCGACAAGGGTGAGGCCCCAGCCTACAAGCTGTCGGTCAACGACATGGTGATCAAGGCGATGGCCATGGCCCTGAAGGCGGTGCCGGATGCCAATGCCTCGTGGACCGAGAGCGCCATGGTCAAGCACAAGCATGCCGATGTCGGCGTTGCCGTGTCCATTCCCGGCGGCCTGATCACGCCGATCATCCGGCATGCGGACGAAAAGACGCTGTCCGTCATCTCCAACGAGATGAAGGATCTGGCGAGCCGTGCCCGCAGCCGCAAGCTGAAGCCCGAGGAGTATCAGGGCGGCACCACGGCGGTCTCCAATCTCGGCATGTTCGGCATCAAGGACTTTGCCGCGGTGATCAATCCGCCGCATGCGACGATCCTGGCAGTCGGCGCCGGCGAGCAGCGGGCGGTGGTCAGGAATGGCGAGATCAAGATAGCCACCGTGATGTCGGTGACGCTGTCGACCGATCATCGTGCGGTCGACGGAGCCCTGGGGGCCGAACTGCTGGTCGCCTTCAAGAAGCTGATCGAAAATCCGATGGGCATACTGGTGTAGCAGCGACATCGGGCCACTTTACCTCCTGCCCGCCCACCCGGATTCATCCCGGCTGAGCCTTACGCAAGGCTACCGCGAAAGAGGATCGTGGAACAATGGTTCCACGATCTCCCGTTCGCGGCTATATGGCGTCGCTGCGCTTCTCGCGCGAGGAGGCGGCCCTGATTTCATCTTGATCCCAGCGTAGGCGCGCTGTGTCATCCACCAGTCATATGCGCCGTGCAGGGAGGAAGAGACGGGGTGCTGGCCAGGGCCAGACCGGTCATGCACAGACAAGACAGGAGGTCTCCATGAAGACGCTATTCATCAAGCTGCTGGCCAGCCAGTTGGCGCTCGCGGCTACTTTGTTTGCCGGCGTGGCAAATGCCGAAACACTGACGCTCTATACATCCCAGCCGGAAGCCGACGCGGCCAAGACCGTGGACGCCTTCAAGAAGGCGCAGCCCGGCATCGACGTCACCATCTATCGCTCCGGAACCAGCGACATCCTGACCAAAATGGCGGCCGAGTTCGCCGCAGGCAGCCCGCAGCCCGACGTGCTGCTGATCGCCGACGCGGTCTCGATGGAACTGCTGAAGAAAGACCACCGGCTGATGGCCTATCCCGAGGCCAAGCTCGACGGCATCGAGGCCGACACCTACGACGCGGACAAGACCTATTTCGGCAGCAAACTGATCACCACCGGCATCGTCTACAACACCGCCGCCGGCGAAAAGCCGCAGCATTGGGCCGATCTCGCCAAGCCCGCCTATGCCGATGGCCTGGTCATGCCGAGCCCGCTCTATTCGGGTGCGGCTGCCTACCTGCTTTCGGGCTTCGCCAGCGATACCAACTATGGCTGGGATTTCTTCCAGAAGCTGAAGACCAACAACACCGTCAGCGTGCGTGGCAATGGCGCGGTGCTGAAGTCGGTGGCATCGGGCGAGAAGCCCTATGGCATCCTCGTCGACTTCATGGCGATGAACGCCAAGAAGAAGGGCTCGCCGGTCGAGTTCGTTTTCCCCAGCGAAGGCGTGCCTGCCGTGACCGAGCCGGTCGCCATCATGAAGACGGCCAAGAACGTCGATGGCGCCAAGAAGTTCGTCGACTTCATTCTGTCCGATGAAGGCCAGAAGCTGGCGCTGTCGATGGGCTACCTGCCGGCACGCGCCTCGGTCGGTCGTCCCGACTGGCTGCCCGAAGGCGTCAAGGTCAAGGTGATGCCGTTCGATACGAAGGCGATCGTCGCCAGGACCGAGGCCGACAAGGCGAAGTTCCAGGAACTGTTCGGCGGCTGAGCCGTCGATCGCGGCGGGGTGCCGTCCAGACGGCATCTCCGCCCGCTTCGCCAGAGCAATTCCAGGAAAAGTGCGAAGCGGTTTTCCGTCCGGAATTGCGCCAAAATGAACCCGCATCCGGTCGCATCGATCCCCAGGACACGTAACCATGCCGACACGCATCAGGGAAAGCCGGGGCCAGGAAATGGTCCTGACTGCGGCGGTGGCCGTCGTCATCGTCCTGCTTTCACTGCTGCCCATGCTGCGCCTCGTCAAGGAGATCGTGGCGCCCGGCGGCGTCTTGTCGATCGTGGCCGTGGAGGCCGGGCTGAGAAGCCCGGCAACCTGGATCGCGACCTGGCACACGCTGGTCGTCGGCATCGGCGGCACTCTTCTGGCGGTGCTGTCGGGAACGCTGGTGGCCGTGCTCGTCTCGTTGACCGACATACGTGGCCGAAGCGCCCTGGTGCTCTGCTACGTCATGCCGCTGATGATCGCGCCGCAGGTGACGGCGCTGGCCTGGCTGCAACTGTTCGGCCCGGCGAGCCCGGTCCTAAAACTGTTCGGGGCGGCGCCGCCGCTCGGCACGAAGAATCCGCTCTACTCGACCTCGGGCATCATCCTGCTGCTTGGCGTACAATACGGTCCGCTGGTTTTCCTGCTGGTGCGGGCCGGCCTGCGCAAGCTGCCGCGCGAACTGGTCGAGGCGGCGCGGGCCGGCGGTGCGAACTGGTTCACCGTACTGATCACCATCGTGTTGCCCTTGATGACGCCGTCCATCAGGGCGGCGGCCGCACTTGCCTTCGTCTCCTGCGTCGGTAATTTCGGCATTCCCGCCTTTCTCGGCATCCCCGCCAACTACCTGGTGCTGCCGACGCTGATCTATCAGAAGCTGGCCGGCGGCGGTCCGGCGGTGCTCGGCGAGACCGCGTTCCTTTCGGTGCTGATCGGCATCATCGCCATGGCCGGCATCCTCGCCCAGGAGGTGATGAGCCGACGCCGGGACTACCGCATCTCCTCGACATCGCTGCCGGCCGAACCTTATGAACTCGGCCGCTGGCGGCCGGCCGTCCAGGCCGGCATGTGGCTGCTGATCGTATTGGTGCTGGTCCTGCCGTTGTTCGGACTGGTGCTGACCTCGCTGGTGCCGGGCTATGGCATCGCGCTCACCGCCAAGACGGCGACGCTCGACAATTACCGTTTCGTGCTGTTCGAGCATGGTGCCGCCAACCGTGCCTTCTTCAACAGCTTCTGGCTGTCGATCGCGGCAGCGTTCTTCGCCGTCATCGTTGCCGTGCCGATCGGCTATCTCATCGCCTGGGGCAAGCAGCGCTGGGTGCGTCTGCTCAACCTGTCGGTCGAACTGCCCTACGCCTTGCCCGGCGTGGTGCTGGCGATCGCTTCGCTGCTGCTCTTCCTGCGGCCGATCCCGCTGACCGGCATCCAGCTCTACAACACCGTCTGGATCATCCTCTACGCCTATCTCGCCCGCTTCCTGGTGCTGGCGCTGCGGCCGACGATCAGCGGCTATCACCAGATCGACCGGGCACTCGAAGAGGCCGCACAGGTGGCGGGCGCCGGCCTGTTCACGCGCATGCGCACCATCGTTTTTCCGCTGGTCGCTCCGGCGGCGATTGCAGGCGGCCTGCTGATCTTCATGACGGCGCTCAGCGAACTCACGGTCTCGGCATTGCTGTGGTCGTCGGGCTCTGAGACCATCGGCGTGGTGATGTTCTCCTTCGAGCAGGGCGGCGATTCCAACTACGCAGCGGCGATGTCCGTCATCACGGTCGCCGTCACCTTCTTGCTGATGCTGGTGACCAACCTGCTTGCCCCTCATCTTCCGAGCGGAGTTCTGCCATGGCGCGACTGACCCTGGACCATGTGACCAAGAGCTTCGCCGATTTCGACGCCGTGAAGGATGTCTCGATCGACGTCGGCGACGGCGAGTTTCTGGCGGTGCTCGGGCCTTCCGGCTGCGGCAAGACGACGTTGCTGCGGCTGGTGGCGGGATTCGAGAAAGTGAGCTCGGGCGAAATCCGCATCGGCAGCGATGTCGTTTCGAACAGCGGCGGCAGCGTCGCGCCGGAAAAGCGGCGCGTCGGCATCGTCTTCCAGAATTACGCGCTATGGCCGCACATGAGCGTCGCCGAGAATATCGGCTATTCGCTGAAGGTGGCCAGACTCGACAAGGCGGTTGCGCGTCAAAAAGTGGAAGACGCGCTTGCCCTGGTCAACCTGCAGGGCCTGGGTGAGCGCCGGCCGGCCAATCTTTCCGGCGGCCAGCGCCAGCGCGTGGCTTTGGCTCGTTGCCTGGTGGCGGCACCCTCGCTCGTGCTGTTCGACGAGCCGCTCGCCAATCTCGACGTCCATCTCAGGGCCTCGATGGAGGACGAGTTCGCCGCCTTCCACAAGCGCACGGGCACGACCATCGTCTACATTACCCATGACCAGGCGGAGGCGATGGCGCTGGCCGATCGCATCGCGGTGATGGATCGTGGACGCCTGGTGCAACTTGCGACACCGCGTGAACTCTATCATGAGCCGGCAAATGAAATGGTCGCCTCCTTCATTTCGCAAGGCATCCTGCTTCCGGCGGACGTGCTGGCCGGCGAGGAAAGCGGCCATTGCAAGGTCCGGGTTCTCGGAACCGAGCTGGCGGTCCGTTGCCGGCCTGGCGAGCGGCCGCGCGCCGGTGCCAGGATCTGCTGCCGCTCCGCCGATATCGAGCTTTCGACCGATGCCTCGGGGTTCGACGGTCTGGTCAAGCGGGCGGTCTACCAGGGCGGCGCGGCGCGCATCGAATTCACGCCCGCCGCCGGTCCCGATCTCACCTTGCATTTCGAGCAGCCAGATCCGGTCGTGCTGGAGAACGGGTCGCAGGCGCGGCTGCGCATAAAATCCGGCTGGCTGATTCCGGCGGCTGGAGCAATCGCGTGATGATGCTGGATCTGCTCGGGGGCTTCGGTGAAAAGGGCCGCACCAGCCTCGCCGTGAGCAGCGGCGATGATCGCATCCTGCTCGATGTCGGCATCAAGGTCGGCGCCGCGGGGCCGGAATATTATCCGGCACTGGAGGGGCCGGTTGACGATATCGACGCCGTCTTTGTCTCGCACGCTCATGAGGATCATGTCGGCGCGCTGAGTTGGCTGCTGTCGCGCGGCTATGGCGGTCCGATCTTCATGACTGCGGAGACCCGCGGCGAGACGCCGGCCACGCTTGCCGCCTATGCCGAGCCGGCGGATTTCAGGCAATTTCCCTTGCCCGAAGATCGGATCGAGCTGTTCGAACCAGGCGACACCCTGACAAGCGGCAATCTGACGGTCAGGACCGGGCGGTCCGGCCATGTCGTCGGCGGCGTCTGGTTCGCCGTCGATGACGGGACAAGCCGCGTCGCCTACTCGGCCGATGTGGTGCCGGACAGCAATGTGTTCGTCATGGACACGATCCCGCACTGCGATCTCCTGGTCTTCGATGCCTCCTACGGCGCCGATCCCGTGTCGGGAGCGGCGCGCGCGCGCGAAATTTCTCAATGGGTGGCGCGACATCCCCAGGGATGTCTCTTGCCGACGCCGCTGTCAGGACGGTCGCTGGAACTGGTCGCGGCCTTGCCCGGGCCGTTCGCCATCCACGCCGGCATGCGTTCGTCGCTGGAAGCGCAGATCGGCGCGACTGCGTCCCTGTTACCCGGGATTTCCGAGCTCTTGCTTGCCCGCCTGCGGGGCGCGGCGGACTGGACTGATGCCGATCCGCTGCCATCGCTGCCGTTGCTGGCCGATGACGGCATGGGCGAGGCTGGCCCGTCGTCGCGCCTGCTGCCTCGCGCCGACAATGCCGGGTTTCCGGTGCTGCTCACCGGGCATCTGCCGGCAGGCTCCCCAGGCGATCTCATGCACAGGGCCGGCCGGGCGGACTGGATACGCATGCCCACCCATCCGACACTGTCGGGCAATATCGGCATCTGGGAGAGGGCCGGACGGCCTGCCGCGCTGGGCCATTCCTGCACCCCCGATCTTCTTGGCGACCTGAAAAACCATATCCCGTCGTTGCTCACGCAATGCCGTACGGGCCAACGCATCACGGTGCGGCAAGGGGGCAGATAATGAGAATCCTGATCTGCAACGATGATGGCATCGAAGCGCCGGGACTTGCCCGGCTCGTCAATGCAGCCCGCGAGTTGAGCGACGATGTCTGGGTGGTCGCGCCGGACGGCAAGCGCACCGCCGCCGGGTCGTCACTGACCATCGCCAGGCCGCTGACGATGCGGCGCGTCAAGCCGAACTGGTATTCGTGCTCGGGCACGCCGGCCGATTGCGTGGTGAGTGCCATGACGTGGCTATTCGCAGATGAACCGAAACCCGACCTCGTATTGTCGGGCGTCAACGACGGCCGCAACGTTGCCGAGGATATCGCCTATTCCGGCACGCTCGGCATCGCCCGCGAAGCGACTTTCTGGGGCGTACCGGCGATCGGCTTTTCGCGCGTGAAAAATCCTGATTTCAGCGATGCCGATGACGAATGGCTGGGCAAGTTGATCGCCTTGCTATGGCAATCGTGTGCCGACTGGGCAACAGAGGGGCATTGGCTGAGCGTCAACCTGCCGACCACGCTGCCGGCCGAAATCCGCCAACCGCGCATCGGCCGTGACAAGATCGGCCGCAAGGCCGAAACCATGGAAAGCGACGGCGATCGCACGGTTATCACCGTGCCGCGCGGCCGCGCTCATGCAAGCGAGCCGGGCGACGAGAACGAGGCGATCGATGCAGGCTTCGTCACCATCAACCGTCTGAACTGGTTTGGGGAAACGCGGTTCGATGGACAGTTTCTTGATGGGATCCTGGGCTGATCTTCCTGCGATCACCAAGCTGTCAGCGGCGAGTTTGCGCCAGTGGAGTGCTTCTGCTTGAAGCTGCCGCTATTTCATTCCACATCGAAAGGGATGAAGGGCGAGACAGGAGAACAGCGCCGGAATCTGTTGTGGGGCATCCCCGCATCGCTGATCCTGCATGCGCTCATCGTGGCGGCCCTCGTCTACGGCTTGGCCAAGCCTCCGCAACGGCAGCAAGAGGAGCAGCCGGTCAATGTCTCGATCGTGCCTCCGCCCGATCAGCCGAAGCCGAAACCTGTTCCTCCGCCGCCGCCAAAGGTGGCCAAAGCCGAAGACCCGCCGGAGCCCAAGGTCGAAAAGCCGCCCGAGCAGCCGCCCAAACCGGACAACACTCCGGTCCTGAAGCGTGTTTTCCAGTATGGCGAGAAGGATACCGGACCGGAGAAATCTCTCGACGGAGGCAGCGCTCAACCCAATGCGCCGTCGCCGCCCAAAGATGAGGCCGCGAAGCCGCCGGTCGCACCGAAGCCCGCACCGATCCAGTCCGCCCCGGCTGCAAATCCCGAGCAACAGCCAGATTCCGCCAAGGCTCAGGAGAAGCCGGTAACCGCCTCGCCGGACGCCAAGCCGCCGCAAAACGAGGAGAAGCAGCCGACCGAGGATACTGACAAACAGCAGCCAGACCAACAGGAGGTGGCGCCGCAAACCGACGAGAAGCAGGCCGCCGTTGCGCCAAAGCCATTGGCAGCCGAGGCCGGCGACAAGTCAGCACCGCCGCCCTCAGCCGAAAAGGCAAAGCCCAAACCTGCAAAGACGATGAGTTTCAAATCCGCGCGAGCCTTCAAGGCCCAAAGCGGCAAAGGAGGAAAGTCAAGTCCCGCGAACAACGCCGCTGCAGGATCGCCGATCTATTCCGGCCTTCCGGGTGTTCGAAAACTCTACTCGCAGGGCGCTACCGGCGATGCGCTGGCCGCAAGCTCCATGGAGAACGTGCCGCGCGGTCAGCGCGTCGCCAACCTTTGCGGCAATGTTTTGAGCCAGGAATTGCAGAGTGCTGACTATGCGATCAAATGGGTGCCAAATAACCCGCTGGACGCAGGCAATGTCCTCAATCCTCCGAAGGCCGCCTTCAGCACCAGAACCCAATGGTATAATCTGAACTTCCGGTGCGAGGTCGACGACAACGCGACGAGGGTGCTGTCCTTCAACTTTCGTGTCGGGTCATTGATACCGCCCGGCGAATGGGCGGGGCGTAAATTAACTCGGTGGCCACTGAATTAGGCCGGCAGGCGGGTACGATTGTCCTCTCCGGCGGGGTATAATGATCCAAGTCGACAAGCTGTCAGCGGCTAAATTGCGCCAATCCAATGCCGGTGCTTGAAGCCGCCGCTATTTCATTCCACATCGGTCAGGATGAAGGGCGAGACAGGAGAGCGGCGTCGGAATTTGCTGTGGGGCATTCCCGCATCGCTGATCCTGCATGCGCTTGTCGCTGCGCTCCTGATCTACGGCCTGCCCACACCTCACCAACAGCCGCAGGAGGAGGAGCCGGTCAATGTCGCGCTCGTGCCTCCATCCGATCAGCCAAAACCGAAACCTGTTCCCCCGCCGCCGCCAAAGGAAGCCGAAAAGCCGCCCGAGCAGAAGGTTGAAAAGCCGCCTCGGCCGGAAATGCAGCCGCAGAAGCCTCCGGCAGTCGAGGTGCTGAAGCCCGTTTTTCAGTTCGGCGACAAGGATGCGGGTCCCCGGAAGTCGCTGGATGGGGCCAGCGCTCAAGACAGTTCTCCGTCGCCGACCAAGAATGAGGATTCGAAGCCGACTGTCGTGAAGAAGCCTGCCGAGACCAAAACCGACGCGCTTCCAAGGACCGAGAAGTCGGCGGATTCAGCGGAGGTCGGCGACAAGCCGGTGACCGACGCGAAGGACACCGAACCCGCGCAGGAGAAGCAGGCAGCTCTGACCCAGGACGCAGATAGGCAGCAGGCCGCCAAACAGCAGGCGGGAGTGCAGGACGCCGCCAAGCAGATAGGCGCGGCACCAACGCCGTGGGCCACCGACGGGGACGGTGAGGTCGAGCTTCCAATGTCGGGTGCGAAGCCGGAACCTAAACCGACACATACACCGAAGCCCAGCTCTTCAAAGGTTGCGAAGTCCCGAAGTGGGGGCGCCGGAAGCCCAAGTTCCACTGATGTAGCCAGCGACGCATCGCGCAGGTATTCAGGCCTTCCGGGCGTTCGCAGGCTTTACTCGCAGGGCGCTACGGGTGACGCGCTGGCCACGACCTCGATGGATGGTTTGCCGCGCAGTCAGCGGGCAGCCAAACTTTGTGCCAGCGTATTGCAGCAGCAATTGCTGGATGCCTCTTACTTTCCCGACCTGATCCCAAGTGTTCCACTTAGAGCGGGCAATGTTGTTGACGGCTCGGATGTAGCCTTCCGCACCACAACCACTTGGTATCATTTGGGCTTCCGGTGCGAGGTCGACACCAATGCGACGAGGGTCCTGTCCTTTAATTTCCGTGTGGGCCCGGTGATCCCGCGCGACCAATGGGCCCGCCTTAGGCTTTACTAGCTAAGCCGGTACGCCGAGCCCCGACAATTGCCGGCTAACTTCATGCCAGTCGGCGCAGATGAAATCGGCGCCGGCCGCCGTCAACCGTGCGGCATGTTCGGCATAGGTATGTCCGCCGCCGGTATAGCCGATCGCCGTCATGCCGGCGGCAACCGCGCCCTGGATGCCGAAAGGCGAATCCTCGATGACGATGCAGTCCCCCGGGTTGGCGCCCATCTTCGCAGCAGCGAACAGGAAAATGTCAGGCGCCGGCTTGCCGTTCTTGACCATCGAGGAGCTGTAGATGGCTTCGCCAAAGAAGCGTGCCAGGCCGGTCACCGCTAGGCTGTGGTGGATGCGCTCGACGGAGGATGACGAGGCGACGCAGCGATCGCCTGCAAGCGTTTCCAGAAACGAGCCTATTCCAGGCGTTGGCTTCAACTCTTCGGTAAAAAGTACCTTGGTTTCCGCCCAGATATCGCTGTCGGCCGCTGCGGGAAACTGATGGCCGGTCAACTCCTTGATCCTGACGATGATGTCGGCCTGTTTCATACCGACGCACTGGGCGATGATGCCGCCGTGAACGCCCGGCATGCCATGCTTATCGTAGACACGTTCATAGGCCTTGGCAGCCAACGGCTCGCTGTCGACGAGAACGCCGTCGCAATCGAAAATGATCAGTCTTGACGGCGCCACTCGTTTCTCCCGGCCTCTCCAGAATTCGCACATCGCTATCGACAAAAAGTCAAATGTTCAATAGCGGGCACTCTCGGCCTCGTGATAGGGGCTAATAGAGTCCAATTCAAAGCTGACGCAAGGCATCGCTGGCGCGGGAGGATCCCAGCGCTCGTTGCATGGCCTGCCGCGACTGTGCGCGGTCGGGCGTGATCCAGTTCGGTTCCGCGCCGAGGAAGCGATCGAGGAAAGCCACGGCATAGGCCGGCATCTCGGTGACGTTCTCGCGATAGGACCACCAGGTGCGCAGGTCGTCGGCGCATTTGTCGATGCTGGGCGCCGAGCCGAACTCCTGCTCGTAGATGGCCGAAATCACCGAGACGCAGTAGTTGGTGTAGAGAAAGCCTTCCGGCCAGAAGCGGATGATGTCCAGCGTGCCGGCATTCTGATCCGTTTGGATGAGCTGGGTAAGGCCGGAGATCTCCCTGGCCGGTGCCTGCTTGATCAGTTCGCGCAGCACGAGGCCGGCGGCAAAGACGATGAAATCGGCGCGGTCGATCGCGGCAAAGCGCTTCTGCGCTTCCATGACCTCGACCCAGTCGAGAAAAGCCCGGGTCAACTTCGCCTCGTCGATTTCGAAGCGCACGCCGAATGTGTCCGAGACCACCTTGGCGCTGGCGCGGAAGGTGGCGCGGAACCAGCGCAACTGCCGCAACCGGTGTCGCAGGTCGGGCATGAGGGCCAGTTCATCCCTGAAGGGCAGTTCCATTTCCTGTATCCCGTTTCCCCAAGGCTAGCACAGTCGTGCCTCCGCCGAAATCGGCTGATGGCCCTGTGGATGACCGTGGCAGAGGTCAATATCATACATATTGACATTCTCGGAAACAAATGTTCTCACTTTGCTGTTGTCGCGTGCTGGTCCAAGGTGCGCTTCAATTGAGGCTTCGGGAGGAGAACCGAATGGCGATTTGGCAGTGGGGACTGCTCCTGCTGGTTATTGTGTGGGCGTTGCAGTCGCTCGGCGTCTGGCTGCAGATGCGGCACTATTCGGATGTCTTCCGGGGCGTCACCGACCAATACAAGGATGGCTTCGTCGGCGCCGGCAATTTTCGCGGCCGATTTGCCAAGGGAACTATCGCGCTGGTCGTGGTGACGCCTGACCTGATCGTGCGCCGCATGATGGTGATGAGCGGCCGTTCCGTGTTCACCAAATTCAAGCGACATGAAGAATTCGAGGGTGTTCCCCTCGATCGACTCCGGTCCAACCCTGCGATCATGGGGGAGGGGGAACCCGGTGTGGCCGAGGCCGTGAAGCGGGCGATCGAACAGATCGACAAAGCGCGGTCGGAGCCGGGGAAGAAGCCGGGCCTGGCCGGCTTGAACGTAGCAAGGGCCTAGAGTCGGATGATTTCAGGTCAAATCGACCTGAAATCTGAATCCGCCTCTGGATCAAAGGGATAGAGGAGGCCGTGCGCCGACCGGGATAAACCGGCGGGCCGGCATAAGGAGGAGAAATGTCTGTATTTTCGTTGTTGGCTCAGCATGCCGACATGGCCGCGCACAATTTGCATGTCGCGGGTGCCATGGTTTCGGATGCCGCATTGCATGGCAAGCTCGCCGTCGAGCATGCTTCCGATCATCTCGTGATCCTGGCACAGGCGCAGACCGACAGCGCGCCGGTGACCGCCGATCAGTTGAAGGAACAGCTGAAGAACGTGCAGCAGGAAGAGCAGCTTGGCTGGCTCACTGCCATCGGCAAGTACTTCATCGGCATATTCCAGAAGGGCGGCGAGGTTTTCGCCGGCTTCGTCACCGGCATCATCCCGACACTTGTCGTGCTGATGACAGCCTTCTACGCCGTCACTGAACTGGTCGGCGAAGAGCGTGTCCACGGTCTGGCGCGTGGTGCTGGCCGCATCGCGCTGACCCGCTATACAGTGCTGCCGGTGCTGGCGGTGTTCTTCCTCACCAATCCGATGGCCTACACCTTCGGCTCGTTCCTGGAGGAGAAGCACAAGCCCGCCTTCTACGACGCGGCCGTGTCCTACGTGCATCCGCCGCTCGGCCTCTTCCCGCACATCAACCCTGGCGAATATTTCGTCTGGGGAGGCATGCTCGTGGCCTTGCTCGATCTCGAGAAGCGGGGCGTTGTCGTCGCCGGCTACCACGTCAAGGTGGCGATCTGGTACGCGATCGTTGGTCTCGTCGTCATCCTGCTCAAGGGCATGCTGACCGAGCGCATCACCGCCATCATGGCACGCCGCCAAGGCGTCAAGCTGTAAGGGCGGGGAGGACATCATGGCCAAGACATACAAAGCCGTAAAGATCTCCCGGGGCTCCACCGGCTGGGGCGGCCCGCTCGTCATCGAGCCGACCACGCAGCGCGACAAGGTCGTCTCCGTCACCGGAGGCGGTATCCATCCCGTAGCCCAGCTCATCGCCGACATGACCGGCGCCACAGCCGTAGACGGCTTCAAGGCGCCGCCGGTGGAAGGCGAGATGGCGGTCGTCGTCGTCGATTGCGGCGGCACCGCACGATGCGGCGTCTATCCGCGCAAGCGTATCCCGACCGTCAACCTGACGCCGGTCGGCCAGGCTGGGCCGCTCGCCCAGTTCATCACCGAGGATATCTACGTTTCGGGCGTGAAACCGGCCAATGTCACAATGGCGGACGGTTCCGAGGCGGTCACAACTGCGGGGGGAGCAGCATCGATGGGTTCAAATACCAGCACTCCAGCCGCTGCGCCAAAGCCGCTGCCGAGGGAAGGCGGGCTGATTGGCCTGATCAGCTCGATCGGCCGCGTCATGGGCCGTGTGGTCGGTATCTTCTTCAATGCCGGCCGCCGCACGATCGACCAGGTGGTGCGCAACGTGCTGCCGTTCATGGCCTTCGTGACCATGCTCATCGGCCTGATCCTGTACACCGGCATCGGCGACGTGCTGGCGCAGCCGATGGGACCGCTGGCCAACAACATCGTCGGCCTGCTGGTCATCTCGGCCATCTGCGGCCTGCCGTTCCTGTCGCCCATCCTGGGACCAGGGGCGGTCATCGCGCAGGTCATCGGCGTCGCCATCATCGGCCCGCAGATCGCCAACGGCACGATTTCGCCGGCAATGGCGCTGCCGGCGCTGTTTGCCTACAACACCCAGGTCGGCTGCGACTTCGTCCCGGTCGGCCTGGCGTTGGGCGAAGCCAAGCCGAAAACCATCGAAATCGGCGTGCCGGCGGTGCTCATCAGCCGCCAGATCATGGGTCCGGTCTCGGTGCTGATCGCCTGGATCGTCTCCCTGATCGTGTTCTAAGCACCAGAAACAACGAGGTTCGCCATATGTCGGTTCTTCTCAAGACACGGGTCACGGCAATAGGACCCGAAGTGGCGGACCTCGCCGAAGGGGGGGTGGTCATCCTGTTCGCGGATGGCTCGCCGCCGGAGCTTGCCGAGGTCTCCGTGCTCCACCAGACGGAGATCGGACCCAGCGACGGCGCGCCTGAAAAGGGCGCTTCGATCA
This sequence comes from Mesorhizobium sp. B2-1-8, assembly GCF_006442545.2. Taxonomy (NCBI): domain Bacteria; kingdom Pseudomonadati; phylum Pseudomonadota; class Alphaproteobacteria; order Hyphomicrobiales; family Phyllobacteriaceae; genus Mesorhizobium; species Mesorhizobium sp. B2-1-8. Next base: position 1,522,555 of record NZ_CP083952.1, read on the forward strand.
CCCTTGGCCCGGTTTCGGCCGTCATAACCGCCGTCGGCTCCAGCGCCTGGAGCAAGGTCCTCGAGATGGGCCACGTCGTCATCTCGTTCAACGGCGCCAGCGAGGCCGAAAGGCCGGGCGAGATCTGCGCATCGCAGGTCGATACGCAAGCCCTCGTGGCCGCCCTGAAGACAGACGCGATCATCACCATCGCCGCCTGAAAGCATTCGCGCCCCGGCCAGTCTGGCTTTGGTGCCAAAAAAAGCAGAGTATTTGCCATGGAACGCTCGACCATCGTCAGAGTGCATGAAGGTTTGCACGCCCGTCCCGCCACCCGCTTCGTCAAGCTCGCAAGGGCTTTCGAATCCGACGTCGAACTGGTCAAGGACGGCAAGGCGGTCAGCGCCAAGAGCTCCGTCAAGCTGATGCTGCTGGCGGTCAAGGAAAACCAGGAAGTCACCGTGCGGGCGAACGGCGCCGATGCCATCGAGGCGATCGAGGCGCTGATCGGCTATCTCGAGAACCCCAAGGCGGGTCTCGACGACGAAGACACCCCGGCGAATGACGCAAGCAAGGAAGCGGCGCCCGCGCCTCAATCCGCGCCGGCCGTGTCAGGCCAGGCAAGCGGCTTGCGCGGTGTCGCCGCAAGCGAGGGCGTCGCCATCGGACCCGCCTTCGCGCATTTCCCGCCTGACATCGCCGGGCAGGGCCGAATGTTGCTGGCAGAAGAAATCTCCGGCGAAATCGACCGGTTCCGCGCCGCCGTCGCGGCTGTCCAGGCGCGCATGGATCGGGCGCTGGCGCAGGATAGTCTGTCGGCCGGCGACCGGGGCATCGTCGCGGCACTCAGGGATATCGCCGCCGACGACAGCCTGACCGGCGAGGCCGAGAAGGCGATCAAGGGCGGCAATGACGCGGTCTCGGCCACGATCACCGCCGCTTCCACCATCGCCGCCGATTTCAGCGCCGTCGACGATCATTATCTCAATGCACGGGCGGACGATGTCCATGCAGTCGGACGGCAGATCTGCCTGGTGCTGCTGGGCCAGGACGACGTCAGCCTCGAAAGTATTCCGCAGGGTGCGATCCTGATCGCCGACGACATCGGCGCCTGGGACCTGGCGCGTGCGCCGCTGAAACGCATCGGCGGCGTGGTGTGCGGCCATGGCGGCGCCACCTCGCACATCGCCATCATCGCCCGCTCGCATGGCATTCCGGCGGTGCTGGGCCTTGGCGACCAGGTCAATGCCTTGCGCGCGGCGCGCGAGGTGGCGCTCGATGGCAGTAGCGGACAGGTGATCATCGACCCCGATGCGGCGACACGCGCCGATTTCGCCGGCCGTGTCGAATCGGCGGCGAGGGAGCGCGCCGGCCTGGCCGCCTTCAAGACGGTGACGCCGAAGTTGGCGGACGGCAGGGTCATCGAGGTCGCGGCCAATATCGGCTCGCTGGAGGAAATCGAGGCAGCGCAGGAAGCCGGCGCCATGGGTGTCGGCCTGTTCCGCACCGAGCTCCTGTTCATGCGCCACATGCACCTGCCGTCGGAAGACATGCAGGCCGAGACCTATGCGGCGCTGGCCAAGGCGTTCGCGCCCTATCCGGTTATCGTGCGCACGCTCGACATCGGCGGCGACAAGCCGATTGCCGGCATCGAGTTTCCCGACGAGGAAAATCCGTTCCTCGGCTGGCGCGGCATCCGCATGTGCCTCGACCGGCCCGATATCTTCAAGCGCCAACTCAGGGCGCTGCTGAGGGCGGCCATACACGGCAACATCAAGGTGATGCTGCCGATGGTCTCCGATCTTGGCGAGGTGCGGCGGACGCGCGTTCTTGTCGATGAATGCGCCGCCGAACTCAAGGCCGAAGGCGTGCCGCACGCGACATTCGATCTCGGCGTGATGATCGAGACCCCGGCCGCGGTGCTGATCGCACCGGCGCTGGCCAAGGAGGTGGCTTTCTTCTCGATCGGTACCAACGATTTGACCCAGTACATCATGGCCGCCGACAGGCTCAACCCGACCGTTGCGAAGCTCAACGACGTCACCAACCCGGCCGTCATGTCGGCGATCGAACTGACGGCCAGGGCCGGCGTTGCAGCCGGCATCATGGTGGGCATGTGCGGCGAAGCGGCGGGTCGGCCGGATCTCATCCCCGCCTTCCTGGAGATGGGTTTGACCGAGCTGTCGATGAGCCCGGCCTCGATCCAGCGCGCCAAGAAGACGATCACGGCGATGGCAGCCGGGGAGTAGTTCCTTTGGCCGCTGCTGCTGGAGCTTACGGCAAATGCGCAAGCAAGGTGGCGAAGACAGGTGTCAGTTCATCGACCGGGCTCGCCCTGGCGCAGGCCTGGACGATGCGGTCGCGGCGGATATCGGCGGCCAGGATCGCGATCTCCAGCATGTCCGGCTCCGGCGCGCCGTCGCGGCCGGTTGTCGCCAGCCCGCAGGCCAGGACCACCGGCGCCAGGCAGCTTACGTCGAGCGCCCTGTCACCTATTGCCGTCGCTTCCGGGGTGGTGTCATCAAAACGGATCGGGCGCTGGCCGAGACACTCGACCAGCAACGCCGAACATGTCGCCGCGATCGCCTGCAGTCCGGCATCGGGGGCGGCCAGGGCGGCCAACAGATCGCCATGGCGCTTGCGCATGGTGGCGTGGACGGCCGCGAACCCGGCTTCATGGATGCGGGCATGGTCGATCTTCAGACCGGCAAGCACCGCCCTCGTCAGATAGTACATGTCGCGCCGAAACAGGCGCTCGGCGCTCAATTGCTGGTCTTCGTCCCCGGCCGGAAAATAGGTGCCGAGGCCTTTTACGGTCGTTCCGTCCACCCTTATCGGGCGTTCATGCGGGACGAAGGATTCGGCGATCGAAAGCGCTTCGTCGACGGCACTCGCGGCATGGCTCAGCAGGCCTTCGATGCCTTTGCCCGGAAACGGCGGCAAATGGCTGGTCGCTTCGTGCAGCAGGCTGGCCTCGCTGGCGCCGTCATGGCGGCTCTGGCGGATGATGTCGCGGACTTCCCGCAGCCGGTCCTTGAGATTGACGCGGACATCTTCGGAGATCTGTCGGAGCATCGCGGTTTGCCTCGAATGTGCCGTGCGGTCGCCTGCAATGGGCGGCCACCGACTCTACATTGTTCCTATCGATTGGTAGATCAATAGGCGATACTAGACCAGCACGCAGAATCGGCGACGGCACGGCCGGCCGCGGGGGAGGGATGATTTGGCCAGGGGACGACAAACCGACGAAAGGCGGGCCGACGAAAGGCGAGCCGACGAAAGGCGGGCAGGAGCCGAAGCGACCGAGCAGGTCGTCAGCGAGAGCCGGACGGACCGCCTCAGGATCCGCGCCGCCTGGATGTATTTCGTCGAGCAGATGACGCAGAACGAGATCGCCGATGTGCTCGGCGTCGGCCGCGTCACCATCGTGCGCATGCTGGCGGAGGCGCGGTCACGCAACGAGGTCAAGATCACCATCGAGAGCGAGCTTTTGGAGATCGTGCGGCTGGAGCGCGCGCTCGAAAAGACCTTCGGCCTGCAGCAGGCGCTGGTGGCGCCGCTGACCGCGGCCAATGCCGATCCGATCCCGGCAATCGCCGCCAAGACCGGCATGTTCCTGTCCGATGCGATGAAGTCCGGCATGCAGGTCGGCGTCGGCTGGGGCAATACGCTGTTCAACACCTTGCCGTTCATCAGCGCCAAATCGCTGACCGATTTCAAGGTAATTTCACTGCTTGGCGGCGTCGGCATCGCGCGCCGGGTCAACCCGGCCGAGTTCGCCTGGCGCTTCGCCCAGATTTTCCAGGGCGACGGCTATCTGATGCCGACGCCGGCCGTCGTCGACAGCGTCGAGACCAAGATCGCGCTCGTCGAACGCTGCGGCCTGCAGGAGGTTTTTGAAATGGCCGACGCGCTCGATGCCGTTCTGCTGAGCGTCGGCGGCATCGCTTCGGCCACCACCTTCTCGCGCGGTGGCTTCCTCAGGGAAGCGGACCGGGAGGCGCTGCTGGCGCGCGGCGCCGTCGGTGACCTCCTGTTCCATTTCTACGACCGCAATGGCGATCTGGTCGACCATCCCGTCAACAAACATGTGATGTCGGTGGATGTCGACCGGCTGCGCAAGGCGCCGATCCGCATTCTGACCTCCGGCGGCGCGGAGAAGACCGAGGCCTTGCTGGGAGCGATGAACCTAATAGCGCCGACAATCCTGATCACCGACGAGGAAAGCGCAAGGCGCATGCTGGCGGCGGTCAGCGAAAGCTGAACGAACTCGTGGTGTAATCCGGCCAGGCCTTGTGTTCGTCGAAAACGGCGGCGAGGTCAGGCGCGCCGGCCAGTATCCCACCCAGCACCAGCGCCGTTGCGATACCGGCACCATTGCCGCCTGCGATATCGTGTTCGACGCTGTCGCCGACGCAAACCACGCTGCCGCGCTCCGGTTCGCCGGCCAGTGCGAGCGCTGCCTCGAAGATCGCCGGATAGGGCTTGCCGATGCGGGTGACGCCGCCGCCCAGATCTTCGTAGAGATCGGCGATCTCGCCGGCGCCGAAGCGGGGTCCGACGGCGGTCAGCATGATCTTGTCGGGATTGGTGCAGAAGCACGGCACTTGCCGCGCTGCCGCCGGGGTCAGCAGCTGGCGATAATGGTCGAGGTCGTGGCGGTCCCCCTCGCTGGCCGAGATCAGCACCAGCTCGGCGTCTTCGCCAGCCTCCGTCAGTGCGAAGGGCAAGCCCTCGATCGCGCTGCGGTCGCCGTCGCGGCTGATCAGCAGGCATTTCGTGCCGGACCGCAATACTTTTGTCGCCGCCATCTCGTGGAACCGTTGCCACGCCACCTCGCCGGAAGACACAAAATGGTCCCAACTGCCCGGCTCGAAGCCAAGCTTCAGCAGGCGATCCTCGTTAGGCCTGGCACGCTTGCCGGAATTGGAGATCAACACCACGGTCTTGCCGGCTTGCTTCAGCGTCGACAATGCCTCCACCGCACCGGGATAGGGAGCCCGGCCGTCATGCAGCACGCCGAACTGGTCGAGCAGGAAAACCTGGTAGCGTTCCGCCAGCGGCTCGATGCCGTCGAGACGTTCGACCTTTTTCGTGTTCATAGAAGCCCTGCCCCGCTTGCACCCTTCAGCGCCAGCCGTGCCGTACCGGCGGCGGCCTCGTCCGACAGGGCCGGCAGGAAAGCGACGCCGAGCTTGCGCTGCCGGATAGCGCTCCATACCGGGTTGGCGGCGCCGCCACCGACGCTGCGAATGGAGGTCAGGGCCGGCGTGCCAAGTTCGGCCAGCCTGCTGTAGCCAAGCGCCTCGATCGCAGCCATGCCCTCGAACATCGCCTTGAGGTAATCGGCATCGTCAGTAGGCCGTGGGGTGAGACGCGGCGGCAAGGCCGGATCGGCGATGGGAAACCGTTCGCCAGCCGCACCAAGCGGATAGTAGTCGAGGCCGGTCTCGGTCGTGGGGTCGATCATGGCGCTGAGTTCGACGATCCGAGCGAGCGGAAAATACTGGGCCAGCACCTTGCCGCCGGAATTCGAGGCGCCGCCCGCCAGCCACACATCGCCAAGCCGATGGCTGTAGATGCCGAAGCGCGGCGCCGAGATCGGCCGGTCGGACAGGATCTTGATGGTCAGCGAGGAACCCAGCGCCGTGACACCGTCGCCGGCCGCGGCGGCGCCCGTCGCCAGGAACGAGGCACAGCCGTCCGTGGTGCCGGCAACTACGACCACATCGCGCGGCAGGCCGAAAAGCTCCGCGGCGGCCGCGGTGAGCGTGCCGGTGACATCGCCCGGTTCGACGACATCAGGCAGCAGGTCCATGCGCATGCCGGTGGCCGCGATCCAGTCCGGCCAGCGGCGCGCCTCGACGTCATAGCCGGTCTTGAGCGCATTGTTCTCGTCGCTGATGCCGAAGCGTCCGGACAGCTTGCCGGCGATCCAGTCGGCCTGATGCAGCACGGCCGCTATGCCGGGCAGATGCTGGAACCGCAGGGCCTTGGCCAGACCTGAAGTCGCCCCGTGGGCGGCGCTCGCTGCCGGCGCCTCACGGGCGACCATGGCCAGAATGTCGCCGTCATCGACCTTGTCGTTGTACATCAGCGGCTCGGCCAGAGGCCGCCCATCGATGTCGACCGGCAGCAGCGTGCCCGACGTGCCGTCGACGGCGACGGTGCGGACCGTGGCGCGGTCGATGCCCGAAAGCAGTTCCGCAAGCACCGCCTGGACCGCTTGCCACCATGTCCGGGGATCGCGGAGATTCTGACCAAATCTGTCGAGTGGCACAGCTGATTGGCCGGCAATGGAAAAATCCGGACGCATGGCGACGGCGCGGGTGCCGGAGGTGCCGATGTCGATGCCGACGACAAGTGGCGTCATATCGCCCGTCTCCTGTCAGGCCATGCTGGCGGCGTTGAGCTTCTGGCGATACTGCTCGGCGTCCCAGTTGACCAGTTCGTCGTTCTCGGCGGGGGTGAGATAGTTCAGCCGCGCCTTGCCATCGACGCGCGCAGTCACGTCGGCAAGACAACGCTGCATGGCGTCGGCACCGGCGCTGGCGTCGCCGCGCATCAGCACGCCGGCGCCGGCAAACAGGATCGCTACGGGTGCCATGCCGAGCCGCGCGATGACGCCGGCCACGTCCTCGCCCGCCTTCGCCACGACCGAACCCTGGCCGAGGAAGATGACATGATCCGGATAGAGGCTGCCGGCCTTGGCCATATCCAGGCTTTCCGCATCGAGCGCGACCGCATGCGCTTCGACATCCGCCGGCAATCGGTAGTCGCCGGCCAGCGCCGTCAAGGCGGTGACATCGGGTGCGGCGGTCGCGCGCGCCGGCCGCGCCAGCAGCGACCGGATACGGTGCAGCAAGGCCTCCGCCTCGGCGACGGTTTCGGCGGCGACCACCAGCCCGTGATTGCCAAGGATCAGCACGTCAACCCCGGGCCGCAATTTTTCGGCAATGCCGCGGGCCAGCGGCAGGCCCGGCCGGAAATAAGGCACCCATGCCCATTCGATGCCGCCCAGCCGCCTGGCGACCTCGGCCTCGCCATCGGCTTGCACGGCAAGCGAAATCGTGTCGACGCAGTGGACATGCAGAACCACGCGTTGCGGCATCAAGGCATGCACCGTGGTCTCGATCGACGGGCGCAGGCCACGCGGATTGAGGTGTTCGATGGCGAAGGCCCGTGGTTTGTCGGCGGCCGGATCGCGCTGTTCGACGGCCTCGAGCAGCGGTGCCATTGCCACCGGCACCATGATGTCGTCGCTGAGCGCATCCTTTAGCCAGGTGCCCGAGGCCTTGATCCACAGCGTGTCGCCGGCCTTGAGCGAAGTGTTGCCGCCCGCCGCCTGCGTCATATGCGGGTTCAGCCCGATGCTGGCCGAAAGTGCGCGCAAGGCGGCAAGTTCCTGTGCATCAGCTTGGGTTGCCACGGCGCCTTCCTCCAACGTTTGCACGAAATCCCGTCGCCGGGGCCGCTGTCGCAGTTGATATCGCAGATATGAGCGATCTGCGTCAATAGTGATCTACTATCATCAAACCAGCTTGCAATCCGACTAATGTTGAGTAAGTTACACCAATCGCCTCGGAAAATGGCGTCAGGGAGGAAAGGGTTGAGCGACCTCGGCCGCCAGCGTCAGATCGTCGAATTGTTGCGGGACCGCCCGTTCGCCTCCGTTCGCGAGTTGCAGGAGCGGCTCGGCGTTTCGGCGGCGACGGTGCGGCGCGATATCGACCGGATCGACGAGGCCGGCGAAGCCCGCAAGGTCTATGGCGGCATTTCGGCGCTCGACGGCGCTTCGCATGCGGGCGTCGCCTATGCCCGCCCTTATGACGAGAACCGTGACCTCGCCGTCGAGGCCAAGCGTCAGATCGCGGCTCTCGCCGCGACCATGGTGCGCGATGGCGATGCCGTCATCGTCCATGGCGGTTCGACCTGCTTTCATCTCGGCGTCAAGCTCGCCGACCGCAACATCCGGCTCTACACCAATTCGATGCCACTCGCGGCCTATCTCAGCGATCATGGCCATTGCAGTCTGACGGTCGCCGGCGGCGACCTGCACCGCGAACCCGGCATTATCCATTCGCTGACCCAGGCAACGCCCTTCTATGCCTCGAAATTCTTTCTCGGCACGCAAGGCCTCAATCAGGAAGGGCTGTTGGAATCGCATCCGCTGCTGGTGCGCTCCATCGTCGACCTCAGCCTCTGCGCCGACCAGATCGTCGTGCTGGCCGACAGCCGCAAGCTGTCGATCCACGCGCGCAACGTCGCGCTGCCGCTGTCGCGCATCGGCACGCTGGTCACCGATGACGGGCTCTCCGATGCCGATGCGCGCATGCTGGAGGATGCCGGCGTCATGGTGCGGATCGCTTCAACCTCGGGAGCCCTCGCGTGAACGTGGCGGTGCTCGACTTCGGCAAGACCAATTCGAAGCTGTTCGTCTTCGGTCAGGACGGACGCATCCTCGATGAGCGTCGCACGCAGCCGAAATGGATGCGACAAGACGGGTTCAGCGTGCTTGACGGCGCCGCCCTCCATGACTGGGCGTTCGATGCCGTCACCGAAGCGGTCGAAAGCCACGGTGTGGAAGGGGTGATGGTGTCGGGCCATGGGTGCACTTTCGCCCTTGTCGACGACAAGGCGCTGACCCATCCGATCCTCGACTACGAGCAGGAGCCACCGGTCGAAATCGCGGCGCGGATCGACCGTCGCATTCCGGATTTCGCCGAGACGTTCGCACCCCGTCTGCCGCTCGGCTTCAACTATGGCCGTCACATGCTGTGGCTGCAGGAGGTCGATCCCGACGCGTTCGCGGCGGCGAAATGGATCGTCGGCTATCCCCAATACTGGAGCTGGCGCCTCGGCGGCAGGCCAGTCTCGGAGGTCTCCTATCTCGGCTGCCATTCGCATTTGTGGGCACCGCGCGAACGTGATTTCTCCTCGCTGGTCGACGCCGAGGGCTGGCGCGGCCAGATGCCGGTTTTCGAACGTGCCGGCGCCGTCGTCGGCGAGCAGCACTTCGGCCGTTCCGGGCGATCGATCGCCATCCACAATGGCGTCCACGACTCCAATGCGGCGCTGTACGCCTATCGCCGGCAAGGGCTTGGACCGCTGACCGTCGTCTCGACCGGCACCTGGGTCGTCGTGCTCAATCCCGACTGTCGGCTCGAAGCGCTCGACCGCGACCGCGACATGCTGGTCAATGTCGATGTCGACGGCGGCCCCGTACCGACCATCCGCTTCATGGGCGGGCGCGAATTCGCCGTCATCAGCGGCGGCTGGCAAGGCGCGATCCCGCATGGCTCGATACAGCAGGTGATCGATGCCGCCATCATGGCGCTGCCGAGCTTCGCGCCGGGCGGGCCGATGCCGGATCGCCCTGGACGGCTGGTCGGGCGCACGCCCGATGCCGGTGAACGCGCGGCGGTGGCGCTGCTCTACGTGGCGCTGATGATCGATCTCTGCCTCGACCTCATCCATTCCAACAACGTGGTGATCGTCGACGGCGGGCTGAACACTGGCGGCTTGCTCGCCGGGATGCTGGCGCAGTTGCGCCCCGGTCAGGCCTTCCTGCAAGGCGCCTCGCTGGAAGGCAGCGCCACGGGCGCCGCAGCACTCGCCTTCGAGAGCGTGGGGCGCGACTTCGCCGCCGAGCCGCCGGAGCCGGTGCAGGCGACACAATTCGGCGGCCTTACCGGCTATCGCGACACCTGGCGCGATCGCGTTGCCGGGCTGGATAGCGTCGCCAAGACGGCCGGTGGTGCCCGATGAGCGTGGCAGTCCAGACACAGGCGACGCGCCGGCCGTTGCTGGAGATGCGCCACATCTCCAAGACCTTCGGCGCGATACGCGCCCTGCAGGGCGTCTCGCTCAGCGTCCACGCAGGCGAACTGCACGCGCTGATGGGCGAGAACGGCGCCGGCAAGTCGACGCTGATGAAGGTGCTGTCCGGCGCCTATCGGCCGGATCCCGGCGGCGAGATCCTGATCGATGGGGTGCCCGCCGCGATCGGCGATCCGATCAAGGCGCGCGCCGCCGGCATCGCGGTGATCTATCAGGAGCTGTCGCTGGCGCCGAACCTGACGGTGGCGCAGAACATCTTTCTCGGCAACGAGCCGCGGCGGTTCGGCGTCGTCGACCGCGACCAGTGCAACCGGCGCGCCGCCGAGATCGTCGGCCGGCTCGGGGTCTCCTTCTCGGCGCGGGCCCTGGTCTCCGGCCTATCGCTCGGCGAGCGCCAGCTGGTCGAGATCGCCCGGGCGCTATCGACCAATGCGCGCATCATCGTCATGGACGAGCCGACCACATCGCTGACTTCGCGCGAGACCGACCGGCTGTTCGAGGTGATCGCGACGCTGAAAGCGCAAGGCATCGCCATCATCTACATCAGCCACCGCATGGAAGAGGTCTACCAACTCGCCGACCGCGTCAGCGTGCTGCGCGACAGCGGCTATGTCGGCACGCTGGAGCGGGCCGACCTCAACGCTTCTCGCCTGGTCTCGATGATGGTCGGCCGCGATCTCTCCGCCTTCTACAAGAAGGATCATCGCCCGCCGGATGAGAAACGCGCCGTCGCGCTCTCGGTGCGCGGCATGTCCGACGGGCGCCTGCTCAAGAACTGCTCGTTCGACCTCCATCACGGTGAGGTGCTGGCGTTGGCCGGCCTCGTCGGCTCGGGCCGCACCGAGCTTGCCAGGCTGATCTTCGGCGCCGACAAGCGCAGCACCGGCATCATGGAACTCGACGGCAAGCCGGTGACCATCGGCTCGCCCCGCGAGGCGCTCGACGCCGGCATCGCTTATCTGACCGAGGACCGCAAGGAACTCGGCCTGTTCCTCGACATGTCGATTTCGGACAACATCAGCATGGGCGTCCTGGCCAGGGACGCGCGAGCCGGCGGATTTCGCGATTTCATCGCCGCCGACAGGAGAGCGGCAAAGGCCATTGCCGACCTGTCCATCCGCACAGGCTCGGCACAGGCCAATGCCGGCTCGCTGTCGGGCGGCAACCAGCAGAAGGTGCTGCTCGCGCGGCTGCTGGAGACCGAACCGAAGGTCGTCATCCTCGACGAGCCGACCCGCGGCGTCGATGTCGGGGCCAAGTCGGAAATCTACCGGCTGATCGACAATCTCGCCAACAAGGGCATCGCCATCCTGATGATCTCCAGCGAATTGCCCGAGGTGATCGGCGTCGCCGACCGCGTGCTGGTGATGCGGGACGGGGCGGTCGCTGGCGAGGTTACGGCGTCCGAAGGCGAGCCGCTTCGCCAGGAAGCGATCATGGAACTCGCGACGGGAGCGTCTCAGCGATGACAGACAGGACGACCGGGACGAAGAGCGTGGATCAGGCGGCGGTCAGGAGCCGGCGGCTGCGCACCGCGCTTGCGGCGCTTGGCATGCTGCCGGTGCTGGTGCTGCTGGCCGCCGGCTTCCAGTTCATCAATCCGCGCTTTCTCACCGGCACCAACCTGCTCATCGTCACGCAGCAATCCTCGATCAACATCGTGCTTGCCGCCGGCATGACCTTCGTCATCCTGACCGGCGGCATCGACCTGTCGGTCGGCTCCATCCTTGCCGCCTCGGCGATGGTGGCGGTGCTGGTGTCGCTGGTGCCGGATTGGGGCCTGCTCGGCGTGCCGGCGGCCATCCTGGTCGGTCTCGGTTTCGGGCTCATCAACGGGCTGCTGGTCGCCTATATCAGGCTGCCGCCGTTCATCGTGACGTTGGGTTCGTTGACCGCCGTGCGCGGCGTTGCCCGCCTGCTCGGGCAGGACACGACGGTGTTCAACTCCGACCTGCCGTTCGACTTCATCGGCAACGGTTCGGTGCTCGGCATCCCCTGGCTGGTCGTCATCGCGCTGTCGGTGGTGGTGCTGTCCTGGCTGGTGTTGAAACGCACCGTGCTCGGCACCTGGATCTACGCCGTCGGCGGCAATGCCGAGGCAGCCAGACTGACCGGCATCAAGGTGCCGCTGGTGCTGCTCTTCGTCTATGGCGTTTCCGGCTTGCTCGCCGGCCTGGGCGGCGCCATGTCGGCGGCCCGGCTATACGCCGCCAACGGCTTGCAACTCGGACAGAGCTACGAGCTCGACGCCATCGCCGCCGTCATCCTCGGCGGCACCAGCTTCGTCGGCGGCGTCGGCTCGATCTGGGGCACGCTGATCGGCGGCCTGATCATCGCGGTGCTCTCCAACGGGCTCATCTTGGCCGGCGTCTCGGACATCTGGCAGTACATCATCAAGGGATTGGTCATCATCGTGGCGGTCGCCCTCGACCGCTACCGGCTCCAGGCAGGAGCAAGAACGTGAATGACCTGGTCGCCGGCATCAAAGACCGGCTTGTGTAACGCACCGTGAGAGGCGCGGGGCATCAGGAGGAAGTAAGCGTAATGAAGACCATCGCCAAACTGCTCTGCGGCGCCGCCCTCGCGGCCGTCGTCATCGCGCCGGCATCGGCCAAGGACCTCAATAAGGTCGGCATCTCGGTCGGCCTGCTCGGCAACCCCTTCTTCGTCGCCACCATCAAGGGCATCGAGGATGCGGCAAGGAAGATAAATCCGAAGGTCGAGGTGACATCGGTATCGGCCGATTATGACCTCAACAAGCAGGTCTCGCAGGTCGACTCCTTCATCGCCGCCGGCGTCGACGTGATCATGCTCAACGCGGTCGATGCAAAGGCGATCGCTCCGGCGGTGAAGAAGGCGCAGGCCGCCGGCATCATCGTCGCGGCCTTCGACGTTTCGGCGCCGGGCGCCGACGTCACGGTGATGACCAACAACGTCAAGGCCGGCGAGGAAGCCTGCCAGTATCTGGTCGACCACACCGGGGGCAAGGGCGACTACGTTATCCTCAACGGACCGGCGTCGTCGTCGATCCTGGAGCGGGTGAAGGGCTGCAAGAACGTGCTTGCCCAGCATCCCGACATCAAGATCCTGTCCGACGACCAGAACGCCGAAGGCTCCCGCGACGGTGGCCTGAAAGTGTTCCAGTCGCTGCTTACCCGTTTCGACAAGATCGACGCGGTGTTCGCCATCAACGATCCGACGGCGATTGGCGCCGAACTCGCCGCCAAGCAGCTCAACCGTTCCGAGTTCGTCTTCACAGCGGTCGATGGCGCGCCCGATATCGAGAAGGAACTGGCGTCCGGCAAATCGATGATCAAGGCCTCGGCCTCGCAGGATCCTTACGTGATGGCCGGCCAGTCGCTGACCATGGCGGCCGACCTGCTGGCCGGCAAGAAGCCTCAGGAGGCCACGGTGCTGCTCGACCCGAAGCTGATCACTGCCGAGAACCTGAAGGATTACAAGGGCTGGACCGCGGCCCGCTAAGCCTCCCAAGGCTGGTGCGGCCGGGGCGATCCCGGCCGCACCTCTCTTCCACCTCAATACCCGGGGACGATCATGTCGCGCATCGGAATCCATTCTTTCGTCTGGTCGGCAAGCTCGGCGCAGGACGAGCTCGAACGTACGCTGGCCAATACCAAGGAGGCCGGTTTCGACCTGATCGAATTCTCCTATCTCGACCCCGCCAATGTCGATATCGGCAGGCTTGCCAAACGCATCGCCAGTCTTGATCTCGGGGTTGCGATCAGCATCGGATTGCCTGGAGAGGGCGACATTTCGAGCGCCGACAAGACGATCGCCGCGCGCGGCGTCGAGATCCTCAACGACACCATCGCGCTGACGCGCGACCTTGGCGGCCGCAAGGTCGCCGGCATTCTTTCGACCAGCCATGGCCTGGAGGTCGAGGCGCCGACACGCGATCAATGGAACCGCAGCGCGGCAACGCTGGCCAAGGTCGCCGAGACGGCCAAGGCCGCCGGCGTCACGCTCAACCTCGAAATCGTCAACCGCTTCGAGAGCAACCTGCTCAACACCGCCGCGCAGGGCCTGGCGTTCATCGAGGACACCGGGTCGGACAACATCTTCCTGCATCTCGACACCTTCCACATGAACATCGAGGAGGCCGATGTCGGGCTCGCCATCCGCCACGCGGCGGCCAAGATCGGCTATGTCCATATCGGCGAGAGCCATCGCGGCTTCCTCGGCACCGGCAATATCGACTTCGCAGCGATATTCGATGCGCTGACCGCAATCGGCTATGCCGACGATCTCAGCTTCGAATCTTTCTCCTCGGAGATCGTCGACGAGAACCTGTCGAAGAAGACCGCCATTTGGCGCAATCTATGGACCGACAACATGGCGCTCGCCAGGCACGCGCGCGCCTTCATCGGTCTCGGGCTGGAGACGGCGCAGCGCAAGGCGGAGCTGGTCTCGGCGCGACATAAGCCGTAGCAACTCCAGGTCGGCGCGGGCAGTGGACGGGTCCTGTCCGGATGCGCGGCCGCGCCTGTTTCGCATGGCATGGCATTGCTCCCGTCATGTGCATCGGCTATCCGACCTCGAACATATCAAGCGAACGGAGCCCGGCATGACGAACAGAACCATCCTCAAATTCGGTCCCGTCGAGCACGCGGAAGCCGGCGATCTGCCCGGCTGGATCGTGGTCGAGGGCCAACCGACCATGCAGACCGCCGTCCAGCACACGACCGCGGACGGCAAGGTGATATCGGGCACCTGGCGCGCGTCGCCTGGCACCTATCACGCGACCTACACCGACTATGAGTTCGTGCACATGACCGCCGGCCGCATCATCATCACGCCCGACGGCGGCACGCCGGTCGAAGTCGGCCCCGGAGACGCCTTCGTGGTGGAAGCCGATTTCAAGGGCACCTGGAAGATCATCGAGCCGGTGACCAAGCATTTTGTCGTCCGGGTCGGCTGAGCCGGCCTGGTCGCACTTGAAGCATGAAAAATCCCGCCATGGTTCGCCATGGCGGGTGACCACGGCCAGCTTCGCGCACATTGCGGCACAGCTGCCCGCCCCACTGCTGCGATCAACCTGCTCGTCATCGAACGGTTTGTTCTCCGCATGCATCTCCGCACCTGACGGCTCTGCCGCTTCAGGTTGTGGAACATTCAGCTGGAGCCGGCCTTCTTACCTCGCATTGTCTTTCAGGGATGCAATGCAATCGCGCAAGCCTCGGTAGGCCTCGTCAAGGATTGGCATGGTGATCCCGACAGGAATCGAACCTGTGACCTACAGATTAGGAATCTGCCGCTCTATCCTACTGAGCTACGGGACCACGCGGCCCGACACATAGCCGCTTCG
This sequence comes from Mesorhizobium sp. B2-1-8, assembly GCF_006442545.2. Lineage (NCBI taxonomy): Bacteria > Pseudomonadati > Pseudomonadota > Alphaproteobacteria > Hyphomicrobiales > Phyllobacteriaceae > Mesorhizobium > Mesorhizobium sp. B2-1-8. The sequence continues at coordinate 1,537,700 of NZ_CP083952.1, forward strand.
GACCGTTTCGCCAAGAGGCTGGCCGAACGCAATTCGTCCCGGCCTTTACATGACCGGCATCAGGCGGCCAGCGCCGTCTCCGCCAGTTTCACCCAGTAGCTCATGCCGTGCGGGATGGCTTCGTCGTTGAAGTCATAGGCCGGGTTGTGGAGACCGGCGGTCTCGCCATTGCCGATGAAGATGAACGCGCCGGGCCGGGCTTCCAGCATATAGGAGAAATCCTCGCCGCCCATCACCGGCTGGATCGCGCGGTGCACCTGGGCATCGCCCGCCACGTCGGCGGCGACATCGCTGGCGAAGACCGTCTCATCCGCATGATTGAACGTCACCGGGTAGTTCGCGTCGTAATCGACTTCGATCGTCGCGCCATAGGCGGTGGCCAGCCCCGCGCAGATCGCGCGGATCCGCTCTTCCGATTTCTTGGCCACTTCCTTCTTCAGCGTGCGCACGGTACCGGCGATCTCGGCCGATTCAGGGATGATGTTGTAGGCGTCGCCCGCGTGGAACTTGGTCACCGACACCACCACGGCCTCGACCGGGTCGGTGCTGCGCGAGGCGATCGTCTGCAAGGCGCCGACCAACTGGCTGGCGATGACGATCGGGTCGATCGTGCCGTGCGGCATCGCCGCATGGCCGCCCTTGCCTTTCACCGTGATGGTGAATTCGGCCGTCGCCGCCATGATCGGGCCCGGACGGATGGCGAACTGGCCGACCGGCAGGCCCGGCATGTTGTGCATGCCGAACACTTTCGCGATATCGAAGCGCTCCATCATGCCGTCCTTGACCATCTCGTTGCCGCCGCCGCCACCTTCTTCCGCCGGCTGGAAGATCACCGCCACGGAGCCGGCGAAATTGCGCGTCTCGGCGAGATATTTCGCCGCACCGAGCAGCATCGCGGTGTGGCCATCATGGCCGCAGGCATGCATCTTGCCCGGAACGGTCGACGCATAGGGCTTGCCGGTGATCTCCCTGAGCGGCAGTGCATCCATGTCGGCGCGCAACCCGATTGTGGGGCCTTCCCCCTGGCGGCCGCGGATGATGCCGACGACGCCTGTCTTGCCGAGTCCGGTCACCACATCGTCGCAGCCAAACTCCTTCAGCTTTTCGGTGACGAAGGCCGCCGTCTTGAAGACATCGAAGTTCAGTTCTGGCGTCTGGTGCAGATGCTGTCGCCAGCCGGCGACTTCGTCCTGCATTTCGGCGGCGCGGTTCAGGATTGGCATGATGTTTCCATTTCGTTGTTGGTGCAGCCGGCTTCAGCCCGGTGTTTTGCAATTATGCCCGGTGCTTTGCAATTGTGCCCAGTGCTTGCAAATGTGATTGTCAGGCGCTTTGCCATGTTGGCGTCACATAGGGTAAATAGCACCGCAATAATGCGGTCCGGTTTTTGAGGGTCGGATCCTTATGCTGGCGGTCACGTAACGAAATCTTACGGAGCCAGGGGCAATCAGGGCAAGAGGCGATTTCGGATTCGATCATGCGGCACAGGCATTTCCTCAAACTATTCCCGGCTGGCGCAATCATGCTGTCGGCCCTGGCTGGGCCGGCGCTGGCCAATCCGGTGGTGGTCTTCGACCTCAAGAGCGGCCAGATCCTGCAGCATCAGGATGCGTTCAAGCGCTGGTACCCGGCCTCGCTCAGCAAGCTGATGACCGCCTATGTGACCTTCCGCGCGATCGCGGCCGGGGAAGTCCAGCTCGATTCGCCGATCAAGGTGACCAAACACTCCGCCGGCGAACCGCCGAGCAAGATGGGCTTCAAGCCGGGCTCGGTGATGCGGCTCGACAATGCGCTGAAGATGATGCTGGTCAAATCGGCCAACGACATCGCCATGGCGGTCGGCGAGAATGTCGGCGGTTCGCAGGCAGCCTTCGCCGAAAGGATGAATGCCGAGGCGGCCCGGCTCGGCATGAACGGCACCCATTTCGTCAACCCGAACGGCCTTTACTCGCCCGACCAGTACACGACGGCGCGCGACCTCTCGATCCTGGTGATGGCGATCCGTCGCGAATTCCCGCAATATGCGCCGTGGTTCTCGATCGAGGGGCTCGCGGTCGGCAAGAAGGCCATTCCGAACTACAATCTCTTGATTGGCCGCTATCCCGGCGCCGACGGCATGAAGACCGGCTTTGTCTGCCCGTCCGGCTTCAACATGATCGGTTCGGCGACACGCAACGGGCGCACGCTGGTGGCGGTCGTGCTCGGCGAGAAGTCGGCGGTCAGCCGTGCCGAAGCCGCGGCGAAACTGCTCGATGAGGGCTTTGGCGCGCCTGCCGCCGGGTCGGCCACCGTCACCACGCTCGCCCCCTACGGCGATCTTGTCTCGCCCAACGACATGCATGACGAGGTTTGCAAGAAGAAGACGAAGGCGGAGCAGTCCGAGGCGCCGCCGGCCGCCGCCGCCAAGGACGCGCCGAAATCCCCTTATCGGGAGAAGCTTGACCATGTGCCGACGCTGGTTGCCGTCGGCCTCGGCGGGGCCACCGGTCCGGCGCCGAAAGCGATCCTCGAGGAGGGCGCGCAGGAATATGCCGACGTGCCGATCCCGACCTGGCGGCCCGACAAGCCTGTACCGGCCGGCACCGGCCCGAAAGTCGCGGGTGCCGCCGCGCAAGGCGACCAGCCGGCCAAGGTCGCGAATTAACCCGATGGGTGGTTTCCCGATTCCCGTCTCGGTGCTGACCGGCTTCCTCGGGGCCGGCAAGACGACATTGCTCAACCGGCTCCTGAAGGATCCGGCGCTGGCCGATACCGCGGTCATCATCAACGAGTATGGCGAGGTGGCGATCGACCATCTGTTGGTCGAGCAGGCTTCCGACGGCATCATCCAGCTTTCCGACGGCTGCCTGTGTTGCACGGTGCGCGGCGAACTGGTCGACACGCTGGCCGACCTTGTCGACCGGCTGCAGACCGGCCGCATCGCCCGGCTTGCCCGCGTCATCGTCGAGACCACGGGACTGGCCGACCCGGCGCCGGTGCTGCAGTCGATCATGACCCATCCGGCGCTGGTCCAGGCATTTCGGCTCGACGGCGTCATCACCCTGGTCGATGCTGTCAACGGTGGTGCGACGCTCGATGCGCATGTCGAGGCGGTCAAGCAGGTCGCGGTGGCCGACCGCATCGTGCTCTCCAAGGCCGACCTGGTCACCGATCGCGGCAACCTCGAAACGCTGCGGGCGCGCTTGCGGCAGATCAATCCCGGGGCTCAGCTGCTCGATGTCGTGGAGACGAAAACCGGGGTGGCGGCACTGTTCGACTGCGGCCTCTACAATCCGGCGACCAAGTCCGCCGACGTGCGGCGTTGGCTCGGCGAAGAGGCGGCGAATGACCACGACCATCATGACCATGAGGGGCACGGGCATGACCACGGGGGGCACGAGCATGGCCATGTCCATCGCCACGATCAGCGCGTAAAAACCCATTCGTTGGTGCATGACGGGCCGGTGCCGTTTTCAGCCATCGAGATGTTCCTCGATCTCCTGCGCTCGACCCATGGCGAGCACCTGCTGCGGATGAAGGGCGTCATCGAACTACAGGAGGACCCGTCGCGGCCGCTGGTCGTGCATGGCGTGCAGAAGATCCTGCATCCGCCGGCGCGATTGCCATCCTGGCCGGACAGCCAGCGCGGCACGCGTCTGGTACTGATTACGCTCGACATGCCGGAAGACTATGTACGCCGGCTGTTCGCCGCCTTCACCAACCGGCCGTCGGTCGACACGCCTGACCGCGCGGCGCTGGAAAACAATCCGCTGGCGATCGCTGGGCGTTAAATTCTACGACTGCTGTTCGCCGCGTTCGACCAGAAAGCGATGGCCACCGGACATCGCCGCCGTCTCGATCAATTGGTGACCGCTGTCGGCGCAGAACGCCGGAATGTCGATGACGGCCAGCGGATCGGTCGTCTCCAGCCAGAGCCTGCTGCCGGGCTGCATCCCGGCTAGGCGCTTTTTCGCCTTCAGCACGGGCAAGGGGCAGTTCAGCCCTTTCAGGTCATAGACGGCGGCCAACTCAGCCGCCGAACATGCCGAGCAGCTTGTTCTTCAGCTTCGTCACCCGGCTCTCGTCGGCACTCGCGGCCTGTGTCTCGGCCACGGGTGCCGCCTCGGCGGGGGCGGCGATGGTCGCGGTGGCGACAGGAGCTTCCTTGGCGGCCTTGGCCGCAATCTTGGCGGTCTTGGCCGCTTCCTTTTCGGCCAGCGCTTGGGCCTTGGCGGCTTGCTTTTCTGCCAGTGCCTGTGCCTTGGCCTGCTTGGCGGCCTCGATCGCCGCCAGCCTCTGCTCCTCGGCCTTCTGCTTGGCGGCCTTTTCGGCGTCGAGCGCGGCCATCTTGCGGCCGGCTGGCGAATCGATGCGGCCCATGCGCGCCGTCTCGGTCACCGAACCGTCGGTGTTGAGCGACGGCGGATCGATCGGCACGCGCTCGCCACGAGCCCGGCGCTTGGACCAGTCGGAGACGATGCTGGCTTCCTTGATGCCGGCAATCGTCGGCTTGGGTGGCGGCACGCTGGCCTTGAGCGCACTGTTGAAGGCCGCGTCATAGGTGCTTTGATAGGCGTTGTAGGCGCTCTTCAGCGAATCCGGCTGGGTGGTCGCCGGGCAGGGGCCGGTCGGATTGAAGGTCTGCCCGTCGGCGGCCACCTGATTGAAGACGTAGCGCTTCTCGCAGACATCGACCTTCGGCGGCACCTTAGTGACCTCGAAATTGTCGTAGCCGACCTTGAGCATCTTCCAGAATTCGTAATTCGGGTCGTTGCGGTAGCGCGCCATATTGGCGGCGGTCATGCGGAACGGAAAAGCCTGGATCTGGAACTCGGTCTGGCCGCCCTGGAAGGCGTCACGGCCGAAGGCGTAGATCTGCTCGATCTGTGCGTCGGTCATCGAATAGCAGCCCGATGACGAGCAGGCGCCATGGACCATCAGATTCTGGCCGGTGCGGCCGTTGGCACGATCATAGGCGTTGGGAAAGCCGATGTTGAACGACAAATGGTAGTTCGAGCGCGGATTCATCTGCGACGGGCGCACCGTGTAAAAACCTTCCGGCGCCTGGCGGTCGCCCTCGGTGTATTTCGGCCCGAGCTTGCCCGACCATTTGCAGATGTCATAGCTCGCCACCATGTCGTAGCGGCCGTTGGTCTTGGCCTTCCAGATCTCGAGCTTGCCTTCTTCCTTGAAGATGCGCGCCATCACCGAGGAGGTGCGGACCATGCCCTTGGCCCTCATGTCGGCGAGGATCTTGTCCGGCAGCGGCTTGTTGGCTTCCGGGGCAAAGTCCTTCATCGACGAATCATTGCAGCCCGCGACGGCTATCGAGGCGGCAAGGACTCCAGTACGGGCAAGCTTGGCAAACATGGATAAGTCTATGTCTTTTCCCGGGCCAATGGCTTCGAAACGGCCAAACCCCGCATGCTGAACACTGACGGAACGTAAGCCCGTTAACCTTGAAAATTCCTTACCGCAAGGCGCGGCCGATCCATCACGGTGATTTCATTGAACCGAATGGGGCGGCATTTTTGTGGCGAAATTGCTCATCGCCGCCACATTGCTGCGGGCAGAGCGCTCCCGGCAACGTTGTTCCGCCGCCCAAGAGGCGTCAGAGGCTGCGGCCCATCGCCAGATATTTCTCGCGGCGCTGTTCGCGGAAATCGGTGTTGGCGCCGGCAAACTCCCTCATCGTCTTGGCGATGAGGTCGCCGGTCGCGGCAATCACCGTTTCGGGCGCGCGCTGGGCACCGCCCATCGGCTCGGGGATGATGGCGTCGATGATCTTTAGTTCCAGCAGATCCTGGGCGGTGATCTTCATGTTGGTCGCCGCGTCCTTGGAGCGCGTCGTGTCGCGCCACAGGATGGAGGCGGCGCCTTCAGGCGAAATCACCGAATAGATAGCGTGTTCGAGCATGTAGACGCGGTTGGCGGTGGCGATCGCGATGGCGCCGCCCGAACCGCCTTCGCCGATGACCACCGAGATCGACGGCACTTTCAGCCCAAGGCAAGCCGAGGTCGAGCGGGCGATGGCTTCGGCTTGGCCGCGCTCCTCGGCGCCGACGCCGGGATAGGCGCCGGCCGTGTCGACCAGCGTCAGCAGCGGGATCTTGAAACGATCGGCAAGCTCCATCAGCCGCACCGCCTTGCGATAGCCTTCGGGGCGCACGGAGCCGAAATTGTGCTTGAGGCGGCTCGCCGTGTCCGAGCCCTTTTCCTGGCCGAGAATTGCGATGGGTTCGCCGCGGAAACGGGCAAAACCGCCGACGATCGCCTGGTCCTCGCCGAAGTTGCGGTCGCCGGCGAGCGGCGTGAAGTCGCTGAACAGGCCTTTGATGTAGTCGACGCAGTGCGGCCGGTCGGAGTGGCGCGCCACCTGCACCTTCTGCCACGGCGTCAGCGCCTTGTAGAGTTCGCGCAGCGCATCGCGCGAGCGCTTCTCGAGCCTGGTGATCTCATCGGCGACATCGACCGCCTCGCCGTTCTCGGCAAGCTTCTTGAGCTCGAGGATCTTGAGCTCAAGATCCTGCACCGGCTTTTCGAAATCGAGGTAATTGTACATGCTTGGGCGGACCGATGCGTCGGAAGGCAATGACTGCGGAACCGTTGAAACCAAGGCTCCGGGCGGTGAAATGTCGTTCTCACATAGCGATATGAGGCCTAGTCGGCAAGCGGATGATGATCGTTGACCAGCCGCACCAGCCGCTCCTCCAGCACATGGGTGTAAATCTGCGTCGTCGATATGTCGGCATGGCCGAGCAGTTGCTGCACGGCCCTGAGATCGGCGCCGTTCTGCAGGAGATGGCTGGCGAAGGCATGGCGCAGCACGTGCGGCGAGATCTTGGCCGAGGCGATGCCGGCGCGCGCCGCCAGGCCTTTTAGATCGCGAGCAAAGACCTGGCGCGAGAGATAGCCGCTGTCGGATGTCGCCGGGAACAGGAACGGGCTGTCGGCGAAGGCAGGTAGCTTGGCCCGAGCGTCAAGCCAGCTCCGCATCGCCGCGCGCGCCTTGGCCGACAACGGCACCATGCGTTCCTTGTCGCCCTTGCCGCGCACCATGAAGAAACGGTCGTCGCGTTGCGCCACCGTCACCGGCAGACCGACCAGTTCGGAAACGCGCAGACCCGTTGCGTAGAGCACTTCGACCAGCGCATGCAGGCGCAACGCCGCCAGCCTGTCGGCGTGGCCGAGCCCGGCATCGCCGGCTTCGTGCGCGGCGCGGTCGATCAGCCGACCGGTTTCGGCCTCGCTCATCGTCTTGGGGAGCGGGCGGCCCTTTTTCGGGCTGTCCAGCGTCCCGGTCGGGTCGTCGCCGCGCAGGCCTTCGGCATAGAGGAACTTGAAGAATTGGCGGATCGCCGACAGTTTGCGCGCTTGTGACGCCGGCGCGAAGCCGCGCGCGGCGATGTCGTCGAGATAGGCCCTGATATTGGCGGCACCTGCGCGGGCAAGTCCGCCATCGATCCCGTCGGAAGCATCCTCCAGATCGCGGCGATAGGAGGAAAGCGTGTTCTCGGCCGCTCCCCGCTCGGCGCTCATCATTTCCAGGAAGGCCTCGATACGGGCGGCGCTGTTCATGTCCTTGAGGCGGTCCGAGTCAGTTTTTTGGGGTTCAGTTTTTCTTGGGATTGAGCTTTTCCGGCGGAATACGCACGCTCATTTCCGCTCTTTTCGGCTCGACGAACATCACCAGAGCAAACATCGTACCATAGGCAATGCCGGCCAGAATCGCTGCTATCACGACAAAGCGAAACAGTGTCGGCATTAATTCTCGCCCGTCTTTTTGTTCTGCGTTTCCAAACCCTGTGCCCTTATGGGACGCCAATCCTGCCAATTCAAGGAAGAAGCAGGCCCCTGTTAGCAACTTCTTATGCGAGCGTCCCTCTGTCCATATCGGCCCAAGGCACTCGGCACGCTTGACGCAAACCGGCTTTTCATGTCGATACGCCGGCAAAGAGGGCCCAAGAAACAGCTGATGAACGCGCTACAGGCAAATCCTCCAGGCGAGACCCATGCCGCGCTGCTTGGCCGGCTGGGCGGTCGGTCCATTGTCTTTGTCGGGCTGATGGGCGCCGGCAAGACCGCGATCGGCCGCAAGGTGTCGACGATGCTTTCGCTGCCCTTCATCGACAGCGACCAGGAGATCGAGAGCGTGTCGCGGATGACCGTTCCGGAGCTGTTCGAGCGCTATGGCGAGACCGAGTTCCGGGCGCTGGAACAGCGAGTCATCCTGCGCGTGCTTGAAAACGGCCCGCAGGTTCTGTCGACCGGAGGCGGTGCCTTCATGAACGCGCAGACGCGCGAGGCCATCGCCGCGCACGGCGTGTCGGTGTGGCTGAAGGCCGAGCTCGACCTTCTGATGGACCGCGTTTCCAAGAAGCAGAACCGGCCGCTTTTGAAAAGCGCCGATCCCCGCGCGGTACTTGAGCGGCTGATGGGGGAACGCTATCCGGTCTATGCCACCGCTGACATCACCGTGCCGACCCGCGACGATCGCAAGGAGGTCATCGCTGCCGAGGTGGTCGAGGCGCTGTGCCGGCATTTCGGCATCGATGCGATAGCCGCGACCGGCGAGGTCGATTCATGAGCACGGATCAGCCAGTCACCGTCGAAGTCGGTCTCGGCGACAGGGCCTACGACATATTGATCGGCGCCGGCCTGCTGTCGCGCGCCGGCGCCGAGATTTCGCGCCGGCTGCCGGGCACACGTGCCGCCGTCGTGACCGACGAGAACGTCGCCGCCGCGCATCTCGATGCGCTGAAGGCCGGGCTTGAGAAGGGTGGCATCCAGCCGGTCGTCATCACGATGCCGCCTGGCGAGAAGACCAAGAGCTTTGCCCATCTGGAGGCGGTGGTCGATGGTGTCCTGGCGGCAAGGCTGGAGCGCGGCGACGTCGTCATCGCGCTTGGCGGTGGCGTCATCGGCGATCTCACCGGCTTTGCCGCGGGCATCGTGCGGCGGGGCATGAATTTCGTGCAGGTTCCGACCTCGCTGCTGGCGCAGGTCGATTCCTCGGTCGGCGGCAAGACCGGCATCAACAGCCCGCGCGGCAAGAACCTCGTCGGTGTCTTCCTCCAGCCCAGGCTGGTGCTGGCCGATACCGAAGTGCTCGACACGCTGCCGATCCGCGAATTCCGCGCCGGCTATGCCGAGCTTGCCAAATACGGGCTGATCGACCGGCCGCAATTCTTCGCCTGGCTGGAAGCGAACTGGGAAAAGGTGTTCGCCGGCGGACCGGAGCGGGTCGAGGCCATTGCCGAGGCCTGCCGCGCCAAGGCCGATGTCGTTGCCCGCGACGAGTTCGAGGCCGGTGACCGCGCCTTGCTCAATCTCGGGCACACATTCGGCCATGCGCTGGAAGCCGCCACGCAGTATGACGGCGCTCGCCTCGTCCATGGCGAGGGGGTCGCCATCGGTATGGCGCTGGCGCACCGGTTCTCGTCGCGGCTCAATCTCGCCAGCCCCGACGACGCGGCCCGCGTCGAGGCACATCTGCGTGCGGTCGGCCTGCCGTGGCGGATGGCCGATATCCCGGGTGACTTGCCCGATGCCGAGGCCCTGCTTTCATTCATCACGCAGGACAAGAAGGTGTCGCGCGGCGCGCTGACCTTCATTCTGACACGCGGCATCGGCCAAGCCTTCATCGCCAAGGACGTACCGGCCTCGGAAGTGCTGTCGTTCCTCGGGGAAAACCATCCAGCCAGCCGGAAAGCCGGCTGAGATGGACAATGGCTGGATCGTCGTCGCCGTCCTTGCCATCCTCGTCCTGCTGGTCGTTGCCGTGCGCACACGCCTGCTTGCCATGTTCGGCTATGAGCTGTCGCGCATCGAGCCGCAGCGCTCGAGCCAGGACGAATTGCGCGGCGCGGTCGACGATTTTCGCCGCGACGGACAGGTTGTGCGCGAGGATCGCGACCGTATCGGCGGACTGTTCGACCTCGAAGAGCTCGAAGTGTCCGACGTCATGGTCCACCGCACCAACATGCGCTCGGTCAATGCCGACAATGCGCCCGAGGCGGTGGTGCGCGAGATCCTGCAGAGCCCGCACACCCGCATGCCGCTCTGGAAAGGCTCGCTCGACAATATCGTCGGCGTGCTGCACGCCAAGGATCTGCTGCGTGCACTGAACGAGGTCGGCAACGATTTTTCGCAAATCGACGTGATGAAGATCGCGTCAAAACCCTGGTTCGTGCCCGACACCACGACCTTGCAGGAACAGCTCAACGCGTTCCTGCGCCGCAAGGCTCATTTCGCCGTCGTCGTCGACGAATATGGCGAGGTCGAGGGGCTGGTGACGCTGGAGGACATCATCGAGGAGATCGTCGGCGAGATCGCCGACGAGCATGATGTCGACATCCAGGGCGTCAAGCAGGAGGCGGACGGTTCCGTCGTCGTCGAAGGCACGGTGCCGATCCGCGACCTCAACCGGGCGCTCGACTGGAACCTGCCGGACGAGGAGGCGACCACCATCGCCGGCCTCGTCATCCACGAGGCGCAATCGATCCCCGAGGAGAAGCAGGCCTTTACGTTCCACGGCAAGCGCTTCGTCGTCATGAAACGCGACAAGAACCGGATTGCCAGGGTCAGGATCAGGCCAGCCGGCGACAGTTAGACTAGAGCCGCCGCCTTGCCGATCCTTCACTGGAATTCCCGCCCGCCGGGATGCATTCTTTGCCGATGATGATTATCGATCGGCGAACCTTGCTCCTGGCTTCGATGTCCACCTTGTTGCCTGCTGGGGCATTGGCGGCGCGAGACAAGCCATCGCCCGAAACCTTCGACTGTGGACCGGCCAAGCTCGACATCTATGCGCCCGGTGGCGCGAGAAACCTGCCGGTTGTCTTCTTCGTCCATGGCGGCGCGTGGCGGTTCGGCAGACGCAGCCAGGTCAACGCCAAACCGGCCTTCCTGCTTGCCAACGGCTTCTGCTTCGTCTCCGTCGACTACCGCATGCTGCCACAGGCTGATGTCGCCACCCAGGCGGGCGATGTCGAGAAGGCCTATGCCTATATCAGGGCCAATATCGCCCAACATGGCGGCGATCCCAGCCGTATCGTCGGCATGGGCCATTCGGCCGGCTGCCACCTGATTGCCCTGACCGGCATGCGCGGCGGACTGCCCGGCGTCGCCGGCCTGCTTCTCGATGATACCCGGGCCTATGATCTCGCCGCACTTTCCAGGAATGGGGGCATGGTTCGGGCCTATGCGCGGGCCTTTTCCGATCCTTCGCAATGGGCGGCACTTTCGCCGGCGAGCTATGTGGACGGCCGCAAGCATCCGCCAACCTTCATTGCCTATTCTCGCGCCGAGGGTCGCGGCGAACAGTCCACGGCCTTTGCCGAGCTCCTGCGCGCCAGCGGCACTGGGGTGACGCTGTTCGACGGCAGTGCTTATACGCACATGTCGATCAACCGCGATTTCGGTGAGGATGGCGACGCGCTGACCATCGCGGCGCTGGCGTTCCTGAAATCGACGGTCGGCTGAGCGCACCGGCGCGTCCGCGGAGCGTGTTCTACTCGTTCCGCCCGACAGCGTCCGATGAAAGCCGAGGCCGAAACTCAACAGTCACTGCTGGAGCGTTCGTTGAGCGTCGCACCGGTTTCGGCATCAACCGCGGCCAGGCTGACCTCATAACCCCAGAGGGTTCGGATATGGCGCAGCGTCGCGTCGCGGCTGCCACCGTCGAGCAGTACGCCCTCCTTCACCTTGTGCTGCAGCCGCAAATGCCGGTCACCGAGCAGGTCGACATCCACAACCTGGATATCCGGCCGGCTCGCCCCGACATCGTAGCTGTGGGCCAGCGCGGCGCGTATCTTTTGGTAGCCGCGCTCATTGTGGATCGAGGCGACCTCGTAATGCGCGTCGTCGGCCTGGTCGGCCAGGACAAACATCCGCCACTTCCGTATCAGGGCCGGGCTGAGGTGCTGGCGGACGAAGGATTCGTCGCGGTGATTGGCCCATGCGTCCAGGAGCACGTCGCGCCAGTCACCGCGACCCGCAATGTCGGGAAACCAGTCGCGGTCCTCCGCCGTCGGCTCGGTCGAAATGCGCTGGATGTCCTGCATCATGTCGAGGCCGAGCGCGTACGGATTGATACCGGAGAACCGGGAGTCGTCGAAGGCCGGCTGGAAGATCACATTGGAATGGTTGCGCAGGACCTCGAGCATGGCGCCCTCGCCGATCTGGCCGCGGTCGAACAATGCGTTCATGAGGGTGTAGTGCACGAAGGTGGCGCAGCCTTCATTCATCACCTGCGTTTGCCGCTGCGGATAGAAATACTGCGCAACGACACGCACGATGCGGATGATCTCGCGTTGCCAGGGCTCCAGGACAAGGCTGTTCTTCTCGAGGAAATAGAGCAGGTTTTCCTCAGGCAGGTTGAGCGATTTCTTCCGCTCCGCCAGGCCTTCATCCTTCTTCTCGGTCTTGCTGGTGTCCTGTGAAGGAGGCAGCGTGCGCCACAAGTCGTTGTAGGAGCGCTCTTCATATTCCAGGCGCTCGCGCAACCCTTCACGCTGCCGCTCGGACGACAGCTTTGGCGGCCTGTGATATCGGAACACGCCTTGCTCCATCAGCGCGTGAGCGCTGTCGAGAATGCTTTCCACGGCTGACAATCCGTGCCGCTCCTCGCATCGGGCAATGTAGCCCTTGGCGAACTCCAGGTAGCTTAGAATCCCCCCGGCGTCGGTCCACTGCTGGAAAAGATGATTGTTCTTGAAGAAATGATTGTGTCCGAGCGCTGCATGCGCCGTCACCAGGGCCTGCAAGGCCATGGTGTTTTCCTCCATCAGGTAGACGATGCAGGGATTGGAATTGATGACCAGTTCATAGGCCAACCCCCGTCCGCCCTTGCGGTAGAGAAAGTCCTGATACAGGAAATGCTTGCCGAACGACCAGTGACGATACATCAGCGGCATGCCGACCGATGAGTAAGCGTCGAGCATCTGCTGCGAAGATATGATCTCCATCTGCACCGGATAGGTGTCCAGCTTGAGCTCCTCGACGGCGATTGCCGCGATCGCCTCATAAGCCTGCGACAATTTCTGGAAATCCCAGTCGGATCCGGAAAAGAGCAAACCCGGTTTGCTGGCTGTCCTGGCCATGGTTTCCCCTCAGGCGCTCTTGCGGAGCGCGGGCTGTTTGGCGAAGAGCCGACGAAAGACGGGATAGATATCGGCGGCCGTGGCTATGCGGCTCATCTGGAAGTTCGGCCAGTTCGATTCGATGGCGCTGTAGGCCCGCCAGAGCGATGTCCCGTTTTCGGTCGCGCCGAAGATGTGGCTCTCGCGTTCGTCGATGATCTCGACATAGGCGAAATACTGGCACAGGCGCATGAGCTTGCCGTTCAGCAGGGCGATGCAGCGCTCGGAATCGGTGGCGAAATTGTCGCCGTCCGAAGCCTGCGCGGCGTAGATGTTCCACTCGCTCGCGGGATAACGCTGCTTGATCACGCGATGCATTTCCTCGAGTGCGGTAGAAACGACGGTGCCACCGCTTTGCGTGCAGTAGAAGAAGGTTTCCTCATCCACCTCCTGCGCTTCGTGCGTATGGCGGATGAAGACGATTTCGGTGCGCTCATAACGTCGCTTCAGGAACAGGTGCAGCAGCACGAAGAAGCGCTTGGCCAGGTCCTTCTCACGCTCGCCCATCGAGCCCGACACGTCCATCAGGCAGAACATGACCGCTTTCGCGTTCGGCACCGGGGTCGGGTCGAAGCGGTTGAACCGGATGTCGACCGGGTCGACGAAGGCAATCCGCCGGCGCCGGCGCTCCAGCCGCTCGATCTCCTCTTTGAGGGCCGCGACGCGCTCGCGCGTCTGAGCATTGGGCCGTGCGGCCTCCAGCGAGGCGAGGTCCTGCATGATCGCGTCGACCGCCGCTTGCTTCGGGCGCCTGAGCGCAATGCGGCGGCCGTGGCTGTTGCGCATCGTGCGGCCGACATTGATGTTGGTCGGCGAACCAGTGGCGGCGAAACCCGCCCGGCGCGGCTTGAAAGCAAGGATCTCCTTGAGATTGAGCTTCACCATGTCGGGCAGTTCGAGATCCTCGAAGAAAAGATCGAGCACCTCCTCGCGCGACAGGACGAAACGAAAGTCGTCCTCGGATGCGGTGTTTCCCGGTGACGAACCGCCCATGCCTCCGCCCTGGCCGGGTTTGGGGATCAGATCACCCTGTGCGAATTGCCTGTTGCCCGGCAGGATGTGCCGGCGCCGGCCGGTGTCCCTCGCGTCATTGAAAGTCGGCTCGCCGGTGCCTCTCTCGGGCATCGGCACGGCATGCTCCGCGTCCACGTCGGCGATCCGTCCACTGCGGATCTGGTCGCGAATGCTGCGCTTGAGTTCCTCGCGGGCACGCCTGAGGAAGCGCTGGCGGTTGCCAAGGCTTTTGTCCTTCGGATTCAGGCGGCGGTCGATAAAGATCGGCATGCAACCATTCGGGCTGCTCTCAGCCCGCCTTGTTCACCCGCATGTACCAATCGACCAGCCGGCGGACCTGCCGTTCCGTATAGCCGCGCTCCACCATCCGCTGGACGAATTCGGTGTGCCGCTTTTCGGTGACGCTATCCTGCTTGGAGCCGAAGCTGATTACCGGCAGGAGGTCCTCGACCTGGCCGAACATGCGCTTTTCGATCACCTCGCGCAGCTTCTCGTAGCTCGTCCATGACGGATTGCGGCCGTGGTTGCGCGCCCGGGCCCGCAGCGTGAACTTCACCACCTCGTTGCGAAAATCCTTCGGATTGGCGATGCCTGCCGGCTTTTCGACCTGCGACAATTCGTTATCCAGCACCTCGCGGTTGAGGATCTGGCCGGTGTCGGGGTCCTTGTAGTCCTGGTCCTCGATCCAGGCATCGGCATAGGCGATGTAGCGGTCGAACAGGTTCTGGCCATATTCGCTATAGGATTCCAGATAGGCCTTCTGGATTTCGTGGCCGATGAACTCGGCGTAACGGGCGGCCAGTTCCGACTTGATAAACTCGAGATAGGCGGCTTCCATCTCCTTCGGAAACTGCTCCCGCTTGATCGCCTCTTCCAGTATGTACATCAGATGCACAGGATCGGCGGCCACTTCCGCGGTGTCATAGTTGAACGTCTGTGACAGGATCTTGAAGGCAAAGCGCGTGCTGACGCCGGTCATGCCTTCGTCGACGCCGGCGGCGTCGCGATATTCCTGGACTGACTTCGCCCTCGGGTCGATCTCCTTCAGGTTCTCGCCGTCATAGGCGCGCATTTTGGTGTGCAGCGGCGAATTGTCGTGCTCGGCAAGGCGGGTCGAGACGCTGAATCGGCTGAGGATATCCAACACCTCGGGCGCGCAGGGGCTGGCCGCCAATTCACTCTCGCGCAGCAGCTTTTCGTAAATCTGCCTCTCTTCGGTGATACGCAGGCAATACGGCACCTTGACCACGAGGATGCGATCGAGAAACGCCTCATTGTTCTTGTTGTTCTTGAACTGTTGCCACTCGGATTCATTGGAATGGGCAACGATGATGCCCTGATAGGGAAAGGCGCCGAAATTCTCGGTGCCGTTGTAACTGCCTTCCTGGGTCGCCGTCAGCAATGGATGCAGCACCTTGATGGGCGCCTTGAACATCTCGACGAATTCGAGCAGACCCTGCGTCGTCCGGTTCAGTCCGCCGCTGTAGGAATAGGCGTCGGGGTCGGACTGGCTGAAATTTTCCAATTGCCTGATGTCGACCTTGCCAACCAGGGCCGAGACGTCCTGATTGTTCTCATCGCCAGGCTCGGTCTTGGCTATGCCGATCTGGCGCAGCCGCGACGGCATCAGCTTGACGACGCTGAATTTGGAGATGTCGCCGGACAATTCGTCGAGGCGCTTGGCCGCCCATGGCGAGATAAGCCCGTTGAGGCGGCGCCGGGCTATCCCGTATTTGTCCTCCAGGAGATCGCCCATGCGATCGGGATGGAACAGGCCAAGCGGCGATTCGAAAACCGGGCTGATCTGGTTGCCGACCTTGAGCGTGTAGATCGGGCGCTCCTCCATCAATTTTTTCAACCGTTCGGCCAAGGAAGATTTGCCGCCGCCGACCGGACCCAAGAGGTAGAGGATCTGCTTGCGTTCCTCGAGGCCCTGAGAGGCATATCGGAAATATCCGGCGATGCGCTCGATCGTATCCTCCATCCCGTAAAACTCGGAGAAGGAGGGATATATCTTGACGGTCCGGTTCGAGAAAATGCGGCCGAGCCGCTCGTCCTTGCTGGTGTCGACTAGGTTAGGCTCGCCGATCGCCTCGACCATTCGTTCCGGCGCCGAGGCATACATCGATTTGTCCTCGCGGCAGGCAAGCAGATATTGCTGGAGGCTTATTTCCTCTTGGGCGGCGTTTGCATAAATTTCCGAAAAGAGGTGGAAGACGTCGGATTGGTTCTCTCGCATGATCGTTGCCTTCAGAGCCATTCTGGCGGGGCCCACGTATCAACTGCGGGATGGCATTATTTGTTCCGTCGGCGCGCATGCATCTGGCATCAAAATCCTGGCATCGCTCCGGCCCGAATGGCTGCCCTATCCTGATTGAACGCTCGCAGCGTCCGCGGAGACTCTTGCGATCTGGAGATCGACCGCGACCTCGGCAGGGATGGGACGCGCTGACAGCCACCGCGCTCCGTGGCTGGATCATGCCAAAAGCGGCGGCGGGATATTGCCGTGCGGACGTCCGCGGGTGCAACTGCCCTTCGTGAATGGGAGAAATTTGCATGAATGGCGCCGATGTCCTGTGCGAAGTGCTGCTGGCCAATGATGTGACAGTCTGCTTCGCCAATCCCGGCACATCCGAAATGCATTTCGTCGCCGCGCTCGACCGCAAGCCCGAGATGCGTTGTGTGCTTGGCCTGTTCGAGGGCGTGGTGACGGGTGCGGCCGACGGCTATGCGCGCATGACCGACCGTCCCGCGGCGACGCTGCTGCATACCGGGCCGGGGCTGGCCAACGGTCTTGCCAACATGCACAACGCCCGACGCGCCAGGAGCCCGATGATCAACATCGTCGGCGACCACGCCTCATACCATCTGCCGCTCGACGCGCCGCTGACCAGCGACATCGAGGGCCTCGCGGCGCCGATGTCCAACTGGGTTCGACGCATCGAAGGGCCCGCCGATGTCCAGCCGGCCACGGAGGCGGCTTTTCGCGCCTCGCTGACACCGCCTGGTGTCACGACGCTGATCCTCCCGGCCGATGCCGCCTGGGGCGAGGCCGACGCGGTTTCGCCCGCCAAGGTGCAACTCGCGCCACCGCCGGCCGTCGACACGGGGGCCGTGCGAACGATCGCCGCGACGATCCGCGCGGCTCCGGGCCGTGTTGGCATGATTGTTCGTGGGCGGGCGGCACGGGCCGATGCTCTCGAGATCGCGGGTCAGATTTCAGCAGCCTGCGATGTCAGGCTGTTCAGTGAGGTCCTGATCGCACGGATGCAGCGCGGGCGTGGGCGTGTCGCGCCGACGCGCATCCCCTATCCGGTCGACGCGGCGACGGCGATGCTCGGGGATCTCGATGTCCTTGTATTGGTCGGCGGAAAGGAGCCGGTCGCCTTCTTCGCCTATCCGGGAAAGCCCGGGCGGCTTGTCCGCGATGATTGCATGGTGCTGATGCTGGCCGCCCACGGGCAGGACCTTCATGGGGCACTGGAAGCACTTCGTGACGAACTGGGCGTCAAGCCGTCACAGCAGACAGTGGTTGCCAGCGCCTTTCCTGACGAGGCAACGCCGAACGGCCGGCTGACGGAAGACGCAATTGCACTGTCCGTCGCGAGAAAGCTGCCGGCCGACGCGATCGTCTGCGACGAGGCCGTCACCTCGGCGCGGCGTTTCTTCGCGCTGTCGGCCTTTGCCGCACCGCACGACTACATGATGGGCACGGGCGGGTCGATCGGCGGCGGCATCCCGCTGGCGACGGGCGCCGCGATTGCCTGTCCCGGCCGCAAGGTGATCAATCTCGAGGCCGATGGCAGCGGCATGTACACGGTGCAGGGCCTGTGGACGCAGGCGCGGGAACATCTCGACGTGGTGACGATCGTCTTTTCCAACCGCACCTATGCGATCCTGCATGGCGAGATGCGTAATGTCGGCGTGAACGCGATCGGCGAGAATGCCAGGCGCATGCTCGATCTCGACCATCCCGCGCTGGACTGGGTCTCGCTGGCCAAAGGGATGGGCGTGGAGGCGGCGTGTGCGGATACCTGCGAACGTTTCGACGCGCTGCTGGACAATGCTTTGTCGCGGCGCGGGCCGTTCCTGATCGAAGCCGTGATTTGACCGCGGCCGCCAAGCGGCGACGGAAACGGCCTTACCAGCGCGTCTGTTCGCCGGGCGCCGCAGGCTCGATCGCCAGCGCGTGCACGCCCGCCTTCAACTCGTCGGCCAGCAGTTCGTTGACGGCGCGGTGACGGTCGATGCGGCTCATGCCGGCGAAATTCGGCGAGACGATGCGGACACGGAAATGCGTCTCGCCGGAGCCGTCGAACTCGGCGTGGTGGCTGGATTCCACGTGATGATGGCCGGCGTGGAGATGGCTTTCGTTGAGGATGACCAGCCGCTCGGGCGCAAATGCCTTGTTGAGCTTGTCTTCCATGGTCGCCTGTATGGACATCGTCTTCTCCCTTCACCACATATGGTTGGCGCCGCCCGTGAAAACCAAAAATCGGTTTCACAAGGCCGCTGGCGCAACAAAATCAGTCATTCGCCCGCTTTAAGCCGCGATTCAGCGGTTAGGGCGATGATCGCGAAAATGTCAATTCTTGTTTCGCATCTGGGAACGCCCCATAAATGGGTGAGATGAAGCCGTATCCCAAATATTTCGAGAAGATTCGCGTCCGCCCCGACAAGGACGCGGAGGTGAAGTCGCACGCGCCGATCTGCCAGTGGGATGGCTGCAAGGAGGCGGGCACGCATCGCGCGCCGGTCGGGCGCATGAAGGAGGGCGAGTATTTCCGCTTCTGCTTCGACCATGTGCGCGAGTACAACAAGGGCTTCAACTACTTCTCCGGCGTGCCGGACACCGAGGTCGCGCGCTTCCAGAAGGAAGCGATGACCGGCCACCGGCCGACCTGGAAGATGGGCGCCAACGGCGCCTCGACGCGATCGTCGCCCGATATGGCGCAGATGCGCTCCGGCCGCGCCGGCTACTACAACCGCATGCGTGACCCGTTCGACCTGTTCAAGGGGCCGAAGGATCCGCGCGAGGCGCGCGAGCGCAAGGCCAAGCCGCTTGAGGCCAAGGCGCTGGAAACGCTTGGCCTTGATACAAAGGCGACTGGCAAGGACATCAAGGCGCGCTATAAGGAACTGGTGAAGCGTCACCATCCGGATGCGAATGGCGGCGACAGAGGTTCGGAAGACCGGTTCCGTGATGTGCTTCAGGCCTATCGCGTGCTCAAACAGGCAGGCCTGTGCTGAGCGACCCTACGGTTTGTGTCGTTTTCCAACTTTCATAAGGTTGGAAAACGCTCTAAGACCGCCCCCGAACAAAATGGATTGCCGGCGAAACGCGACGTTTCGCCCGTGGAGACGTTGAGAGATATGAACAAGGTCGATCGCGACATCGCCAATCTGCCCGACACGACGGTGTCGGTGAAGGAGAAATTCGGCTTCGAGTCCAAGATGGTGGTGCCGGCCTATTCGGTGACATCAGAGCATGTGCCCGACATCGATCCCGACTATCTGTTCGACAAGGCGACGACCTTGGCGATCCTCGCTGGCTTCGCCTACAACCGCCGCGTCATGGTGTCGGGCTATCACGGCACCGGCAAGTCGACGCATATCGAACAGGTCGCCGCCCGCCTCAACTGGCCCTGCGTGCGCGTCAATCTCGACAGCCATGTCAGCCGTATCGACCTCGTCGGCAAGGACGCGATCGTGGTCAAGGACGGCTTGCAGATCACCGAATTCCGCGACGGCATCCTGCCCTGGGCCTACCAGCACAATGTCGCGCTGTGCTTCGACGAGTACGATGCCGGCCGTCCGGACGTGATGTTCGTCATCCAGCGCGTGCTGGAATCGTCGGGCCGGTTGACGCTGCTCGACCAGAGCCGGGTCATCCGCCCGCATCCGGCGTTCCGCCTGTTCTCGACCGCCAACACGGTCGGGCTGGGTGACACGACCGGGCTTTATCACGGCACCCAGCAGATCAACCAGGCGCAGATGGACCGGTGGTCGATCGTCACCACGCTGAACTATCTGCCGCACGACAATGAAGTGAACATCGTGCTCGCCAAGGCCAAGCACTATCGCGACACCAAGGGCAAGGACATCGTCAACAAGATGGTGCGCGTCGCCGACATGACGCGCTCGGCCTTCATCAATGGCGACCTCTCGACCGTGATGAGCCCGCGTACCGTCATCACCTGGGCCGAGAACGCCGAGATCTTCGGCGATATCGGCATGGCGTTCCGGCTGACCTTCCTCAACAAGTGCGACGAGCTCGAGCGTTCGGTGGTCGCCGAGTTCTACCAACGCGCCTTCGGCCAGGATCTGCCGGAGAGCGCGGCCAACGTGGTGCTGGGCTAAGCAGAGCCTCGATGGCGGGTCCGGGCGACAATACGCGCAACAAGTCGAAGACGGGGTCTGAAGCCGACAGCTTCAAGCGCGCCGTCACCGTCTGCATGCGCGCCATCGCCGGCGACAAGGAGATGGAAGTCGGCTTCGCCAAGGACAGGCCGGCGCTGGCGGGCAGCCGCGCGCGGCTGCCCGAACTGCCCAAGAAGGCATCGAAGGCCGATATCGCGATCACCCGCGGGCTCGGCGATTCCATGGCGTTGAAGCGCGCCTGCCATGATGTTCGCATCCACAGCAAGCTGGCACCGGAAGGCAAGGCTGCCCGCGCCATCTACGATGCGGTCGAGCAGGCCCGCGTCGAGGCGATCGGCAGCCGCGCCATGCAGGGCGTCGCCGACAATATCGGCTCGATGCTGGAGGACAAATACGCCAAGGCTAATCTCGTCGACGTCAAGGACAAGGCCGACGCGCCGATCGAGGAGGCGCTCGCGCTGATGGTGCGCGAGAAGCTGACGGGCCGGCCGGTGCCGAAGAGCGGCGAGCGGCTGGTCGAACTCTGGCGGCCGTGGGTCGAGGAGAAGGCCAAGGCCGACCTCGACGGCCTGTCGGAGAAGCTCGAGGACCAGCAAGCCTTCGCCCGCGTCGTGCGCGAGATGCTCGCCTCCATGGAAATGGCCGAGGAACTCGGCGACGACCAGGAGACCGAAGACTCCGAGGACAATGACGACAACCAGCCGCAAGGCGAGGAACAGAGCGAGGAGGGCGGCGAAGACGATTCCGGCTCCGAGCAGTCGCAGTCCGAGGACGCCGAGGCATCGGCGGACGACGAGCAATCGGCGGAGACGGAAGCCTCCGACGCGACGGCCGACGATCTGTCGGATGATGACGATGCCGATGCCGAGACGCCCGGCGAGGCGCGCCGCAACGAAAATCCCTTCACCAATCTGCCGAAGGAAATCGACTACAAGGTCTACACGTCGGCTTTCGACGAGACGGTCGGCGCCGAGGAGCTCTGCGAAGAGGAAGAGCTCGACCGGCTGCGCGCCTTCCTCGACAAGCAGCTCGCCAATCTGTCCGGCGTCGTCGGGCGGCTCGCCAACCGGCTGCAGAGGCGGCTGATGGCGCAGCAGAACCGGTCCTGGGATTTCGACCTGGAAGAGGGCTATCTCGATCCGGCGCGGCTGGTGCGCGTGGTGATCGATCCGATGCAGCCGCTGTCGTTCAAGCAGGAGCGCGACACCAAATTCCGCGACACGGTGGTGACGCTGGTGCTCGACAATTCCGGCTCGATGCGCGGACGGCCGATCACGGTCGCCGCCACCTGCGCCGACATCCTGGCGCGCACGCTGGAGCGCTGCGGCGTCTCGGTCGAGATCCTCGGCTTCACCACGCGGGCGTGGAAGGGCGGACAGGCGCGCGAGAAGTGGCTGAAGGACGGCAAGCCGCCGAACCCGGGCCGGCTGAACGATCTGCGCCACATCATCTACAAGTCGGCCGACCACCCGTGGCGGCGGGCGCGGCGCAATCTCGGCCTGATGATGCGCGAAGGCCTGCTCAAGGAAAACATCGATGGCGAGGCGCTGCTGTGGGCGCACAACCGGCTGATCGCCCGGCCCGAACAGCGCAAGATCCTGATGATGATCTCGGACGGCGCGCCTGTCGACGATTCGACGCTGTCGGTCAATCCGGGCAATTATCTCGAACGCCATCTGCGCGCCGTCATCGAACTGATCGAGACGCGTTCGCCGGTCGAGTTGCTGGCCATCGGTATCGGCCATGACGTGACCCGCTATTACAGACGGGCCGTCACCATCGTCGACGCCGAGGAACTGGCCGGCGCCATGACCGAGCAACTGGCTTCGCTGTTTGCCGAGGAAAGCGCGAAGGATACGCGCCGCGGCGGCATGCGGCGCGCCGGATGATCTTTTCGCGAGGCGGGTTTCGGCACGCGCTTTTCGCCGCCATCGCCTTGCTTGCCGGCATGGCTTCGGCGTCAGCCGGCCCGGCTGCAGTTGAGCCTGTCGCAGTCTCGGCCCGCCCGATCACCGAATTCCATATCGACCGTACCGACGAGCAGTTTGGCCAGCTCGAATTCGTGGGCGGGCTGGAAATGACTTCGCCATCACGCGATTTCGGCGCGCTGTCGGCCTTTCGATTTCTGAAAGCCGGCAGCGATTTCATCGGTGTGGCCGATACCGGTTACTGGTTCTTCGGTTCGGTGGCCCGAGACGCCGACAGGCGACCCGTCGGCATCCAGAATTTTCGCATGCAGCAAATGGTGGACCAGAGCGGCCAGCCGATCGACGAAAAATGGGAAGTCGACGCCGAGGGCCTCGCGGTCAAGGACGGCATCGCCACTGTCGGTTTCGAGCGCAACCACCGCGTCGTCCAGTTCAAGATCGACCCGGACAACATGAAAGCGCCGTTCAGGCAGCTGGATTTCCTGGTGCCGGCGCGGGAACTGCGGCAGAACCGCGGCTTCGAGACAGTCACCCATTCAAATGCCAACGGCCAGCATCGAGGCGGCTTGGTCGTGGTCTCGGAGAAGAGCCTCGACAAATCAGGCAACATCTACGCCGCCATCATCGACGGGCCGCGCAAGGGCGTCTTCACCGTCAGGCGCAACGACGATTTCGACATTACCGATGGCGCCTTTCTGCCCGATGGCGATCTTTTGCTGCTGGAGCGCAGTTTCACCATGGCGGGCGGCCTCAGGATGCGGCTGCGGCGCATCCATGGTGAAAGCGTCGAGAAGGGCGCCGTTGCCGACGGGCCGGTGCTGTTGCAAGCCGACATGGGCTACCAGATCGACAATATGGAAGGCCTCGACGTCTGGACCCGCGATGACGGCGCGCTGATGGTGTCGCTGATCTCCGACGACAACCACTCGATCCTGCAGCGCAATCTCTACCTGGAATTCATACTGCACCAGGATTGAGCGGCAGCTCCTGCGCGATGTGCATTGGCAATCTTGTCCATTGCGTCGGCCATTCCCAGCGTTGTCCCTGACAAGCCACTGAATCGGATCGGGGTTTTCGGCCATGAACCGCGTTTGCGGAAACACTTTAGTCGCGACTTGACAATTGAAGGTGTGTGGGCAATACTCAAGTCCATGCTTAACCATTCAGAGATCGACAGCATTCTTCGCGCTCTTGTCGAGCCCACCCGCCGGCAGATCCTGGAACGGTTGAGCAGCGGACCGGCCACCGTCAGCCAGTTGGCGGAGCCGTTCGGCATGACCTTCGCCGCCGTGCTGCAGCATCTCCAGGCGTTGGAGGCCTGCGGTCTGATCCGCAGCGAAAAGATCGGGCGGGTGCGCACCTGCCGGATCGAACCGGGCGGGCTCGCCCCGCTCGCCGACTGGATTGCCGAACGCCGCACCCTGGCGGAACGCCATCTCGACCGTCTTGGCCAGATTCTGGCCGAGACAGACCAATCCCCCAAGATAAGTCAGGATCAGGAAAAGGACGAACATCAATGAACCAGATCGCCCCCGTCAAGGACGAGCATTCCGTCATCCACTCCACCTTCACCATCGAGCGGACCTACCCGCAATCGCCGTCACGTGTCTTCCATGCCTTCGCCGACAAGGCGACGGTGCGGCGCTGGCGCGTCGAAGGCGATGGTTTTGCCGTTGCCGAATTCAGCTTCGACTTTCGCGTCGGCGGCGGCGAGGTGTCTCGCTTCAGCTATGGCGGCGGTCCGGAGGTCAGGCTCGACGCGCAATTCCAGGACATCGTTGCCGACCAGCGCATCGTGTTTTCCTACAGGATGGCGATCGGGCCGCAGCCCATGTCGGCATCGCTCACCACCGTGGAACTGACGCCATCGGGCGATGGCACAAGGCTGACCTACACCGAGCAAGGCGCCTTCTTCGACGGTATCGATTCCGCCAAGGGACGGGAGGAGGGGACCCGCGGGCTGCTGGAGGCCCTTGCCGCCGAACTTCAGCGGTCAAACTAGCCGCGGCCGCCGTGGCCAA
The DNA here is from genome assembly GCF_006442545.2 of Mesorhizobium sp. B2-1-8. Lineage (NCBI taxonomy): Bacteria > Pseudomonadati > Pseudomonadota > Alphaproteobacteria > Hyphomicrobiales > Phyllobacteriaceae > Mesorhizobium > Mesorhizobium sp. B2-1-8. Next base: position 1,562,165 of record NZ_CP083952.1, read on the forward strand.
GATCATGAGGCTTTGGTGGCTATCCAGATGACATGGCGCGCGCCGCGCTTGCCGTTGGCGCGCGTGTTGACTTCCTCGACGGCGAAGCCTGCCTGTTTAAGCCGCCGCGTGAAGCCGGCATCGGGCCCCTGCGACCACACCGCCAGCACACCCCCCGGCTTGAGGGCGGTACGCGCGGCGGAGAGGCCAGCCGCGCTGTAGAGGGCGTCATTGCCCTTGTGGACAATGCCTTCGGGGCCGTTGTCGACGTCGAGCAGGATCGCGTCCCAGGCTGTGGGCTCGGACCGTATCAACTGGCCGACATCGGTTTCGCGGATGGTGACGCGGGAATCATCGAGCGAGCCGGCGAAAATCGCGGCCATCGGGCTGCGCGCCCAGGCGACGACGGCCGGCACCAGTTCCGCGACAATGATTTCGGCATTGTTGCCCAGTTCGGCGAGAGCAGCGCGCAGCGTAAAACCCATACCAAGCCCGCCGATCAGGATTCTCGGCCGAAGATGGCCCGCAATCCTTTGACAGGACAGTTTCGCCAGCGCTTCCTCGGAGCCGCTCAGCCGGCTGTTCATCAGCTCGTTGGTGCCGAGCATGATCGAGAATTCGGAACCGCGCCGTTTCAGCCGCAATTCCTGCCGGCCGTCGGGCGTTTTTGCGGAGTCCAGCTGGATCCAGGGAATCACGGCCTAGACCGCGGCAATGGCCGGCTGGCTCCAGCGGGCGGCGAGCAGCCGGTAGGGGATCAGTGCCACGACAGCGATGATCAGTTTCACGCTGAGGTCGCCAAGCGCCCAGGACACCCAGCGCATGCCATCGACATGAAACACGCCCATCAATGGGGCGCTCTCGAGTGCAAAACCGTCGCTTGGACCGACAAATGCAAAGGCGGCCGAAAAAGCGACACCGAAGAACACGACGGTGTCGAACACCGATCCGACCAGTGTGCCGACGATCGGCGCCCGCCACCAGCTCTGCCGGCGCAGCCGGTTGAACACGGTGACGTCGAGCAACTGCGCGGTCAGGAAAGCAGCGCCCGAAGCGGCCGCGATGCGCACCAGCCGGTCGGCTGATGTCTCGAATTCGATGAAGCCATGGCGGAACAGGAAGGGCGGAACGAGGATGGAGCAGACCACCGCCGTCATGAAGCCGACAAAGACAATCCGGCGCGCGACCGCAGGTCCGTAGCGGCGGTTGGCGAGGTCCGTGACCAGGAAGGAAAAGGGATAGGTGAAGGCGCCCCAGGTCAAAACGTCGGCAAGCGACAGGCCGCCGATCTGGCCCTGCATGGGGAACTGCACGAGGATGTTCGAAGCCACGACGACAAGCGCCATGGCGGCCACAAAGGGCAAATATCGCGAAAAAGAAGACATTTTTTTATCCTGGGTAATGGAACCAGCGGAGAGTTTTGCCGAAACCGGATCACGCTCGCTTTGTTCGAGCATCGAATCCATGGCCGCTTCGCGATCTCGATCCGATGCTCAGTGGGCCAACAAGAGGTTGGCCAGGGCGGTTGTCCCCCGCCCGAAAGACGAATTAAGCCGCAGCCTGTTCGGCGGTCTTCTTGGCGATCTGCTTCTTCAAGAGACGCGCGCGCAGCGACAGCTCCTTGACGTCGGCCTTGGCCAGGAAAGCATCGAGGCCGCCGCGATGTTCGACCGAACGCAGCGCGTTGGCAGAAATGCGCAGGCGCACATTCTGGTTCAGCGCTTCCGAAATCAGCGTCACATTGACGAGGTTCGGCAGGAAGCGACGCTTGGTCTTGTTGTTGGCGTGGCTCACATTGTTGCCGGTCTGTACTGCCTTGGCAGTGAGTTCGCAGGTGCGGGACATGGTTCTAACCTTCAGTTCTCTCGTGACCTGCCAAACCTTTGTGCCCACGCCGGGTGGCGCGCGGTTCTGATCAGGCGGCCTTATGGAAAAAGTTGGCGTTCCATAGTTGCATTTCACCGGGGCGTCAAGCTCCGGCTTCCCTAAGGAAGCGCCCGGCATTTCATATTAAGGCCGGATTTCCTCCTATAAGCGGTCTCATAGGGACATGCCAGACCGGAGTCGCCCGCCTCCGGCCGAAAATCAAGGATCCGATCCCGCCATGCCTCGTTCGTCTCACGCGCTGGTTGCCGCGCTTGCCATCGCCTTGCCGTCCGCCGCGTCCGCTGCTTCGCCGCAGTCGTTCAAGGGCGAATACACAGTTTCGTTCCTTGGCTTCTCGATCGCAAGATCGACTTTCTCCAGCAACTATCAGAACGGGGTTTATGCGATCAATGGCACCGTCTCAGCAGCGGGTCTGGCCAAGCTGTTCGACGATACGCGTGGCACGATCTCGTCCAAGGGTACGATCTCCGGGCAGAAAATGGTGCCGCAGGCGTTCCGCGCCGATTACACTTCCGGCAAGAAAGCGTCCGCGATCGACATCCGCTTTACCGATGGCAACGTGATCTCGACGCAGGTCATCCCCGCTCCGGGCAAGCGCGATCCCAAGGCCTGGGTGCCGGTCGGCGCCGGCGACCTGGCATCAGTGCTTGATCCGATGGCCGCCACCGTCATTCATGCCGACAGCCTAGACCAGGTCTGCGGCCGCAAGGTCAAGTTCTACGATGGCGAGATGCGTGCCGATCTGACACTGACCTATGCCTCGAAAGGCACGATCTCGGTGCCGGGCTACAAGGGCGACACCGTCACCTGCCAGATGGGTTTCGAGCCGGTGGCCGGCTATCGCAAGGGCCGCAAGGCACTCAACTATCTCAAGAACAAAAGCCGCATGATGGTGACGTTTGCACCGCTTGGCCAAACCGGCGTATATGCGCCGATCCACGCCACGGTTGGAACGCAGATCGGCACCTTGACCATCAGCGCCGGGCGTTTCGAAGCGGTACAATAAGGCACGCCACCGGGGACAGAATGGGGCGCGCCACTGGAGGCGGAATGGCGCGCGCGACACTGATCGGCTTTTCGGCGGTCGCCATGTGGGCGTTGCTGGCGTTGCTGACGGATGCGTCCGGCAAGGTGCCGCCATTCCTGTTGTCGGCGATCACTTTCTCGATCGGCACGGGCGTAGGGCTTGTCGCACGACTGTTCATGCCGGTCACCGATAGGAGCCAGAAGATCCCGCCGCAGGTCTGGGTAGTCGGCATTGCCGGCCTGTTCGGATACCACTTCTTCTACTTTACCGCGCTGCGCAGCGCGCCGGCGGTGGAGGCGAGCCTGATCGCTTATCTCTGGCCGCTGCTGATCGTGCTGGGCTCGGCGCTGATGCCGGGCGAAAAACTGGCGTGGAACCATGTCGTCGGCGCCCTGCTCGGCCTTGCCGGCACCGTGCTGATCGTCACCAAGGGCGGCGGCCTGGCCTTCGACACCCGCTATACCTTCGGCTACGCCATGGCCGCCGTCTGCGCCCTGCTATGGTCATCCTATTCGCTGCTGTCGCGACGTTTCCCGTCGGTGCCGACCAGCATCGTCACCTGGTTCTGCGCGGCAACCGCCGTGCTGTCGCTCGCCTGCCACCTGGCACTCGAGGAAACAGTGCTGCCTGACGGCGCCGGCCAGTGGCTGGCCGTGCTCGGGCTCGGCCTGATGCCGGTGGGCGCGGCCTTCTACGCCTGGGATATCGGCGTCAAGCGCGGCAACATCCAGGTGCTGGGTGCCGCAAGCTACGCGGCACCGCTTTTGTCGACACTGGTGCTGATCTCGGCCGGCGTCGCCGAGCCTTCGTTGCGCATTCTAGCCGCCTGCGTGCTCATCACTGGCGGCGCGGCGCTGGCGGCAAAGTCGCTGTTCCTGCGCAAGCCGGCGGCATCCGAAAGCGGAGCCAGGGCATCCGAAGGCGGAGCCCGGGCATCCGAAGGCGGAGCCCGGGCATGACGATGCCCTTTGCCGGCGGCATCGACGCCAACGCCAATGCAACGCTGATCTTTTCGCTGGTGGCGGCGGTGATCTATGCCTTCACGCTTGGCATGCCGCCGACGCTGGCCCGCTCGGCGGCAAAGACACTCGCCGTGGCCATGCTTGCCGTGCTGGCCGCAAAGCAGGGCGGCCCGCCGTTGCTGGTCGCCGCCGTTGGATTGAGCGCGGTTGGTGACGCCTTCCTGTCGCGCGACGGGGAAAAGGCATTTCTCGGCGGGCTGGCGAGCTTTCTCGTCGCCCACACCGTCTATGTCGTGCTGTTCCTGCGCAGCGGCGGCGGATTGGAGTTGCTTGCCGCCGAATCCTGGCGCGGCGCGATTGCACTGGCCATGGCGGCGTTCGCGATTGTCATGCTGGCGGCGCTCTGGCGTCGTGTCGGTCCCGGCCTGCGTATTCCGATTGCCGTCTATGTCCTTGCGATCCTGGCGATGGGCATGTCGGCGCTGACGATAGACAGTACCTGGGTGATCGGCGGCGCCGTGCTGTTCATGGCATCGGACGGGCTGCTCGCCTCGGAGAAATTTTTAGTGCCGGCCATCTCGCCGCATCGCGCCTGGATGCGCCTTGCCGTCTGGGTGTTGTACTACGCCGCCCAATTGGCAATTACCCTGGGTTTCTTGCTGGGTTAAAGCGGCTTCGGCTGCCAGCCCGGCCCGGCCAATTCGAAGGCGGCGAAATCGAAACCCGGCGCGACCGTGCAGCCGACCAGCGTCCACTCGCCCAGGCTGCGCGCCGATTGCCACCAGCCTGCCGGCACGACGATTTGCGGCCGTTCGCCCGCCGCGAGGTCGATGCCGAGAACCTGCTCTATAATGGCGCCGCCTTCATCGGACATAGACAGCGCCAGCGGGGCACCCGCATGGAAATGCCAAACCTCGGCGGCATCCTTGACCCGATGCCAGGCCGAAAGCTGGTGCTGTTCCAGCAGGAAATAGATTGCGGTCGAATGGCCGCGCGCACCGCCGGCTTCGTCGCGAAAGGTTTCCGCGTACCAGCCGCCTTCCGGGTGCGGCTTCAGTGCGAGCGTTGCGATGATTTCCGCGGAACTGGTCATCGGCAGAAAGCTCGCATGTTGCTCAGAAATTGTCCTTGCGCTTGCGAATCTCGGCGAAGACCTCGGCATCTCCAGCCTTTTCCATGCCCAGATGTTTGCGGATTGCCGGATCGTGCCAGCGCAGGAAGGGGTTGGTCGACAGTTCCTGGCCGATCGTCGTCGGCAGCGTCGGCTTGTTGTCGAGCCGCAGCGCCTCGATCCGCGCGGCGCGCTCCTTCAATGCCGAGTTGGTGGGGTCGACGCTCAGCGCGAAACGGGCATTGGCGAGCGTGTATTCGTGGCCGCAATAGACTGTCGTCTCGGCGGGAAGGGCCGCGAGCTTCTTCAGCGATTCGTACATCACCGGCGGCTTGCATTCGAACAGCCGCCCACAGCCCAGCGCGAACAGCGTGTCCGCGGTGAATGCCACTTTCGATGCCGGCAGATGGTAGGAGACATGGCCGGCGGTATGTCCGGGCGTGGCGATCACCTCGATGCGCTCATCGCCGAGATGAAGGACGGAACCTTCTTCGACGGTTTCGTCGATGCCGGGAATCTTGGCCTTTTCCGCCTCCGGCCCGACGATGCGCAGCTTGAAGCGCTCCTTGAGCGCCAGATTGGCCTCGACGTGATCGACATGGTGATGCGTGGTCAGGATCATCGTCGGCGTCCAGCCGGTGCGCTTGATCGCGGCCAGGATCGGTGCTTCCTCGGGCGCGTCGATGATCGCGGTCTGGCCGCTTTTGGGATCATGCACCAGCACGCCGAAATTGTCGGTGCGGCACATGAACTGTTCGATTTCGACCGGCATCGCGTCTCTCCATTTACCGCCGGAGACATAGGGCGCCGCTGCGTGAATGTCATCCCGGGATGTCGAAGCGAATATTATCCTGGGATGGGAATTGAGATCCGCCGTGCCGGCCGCCTTGGCCTTTTGTTGAATCCGGCCGATATCACGGCTACATCCCTGACATGCATTCCGACATCGTCGACCTTCGCTCCTTCTATTCGACAACGCTCGGCCGGTTCGCCGAGCGCTCGATCACCATGGCGCTGTCGTCGATATGGGCCGCTGTGCCCAATGAGCGTCTGGTCGGCCTCGGCTACACCTTGCCCTGGCTGGAGCGCTTCGGCTCCGATGCCGAGCGGGTCTTCGCCTTCATGCCGGCGACCCAGGGCGCCGTGGTCTGGCCGGCGACGGGGCCGACGGCAACGGCACTGGTCTTCGACGAGGAACTGCCGCTGGTCGATTCCTGCATCGACCGCATGCTGCTCGTCCATTCGCTCGAACATGTCGAGAACCCGCGCGAGACGCTGAACGAAATCTGGCGGGTGCTGTCGCCGGCGGGGCGCGTCGTCATCGTCGTGCCCAACCGGCGCGGTGTCTGGGCGCGCTTCGAACATACGCCGTTCGGCAACGGGCGGCCTTTCTCACGCGGGCAGCTCACCGAACTGCTGCGCGAGGCGAATTTCACGCCCGCCGCGTGGTCCGATGCCCTGTTTTTCCCGCCATCGCGGCGGCGCTTCATGATGCGCTTCCACAATGTGCTGGAGCGTGCCGGCAGGCGGCTGTGGCCGATCTTCTCCGGTGTCATCGTCGTCGAGGCGCAGAAGCGGCTTTACCAAGGCGTGCCGGTGGCCCAGCGTGCATCTCGCCGCGTCTTTGTGCCAGTGCTGTCGCCGCATGGCGCGACACGGCTCGGCCGCCGCGCCGAAGCATCGTCGGCTCGGCAAGTGACACCTTGGTGATCGCGATGGAAACTTGCATCGCGCGGCATCTTTCCGACCTATCTGTCGTGCTGGACTCGCTGAGTGGTTGACAGGCTGCCGTCGTCGGCTCTCTTCACCCGGTTTGAGCTTCGCACCTGAACGCAAGGACCTCGGCTATGGCTGATCAACTGGACAATCAGGCCACCGTTCAGCCGGTCGCCGTGGTCAGCAGCCTGCGCGATCAGGTGGCGACGATCAAGCGGGCGCTGATAGAATCGCCGGTTCGCAAATGGTTGCTGTGGACGTCGGTCGGCATGATGGCCGTCATCGTCGCGACGTCGATCGGCCAGGTTCTGCTCAATCGCTGGAACCAACCCTTTTACGACGCGCTGGCGCGCCGCGATATGGCCGCCTTCCTGCACCAGCTTCTCGTCTTTGCCATGATCGCCGGCGGGCTGCTGGTGCTCAATATCGGCCAGACCTGGCTCAACCAGATGATCCGGCTGAAGTTGCGCGAGGCGCTGACGCTGGATTTGATCGACCAGTGGATGCGGCCGGCGCGTGCTTTCCGGCTGGCCAATGCCGGCGCCATCGGCGTCAATCCCGACCAACGCATGCAGCAGGATGCGGCGCATCTGTCGGACCTGTCGACCGATCTTGGTGTCGGCCTGCTGCAGTCCCTCATACTGCTCGTGTCTTTCGTCGGCGTGTTGTGGGAGCTGTCTTCGGGCTTCGTGTTCCACGTTGGCGGTTGGTCGCTGGCGATACCGGGCTACATGGTCTGGGCGGCGTTCCTCTATGCCGGCACCGCCTCCTGGCTGAGCTGGCTGGTCGGGCGGCCGCTCATCCGTCTCAACAGCGACCGCTATACGCGCGAAGCGGAGCTGCGGTCCTCGATGGTGCGCGTCAACGAGAATGTCGATGCCATCGCGCTGTACCGCGGCGAGAATGATGCCAAGCGACGGCTCGAACTCGACCTCGGCACGGTGCTGGGCGCCATGCGGCGCATCTACACCGCCCAGATCAACCTGTCCTGGGTAACCGACACCTATGGCTGGATCACCGTAGTGGCGCCGATCCTGGTCGCCTCGCCGGTCTATTTCTCGGGCGATATCAGCTTTGGCGGACTGATGATGGCGGTCGGCGCCTTCAACCAGGTGCATTCGTCGTTGCGCTGGTTCATCAACAACATCGGCAGCATCGCCGACTGGCGCGCCACGCTGATGCGCGTCGCCGACTTCCGCATCGCGCTCAATGAAACCGATGTGCTGCACGACAAGGAGAAGCGTATCTCCTTCGATGAAAACGCCAATGGCAGCCTGACGTTCGAGAAACTCCAGGTGGCCTCGCCAGAGGGCTGCACGAAGCTCTCCGACCAGCATGTCGAAATCCGTGCCGGAGAGCGCGTGATGATCACCGGTGAGCCGGGCGCCGGCAAGACGCTGTTCTTCCGCGCCATTGCCGGCCTGTGGCCATGGGGAAGCGGGAAGATCGGCATGCCGGCGGGAGAGGCCCCCATCTTCGTGCCTCGTGTCCCTTATTTCCCGGCCGGCACGCTGCGCGAGGTCCTTGACCATCCTTATGGCGTTGCTCCGGCAAGCGATGCCGATATCTCGGCGGTGCTTGCCGAAGTCGGCCTCGGGCGGCTGTCATCCTCGCTCGACCGGTCGGCCCGCTGGGGCCGTGAGTTGGGCGATGACGAACAGCGATCGCTCGCCTTCGCCAGGCTTGCTTTGCGGAAGCCGAAATGGGTGATCATCGATGAAGCGATGGATGCATTCGACGGCCCGTCGCTGAGGCGTGTGCTGTCGCTGCTGGATAAGCATCTGAAGGACGCCGCGATCATCAATATCGGACGCGGCCTGCACAACAATCAGTTCTTTCCGCGGTCCCTGACGATCGTGAAGGATACCGGCGCACCCGCGCTGAAACCCGCTCCCGTCAGGGCAGGTGCCATCGAACCGCCGCCAGTCGCCGTACAGCGCAAGGCATAGAACAGCCGGCAATCGGACCGACCGGGCGCGCCTGCGACAAGCTTTATTTCGCCGTGATCGCGAGCGAATGTCGCGATCGAAACATCGCTTGTGCTGGCCATGCTTGAGACAATGAGCCTGCTTGCCTGCCTGGCTTGCGCCGAGGCCGCTCCGGTTCCTTCGGCGCCGGATACGCTGCCCGTCGACGTCGAACTGGTGCTGGCGGTCGATATCTCCCTGTCGATGGACGAGACCGAGTTCGCCCTTCAACGCGCCGGCTACGTCGAGGCGCTGCGGCATGCCGATTTCATCCAGGCGGTCCGCTCCGGCCATACGGGACGCATTGCGCTCGCCTATTTCGAATGGGCCGGCACGGTGCGCGATGACGCGGTCATCGGCTGGCAGATCATCGACAGCGCGCAGAGTGCCAACAGCTTTGCCGACAAGCTCGCGGCCCGCCCCTTCAGGAGTTTCCGCGGCACCTCGATTTCAAGCGCGCTTGCCTTCGGCACCGAGCTTTTCGACGGCACCAATTTCGCGGGCGAACGCAGCGTCATCGACATATCAGGCGACGGCCCCAACAATATCGGGCCGCCGGTCACCGTGACGCGCGATGCGGCGATTGCCAAGGGCATCGTCATCAACGGCTTGCCGATCGTGATCAAGCCATCGCCGAGCTTCAGCCATCTCGATCAGTATTATGCACAGTGCGTGACCGGCGGGCCTGGTTCCTTCGTGCTGCCGATCCATGCGGCCGACGAGTTTTCGACGGCGATCCGGCGCAAGCTGATCCTTGAGGTCAGCGGCGTTCGGGACAAGCCCAAAATCACGCCCGTCGAGATGGACGCACCGATCGACTGCCTGCTGGGGGAACGGGACCGGCGGTTCCTGTCGGATCCCTATTTTCCGGAACTGGACCGATAGGCCTGGCCGTCAGGCCGGTGGAATTCCAAACTTCCCGCGAACTTCGTCATAGAGATCGCGCCGCCAGCGACGGCCGTAAAGATAACCGGTGACCAGTTCCGGCAATGAATAACCAAGCGCGTCAGACGAACGGTTGGCCATGTATCCCGCAAATGCCTGTGGTATCCGCCCCCGGAGAATATCGGCGATGATCTGCCGCGCGATCATAAAGGGTGGGACATGGGGGTAAGAGCGAGCGATGTGCGGGTGCTTGCTCATCAGGATCGCATAGGCTTCGACATAGCCGTCCCTGCGGCCCGAAATCGAATTCTGCGAATTGTGCTTCGTCCAGTCGATATCTTCCGATAATTGGGCGCCGAAGCGCTGCGCGAAGCGCAGCAGAAGCTCCCGGTCCTGCATCCGGGGAATGTCGCTGTCATAGCCGCCGATGGCCAGCAAAGCCTCCCGCCTGGCCGTTATCGCCGACCCGGCGATGAAGGCCGTCTGCGCAACCACCGCCCGCTCCAGCATTGACGGACTGAGGAAAGCACCGCGGTTGACGCAGGCGGTGCCACGGCCGCCCTTCACCGAGACATATGAAGAGAGCAGGACTTCGAGCGCCGGATTGTCGTCGAACCATGCCAGCGTCCGTTCGAGCCGGTGCGGCAGGAAGAGATCGTCCGAATCGAGAAAAGTCACCACGGGCGCCCTCGCCAGCTCGATGCCGGCATTCCTGGCGGCATTGGCGCCGCGCCATTTCGCGCCGACATAGATCAGCCGAGGGTCGCGGATGCGCGCAAGCGCGGCTTCCGTCCCGTCGGTCGAGCCATCGTCGACGACGATATGCTCAAACCGCGTCATGCTTTGAGAAAGCACGCTTTCCACGGCGCGCAGCACCGTTTCGCGCCGGTTGTGGGTCGGTGTGATGACCGTGATGAGGGGCAAATGCTCCATCGCGTCAGCCGTTTCCGGCGCGAAAATGCACTTTCCGATAGCTCTTTTCGGTCTGCAGGATGGTTGAATGGATCGGACTTCCCCCTGGATGGCCCTCATCGGATTCGGTGCGACGCTACAAAAAACAACCTGTTATGTCACCCATTGAGCCGTGGTTCGACCGACCTGGCGTGATGAATTCCGGCTCTTAGCGCTTCAACTGCAACACCATTTCCATTGCTAAGGAAGCAAGTCACCGTCGCCAGGATTGGCGGAGGCTCTGGCGACTGCGTCCATTCCATTACCTCGAGCGTAATCGCTTCCTGGCGAGTGCTTGGGGCAAAAGATCATTCACCAGGCCGGCCGGTCTCGAAATCAAAGGGAGTACCGTCATGACCGCCTACGCCGTTGCCCATATGCGCCAGGCTACAATGGGGCCGCAGATCGTCGAGTATCTGCATAAAATCGATGCCACGCTGGAGCCTTTCGGCGGTCGTTTCCTGGTCCACGGCGGCAATTTGGAGGTGATGGAGAACGACTGGCCGGGCCACCTCATCATCATCGAATTCCCTGACAGGGAGCGTCTGCGCGACTGGTATGATTCGCCGGCCTATCGGGCGATCCTGGCACTGCGGACCGCCAATTCGCGATCGGACGTGGTATTCGCCGACGGCGTCGAACATCCGCACAAGGCCACCGACGTCCTGAAATAGCGGCGTGCCCGAGCGGAAGCCTACCGCTTCAGCAGGAACACAGCCTGCTGGCCAAAGAAATTCCAGAACCACCAGGGCATCGACAGGCCGATCTTCTGGCCGCTGGCGTCGAGCGCGGTCGCCTTCTCCACCGTCGCTCCGAGCTCCTCGCACAAATTGACGAAGTCGCGGATGGTGCAGAAGTGGATGTTGGGCGTGTCGTACCAGGAATAGGGCAGGTCCTTGGTCACCGGCATGCGGCCCTTGACGAACAGCGACAGGCGCACCCGCCAATGGCCGAAATTGGGGAAGGACACGATCGCCCGGTTGCCGATCCTGAGCAGTTCGTCGAGCACCAGTTTGGGATTGCGGGTGGCCTGCAGGGTCTGCGACAGGACGACGAAGTCGAAACCCTTGTCGGGATAGAATTCGAGATCCTTGTCGGCATCGCCCTGTATGACCGAGAGCCCGCGCGCCACACATTCATTGACGCCGCGCTGCGACAACTCGAGCCCGCGGCCGTCGACCTGCTTGGTCTCCTGCAGCAATTCGAGCAGCGAGCCGTCGCCGGAGCCGACGTCGAGCACGCGCGATTGCGGCGGGATGAGATTGGCGATGACCTCGAGGTCGACGCGCTGGCTGCCGTTGACGCTCATGGCTTCGCCTCCTGTTTCACGCATGACCGTGGTCCGAAAAGTCTGCAACTTTTCGGGGTCATGGCTTCGCCTTTCTGTTTGGCGCATGACCTTGGTCCGAAAAGTCTGCAACTTTTCGGGGTCATGCGCCGAGCCCCCTGGCGCGCGCGGCCGAGCCGATGAAGCCGTTGATGGCGGCAAACAGTTCCGGCTCGTCCAGCAGGAAGGCGTCGTGGCCGCGATCGGTCTCGATCTCGACGAAGGACACCGAGGCGCCGGCGGCGTTGAGCGCGTGCACGATCGAGCGGCTCTCTTCGGTCGGAAACAGCCAGTCCGACGTGAAGGACACCAGGCAGAAGCGGGTTTTGGTGCCGGCAAAGGCGTCCGCCAGCCGGCCGCCATGGTCGGCGGCAAGGTCGAAATAATCCATCGACCGGGTCATGTAGAGGTAGGAGTTGGCGTCGAAACGGTCGACGAAGGTCATGCCCTGGTGGCGCAGATAGCTCTCGATCTGGAAATCGGCATCGAAGCCGAAGGTCAGCGCTTCGCGGTCCTGCAGGTTGCGGCCGAATTTGCGGTGCAGGGCGGCCTCCGACAGATAGGTGATGTGGGCGGCCATGCGCGCCACCGCCAACCCCTTTTCCGGGCGCTTGCCATGCTCGAAATATTTGCCGCCGTGCCAGTCCGGATCGGCCATCACGGCTTGCCGCCCGACCTCATGGAAGGCGATGTTCTGTGACGAATGGCGCGCGCCGGTGGCGATCGGCAGTGCCGAGAACACCCGCTCGGGATAGCTCGACGCCCATTGCAGCACCTGCATGCCGCCCATCGAACCGCCCAGCACGCAGAACAGCTTCTCGATGCCGAAATGGTCGACCAGCATGTGCTGCGCACGCACCATGTCGCGGATGGTGATCACCGGAAGGTCGAGCCCATAGGGCTTTCCCGTGGCGGGATTGGTCGAGGCCGGCCCGGTGGAACCAAGACAGCCGCCGATGACGTTGGAGCAGATGACGAAGAAACGGCTGGTATCGATGATCTTGCCGGGGCCGATCAGCACTTCCCACCAGCCCGGCTTGCCGGTCACCGGATTGGTGCTGGCGACATGCTGGTCGCCAGTCAGCGCATGGCAGACGAGGATGGCATTGGAACGGGCGTCGTTCAGCGTGCCATAGGTCTGGTAGGCGATCTGGAATGGCGACAGCAGCGTGCCGGCATCGAGCTTGAGCGGCTTGTCGGGCCCGAAACGCAACACCGGGCTCGACGGTTGGTCGGCCTCGTTGTTGGTCTTTCCTGCACGCAGAGCAGCCATCACGTCTCTCTTGCTGCACCGTGCTTTTGCGGAAATCGCTGCCGATCTCCGCGCCGCCGATGCGTTCGTCCGGCCGGTCGCGGACAACAAAAAACCGGCATTGCCTTCGCAAAGCCGGTTACGTCACGCAAACGGCCCTTTAGCGAATTGTTTAACGTGGCTGCAAGCCGACCGGCCAAATCACCACGGAACTGTCACCGTCCTTCTAGAACCCGTCCGCCTCGCCGTCAATGGCGGCCGCCGGCACCACTGCCGCCTCTCGACATTGCGTGCCGCGGCTTGTATTTCCGCAGCGGCTTCCCGATGGAGGCATTTTTGACGGATTTTGCAAGACATGAACCAGACACCGGATCAGGCACGTCCAACCCCGCGCGCGGGCATCATGGACATAGACGCCTACGTGCCCGGCAAGAGCACGGCGCCCGCCGGTGTCGCCAAGGTCTACAAGCTGTCGTCGAATGAGAATCCGCTGGGGCCCTCGCCGAAGGCGATCGAGGCCGCGCGCGAAGTCGCCGGCAAACTCGACATCTATCCCGACGGCACCGCCAGGCGGTTGCGCGAGGCGATCGCCGAGGTGCATGGCCTCAACGCGCAGAACATCATCTGCTCGAACGGTTCCGACGAGATCCTCGGCCTGCTGGCGCAGACCTATCTCGCACCGGGCGACGAGGCCATGTTCACCGAACACGCCTTCATGGTCTACAAGATCTACATCCAGTCGGCAGGCGCCACGCCGGTCGTGGTCAAGGAGACCGACGAGCGCGCCGACATCGATGCGATGCTGGCAGCCGTGACGCCGCGCACGAAAATCGTGTTCCTGGCCAATCCCAACAACCCGACAGGCACCTATGTGCCGTTCCAGGAGGTGCGTCGTCTGCATGCCGGACTGCCGAAAAACGTGCTTCTGGTGCTCGACGCGGCCTATGCCGAATATGTCCGCCGCAACGACTATGAAGCCGGCATAGAACTTGTTGGCAGCGCCGAGAACGTGGTGATGACCCGCACCTTCTCCAAGATCGGCCTTGGCGGCGCGCGCATCGGCTGGATGTATGGTCCGATGCACATCGTCGACGCGATCAACCGCGTACGCGGGCCCTTCAACGTCAATGCGACGGCGATCGAGGCCGGCATCGCCGCGATCCGCGACCGCGCCCATGTCGAGCGCAGCGTGGCGCATAACGAGACCTGGCTCACCTGGCTGAGCCAGGAGATGACCGGGCTCGGGCTGCGCGTGACACCCAGCGTCGGCAATTTCCTGCTCATCCATTTTCCCGACGACCAAAAGCATTCCGCAGCGGCTGCTGATGAGTATTTGACCGCGCGCGGCTATATTCTGCGGCGCGTTTCAGGCTACGGCTTTCCCAACGCGCTGCGCATGACCGTCGGCACCGAAGAGGCCAATCGCGGCGTTGTCGCCGCGCTCACGACATTTCTGAAAAGCTAGAAGCCATGACATCACCGATGTTCGAAAAGATCGCGCTGGTCGGCATTGGCCTGATCGGCTCGTCGCTCGCCCGCGTCATCCGCCGCGAGGGTTTGGCTCGCCATGTCGCCATCTCGACCCGCAGCGCGGCCACGCTCAAGCGAGCCGAGGAACTCGGCCTCGGCGATTTCTACACCACGGATGCCAGGGAAGCGGTGCGTGATGCCGATCTGATCATCGTCTCGGTGCCGGTCGGTTCGTCCGGCGCGGTGGCGCAGGAAATCGCGCCGGCGCTGAAAAAAGGGGCGATCCTCACCGATGTCGGTTCGACCAAGGCCTCGGTCATCGCGCAGATGCAGCCGCATGTGCCTGATGGCGTGCATTTCATTCCCGGCCATCCGCTGGCGGGCACCGAAAAATCCGGCCCGGACGCCGGCTTCGCCGATCTGTTCGACAATCGCTGGTGCATTTTCACGCCGGTGCCGGGCACCGATCCGGAAGCGCTGGAACGGCTGTCGGAATTCTGGCGCCGCTGCGGCGCCAACATCGACACGATGGACCCGCAGCATCACGACATGACGCTCGCCATCGTCTCGCATCTGCCGCACATCATCGCCTACAATATCGTCGGCACCGCCGACGATTTGGAGTCGGTGACCAAGACGGAAGTGATCAAATATTCCGCCTCCGGTTTTCGCGACTTCACGCGTCTGGCCGCATCCGATCCGACCATGTGGCGGGACGTGTGCCTGCACAACAAGGACGCCATCCTCGAAATGCTGGCGCGCTTCTCCGAAGACCTGGCGTTCCTGCAGCGCGCGATCCGCTGGGGCGATGGGGACAAGCTCTTCGACCTGTTCACCCGCACCCGCGCCGTGCGCCGCTCGATCATCGAGGCCGGCCAGGATATCGACGTGCCCGACTTTGGCCGCCAGGCGGTCGAGCATCCGGCAAAGAGCTAAGCCGTTTCAGGCCAGGTCGCTGCCATCATGGCGAGCGTCTCGGCCCGATCCGGCGCGCCCAGCCTGCCGCCGAAGCGCAGGCATTTGAGCGCGGCGGCCGCACTTGCGAAACGCAAGGCCTGCTCGACCGGCATGGCTTCCGCCAGCCCGACGGCAAAGGCGCCATGAAAGACATCGCCGGCGGCCAGCGTGTCGACCGCCTTGATCCTCGGGGCCTCGACATGGCGGGATGATCCGGCGCTTCGATCGAACCACCAGGTACCGGCCGCGCCGCCGGTAACCGCAACGAACGCGTCGGTACGCGAGGCGAGGTCCGTGCAAGCGCTCTCCATATCCAGCGCGTGGCCGCATATGATACGGACCGCCGGCTCGGAGGCGACGATGTGCGAGGCCAGCGGCAACAATTGCTCCAGCACCGCCAGCGGCGCGGTATCGGCATCGAGGATCGCCGGACGGCCAGCGGCTCGCGCTGCCTTCAGGGCTAGTGCTGCGGCACCCGGCCAGCGCACGTCGGCCAGCACGGCGTCGAATGCCGTAACGTCGGTGAACGGCAAAGCCTCGGGATCAGCCTGCGCGCGCGTGTCGTAGAACGGCACGATGATACGCTCGCCATGCGCATCGACCAGGATCGAGGCCAGTGCCGAGCGCGCGCCGCCGACGCGGCGCACATGGCTGCAATCGACACCCTCGGCCTCTATTCCCGCAATCAGTTGATCGCCGACCGGATCGTCGCCGGCGCTCGCCCATAGCGATACCTCGGCGCCGAGACGGTGCGCGGCACAGGCAGCGCTCGTGGCCATGCCCGAGGCGATCTGGACGCCGTCGGAGGCGATGAATTTTCCCTGATGGTTGGGCAATGTATCGACACGCAGGATCGTATCCAGCGTCAGCGCCCCGACACTCAGGAGCCTCACGGGTCTTGCCATGGCGCGACTTGATCGGGATGACGTTTCGTCATCCCGATCAATCTCTTTGTTGGAGCATGATCTCTGGACAAACGGAAACCGTTTGTCCGCGAAAACGGGTTCCCACTTTTCGGGATCATGCTCTATTGCACCGGCTTGATCTTGCCCAGCGGGATGAAGCCGAGCGAGGCCTTGCCCTTGACCACTTTCAGCGGCATCGCCGGTTCGCTGCCGAGCAGGGCCAAGGCGCCAAAACCCTGCTCAATCGCATTCTTCTGCTCGGGTATGGCGCCGGCAAGGATAGATGCCACGGCCTTGGGATCCTTGATCCTGATCATCAGATCGGCATCGACCAGGCCCTCGGCATCGACCGAAAGCGGGCCGGAAACGGTGACACGCGCGGTCCCCGACGACAGATCGAGGTTGCGGATTTCGATCTTTTGGCCACGCAGGCTTTTCACCTGCGTGCCGACCAATGCGACGCCGTTCTTCAGTGTCACGTCGCCGCTGGCATCGAGCGCCGGCAGCACGCGCCCGCCGATCGCGTCGGAATCGATCTCGAGATCGCCAAAGCTGCCGACATAGTCGAGATCCCCACCATTCGGCTGCAACTGGCCTGATGCCTTGCCGGCACTGAACAGTTCGACTGGATCGGTGTCGTCGGCCGGGTCGGTCTGGCCCGACAGGCCCTCGGCCTGCAGCGCTATACGCCGCGGCAGCGGGTACCACAGTTTGACGTTGGCCTGCAGATTGTCCCAGTCGATCCAGAGCGGCATCATGCCCGGGACGGAGGTCCGGAGCGGACCGCGCAGATTGGCAACCGGCGACAAGGGCTGGACGATCTGGGCGGTGGCATTGAAACTACCGGCCGAGGCGGCAATGTTCTTGGCATCGTCCTCATAGGCGAGGTTGTCGCAGGAGACCGCAAAGCTCAGGGGATAGCCACTGACCTGGAGGTTGGCGCAGCCGGCCTGGATACCGCTCTTGTTGAGCGTGGCAACCGTCTTGTCGGCTTCAGTCCTGACCCTGCTGGCCAGGTAGAACCAGCCGGCACTGTAAAGGGCGAATAGCACGAGGATCAACGCGGCAAGCCACCACAGGCGGCGACGGTTACCCGGTTGGCGTTCGTCACTTGACGTCATGCTTTGGCTCTCATTAACGCATGGATGGTGTGAACGGATTCTCGATTCCGAACACTAGGTAGACGGACACGGGCGGAAAAAACACCGGTTTCCGGTGCGGTGTTGCCATTCTTTTTGCAATCAGGGGCGGTGATATGGGCGATTTTTGGGTGTTCGGCTATGGTTCGCTGATCTGGCGACCGGGTTTCGCGCATGTCGAGACACGGCGTGCCCACCTGCATGGCTATCGCCGCTCGCTCTGCGTCTATTCCTTCGTGCACCGTGGCACGCGTCAGCGACCGGGACTGGTGCTCGGCCTCGACCATGGCGGTTCCTGCGTCGGCCTTGCCTTCCGAGTGCCCGGCGAATTGCGCGACGAGGTCATCGCCTACCTGCGCGAGCGCGAACTTGTCACCAGCGTCTATCTCGAGCGGACGCTCAAGGTTCGTCTCGACGGCGGCGGTGCGGTCGAGGCCGTGGCCTACATCGTCGACCGCAGGCATGAGCAATATGCCGGTGCGCTGGATACGGCGGATGCGGCGACCGTGGTGCGCGGCGCGGTCGGCCGATCCGGCAACAATGAGGACTATGTGTTGAGCACGCTGAAGCATCTGGAAGCGCTCGATATCCGCGACCACTGGCTGGAGGATGTGGCGCGCCGGATAGCGATCTTGTGAAGCGCTGGCTCTGCGGAAAAGGCGGCCAGGCCTTTGACCTCGATGCCGCAAGACCTAGCTTAGGCTCCGAACCCTAGCCTGCGGGCGCCGTCCGCCGATCCAATCCACGGAGATTAGTCTTGCAGAAACGCCGTCTCGGTCGCACCGACCTTTCCATCGCGCCGCTGGTTCTGGGCGGCAATGTCTTCGGCTGGACCGCTGACGAGAAAACCTCTTTCGACCTGCTCGACCGCTTCGTCGGCGCGGGCCTCAATGCCATCGATACGGCCGATGCGTATTCGCGTTGGGTCCCCGGCAACAAAGGCGGCGAATCGGAAACCATCATCGGCAAATGGATGAAGGATCGGGGTAACCGCGACAAGGTCGTGGTGGTCACCAAGGTCGGCTCGGACATGGGGCAGGGCCACAAGGACCTGTCCGCCGCCTATATCGAAAAGGCCGTCGACGCATCGCTGAAGCGGCTGCGGACCGAATTCATCGATCTCTATCTGTCGCACTGGCCGGATCCGACCACGCCCTACGAGGAAACGCTCGGCGCCTATGAGAAATTGCTCGCCAAGGGCAAGATCCGCCATGCCGGCTGTTCGAACCTCGATGCCGGCCAGTTGCGCGCGGCACTGGACGTGGCAAGCCTGCGCGGCCTGCCGCGCTATGAGGTGCTGCAGCCGGAATACAATCTTTACGACCGCTCTTCCTTCGATGGCCCGCTGCGCGACCTCTGCGTGGCCGAGGATATCGGCGTCATCACCTATTTCAGCCTGGCCAAGGGTTTTCTCAGCGGCAAGTACCGAACGGAAGCCGATCTCGGCCAGAGCGAGCGTGGCGAGGATGTCGGCAGCTATCTCAATCCACGCGGCATGCGCATTCTGGCAGCGCTCGACGCCATATCGGCCCGGCATTCGGCCAAGCAGGCGGAAGTGGCGCTTGCCTGGGTTATCGCGCGGCCGGGCGTCACCGCACCGATCGCCAGCGCCACCAAGCCGAGCCAGATGGACAGCCTGATCAAGGCGGTGTCGTTGAAGTTGAGCGCGGACGACATGGCCGAACTCGACAGAGCCAGCGCCTGAGGCTGCCGGTAACGCGGGACGCCACGAACGTCCAAGACGATCCTCATGTCTTGCCATACCGTCCCTTCGCACAGGGGTGCAGGGCGAGGATCAGATGGCCGGACCGCATGTTTCGCAGCCGGAGCTTTGGCGCCAATTGCTTGCGCTGTTGCTGGCCGCCACCGTCGTCATGGGCAGCCCGGGGCCGGCGACGATAAGCGTCACCGCCGTCGGCGCTGCCTTCGGCCTGCGCGATTCGCTGCGCTACGCCGGCGGCATTGTCCTGGGCACGACCGCCGTTCTGCTGGTCGTGGCGACCGGGGTCATGGCGGCGCTGGCTTCGATGCCGAAGCTGGCGCCATTGCTGGTTGTCGCGTCCGCGGCCTACATACTCTACCTCGCCTTCAAGATCGCCACCGCGCCGCCATTGGCTGCACGTGCCGCCGAGGCGTCGCGCCCGACATGGCTGGCCGGTTTTCTCCTCGCGGTGGCCAACCCGAAAGCCTACGTGGCGATCGCCGCCGTGTTCGTGGGTGCCTCGTCAGGCGATGTCGACCTCGGGCTGGGGACGAAACTGACCGTTCTCGCGGTGATGATCGTTGTCATCCACGCCGCATGGCTTCTTGCCGGTGCGGCGTTCGCGCGCTTCCTACGCAGGCCAGTCGCCTCGCGGATAGTCAATCTGGTCTTTGCCGCGACGCTGGTGCTGACCACGGTGCTGGCTGTTTACGGCTGATTGCCTGGCCGGAGAGCCTTCAGGCCTTCGTGCCCAGCTCCCGAAGCCGCTTGATCGCCGTTGGCGGCAGGGCCGGCGGGTTGGGCGCCCGCGATGCCTCGACGAGAAGCTGGTCACAGGCGGCTTCCGTCTCGCCGATCAGCCGCGCCATGAACTCTTCCTTGCCCAGACCCGGCGGTATGGGCGGCAGGAAGCGTGCCTTGATGGTCCCGGGATAGCGCAGGAACTTGCGGCGCGGCCAATAGAGGCCGGCGACATGGGCGACCGGCACGACCGGAACGCCAAGCTGCGTGTAGATTTCGACGATGCCGTATTTGTAGGCCGGCTCGTCGCCCGGTGCCCGGCGCGTGCCTTCGGGATAGATGATCAACTGGCGCGGGTTGCGCGCCATCTCTTCCCTGGTCGCGGCGACCACGGCCTTCAGCGCCTTGGAGCGGCTGCCGCGATCAACCGGGATCATGCGCATCTTCAAGATGTACCAGCCGAAGAACGGGATCCAGGTCAGCTCGCGCTTCAGGATGTAAAGCGGGTCCTGGAGGAACGGGAAGAAGGCGATCGCGTCCCAGAACGATTGGTGCTTGGGCGCCAGGATGAAGGAGCCCTCGGGCAGGTTTTCCTGTCCGGTGATGTCGTTCTTTATGCCGGCGATCTTGTCATAGAGCCACATCGAGGTGCGCGACCAGAATTTCGGCACGAACCAGGCGCGGTGACGGGGCGAAAGGAAATAGTACGGGGTCCAGAGGATCATCTGGACGATCAGATTGACGTAGAAGACGAAATTGAACGCCAGCGATCTGACATAGAGCATGGGGGAGGTCCGGTGAGGAAGTGTGCGTTGGTTACACCAAGCGCAGGGAAAAAGGAAACGGTGCGATGCTGCCCGTTCTACCAGGTCGCCTGCGCCAGGCGTTCCCTCAGGCGCGGGGCGGCGAAGTCGAGGAAGGCGCGCAATTTCACCGGCAGCCGGCCCTGGCCCGCATGCACCAGGCTAACCGGCCAAGGCTCGGGTTCGAAATCCCCGAGCACGGGGCGCAGTGTTCCTGATCGTATGGCGGCGACGATCTGGTAGGAAAGCACCCGGGTCAACCCGACCCCGGCGATCGCCGCATCGATCGCCGCCTCGGCGGTGTTGACCCGGAGCCTTGAGCGGACCGGCACGACAAAATCAGCCTTGTCCACCGTGAAGGTCCAGGCGGCAAGCGAGCCAAGACCCTCGAAGGTGATGCATCTGTGTGTCTCGAGCTCTCCCGGGATCCGTGGAATGCCGTGCGCGGCCAGATAGGCCGGGCTTGCGCAGACGACATGACCGATCGAGCCGACCCTGATGGCGACCATGCGCGAATCCGGCAGCCTGCCGATGCGGACGGCGAGGTCGATATGGTCCTCGGCCAACTGGCTTATCCTGTCACCGAGCGTGAGCCGGATATCCACCAGGGGAAAGGCGGCGAGGAACTCGGTGACAACGGGCAACACGTGAAGGCGGCCGAAGACGATCGGCGCGGTGATGATCAGTTCTCCCGTCGGGGCGCTGTATTCGCCGCCGGCGGTGCGTTCGGCGTCGCCGACCTCTTCGAGAATGCGGCGGCAGGCAGCGAGATAGGCATGGCCCGCGTCGGTCAGTGTCAGCCGCCGCGTCGAGCGGTTCAACAGGCGTGTCTTCAGGTGGCGCTCCAGCTCGGAGACCTTGCGGCTGACCGTTGCCAGCGGAACGTCCGAACGGCGCGCGGCGGCGGAAAGGCTGCCGCCTTCCGCTGCCGCGACGAAAAGGGACATGGCTTCGAGACGATCCATCATTTCTTCCAGAAAATGGAAGGGTTGATTGCAAATATGGCATCTACATCCGCAACATGGAAGGCTGCATATGGGCGTGGTACCTCAACAAGGAGATCTTCATGCCCCGCATTGCCACGCCTTCGTCCATCGCAGCCGCTCCCGCCGCCTCGCAGCCCATGCTGCAGGCGGTGGAAAAACAGCTTGGTGTCGTGCCGAACCTGTTTCGGATGGTCGCCAACAGTCCGGCCGCGCTGGAAGGCTATCTCGGCATGATGGGAGCCTTGGCCAAGGGCCGGCTTCCAGCGCCGACCCGCGAGCGCATCGCGCTGGCGATCGCTGAGATCAATGGCTGCAACTACTGTCTTTCCGCCCACACCTATCTCGGTAAAAACCTTGCAAGGCTCGACGATGCCGAGATGATCGCCAACCGCCATGGCGGCTCCTCGGATCCCAAGGCAGCCGCGGCGGTGCGTTTTGCCGCCAGGGTTGCGCAAAGCCGCGGGCATGTCGGCCAAGAGGATCTCGCCGCTGTCAGGCTCGCGGGCTATGACGACGGGGAGATCATCGAGATCGTCCAGCATGTCGCCCTGAACGTCTGGACCAACTATATCAACGAGGTTGCACAGACGGAGATCGATTTTCCGGTTGTTTCCGCGCGCGATGCTGCCTGAATCCGGAAAGGGGGCGGCGGTGCCCGCCGGCCCCAACCCTTCATGCCGCAGAGGAGATCCCATGTCTGATAGCCGCCCGCCGCTTCCCCCCTTCACCGCCGAGACGTCAGCGCAGAAAGCGCGCATGGCGGAGGATGCCTGGAACTCGCGCGATCCGGCGCGGGTGGCGCTCGCCTATACGGCGGACAGCCGTTGGCGCAACCGGGCCGAGTTCCTGCAGGGGCGCGATGCGATCCAGGCGTTCCTGACGCGCAAATGGACACGCGAGCTCGACTATCGGCTGATCAAGGAGGTCTGGGCCTTTCACGGCAATCGCATCGCGGTGCGCTTCGCCTATGAATGGCGCGACGACAGCGGCTCATGGTTCCGCAGTCATGGCAACGAGAACTGGGAATTCGACGAGCACGGGCTGATGCGCCTGCGCATTGCCAGCATCAACGACCTGCCGATCGCCGAGGCCGAGCGCAAATATCACTGGCCGCTCGGCCGGCGGCCGGACGACCATCCGACGTTGTCGGAGCTCGGCCTTTAGGAACGTTCACGCAAGGAGGTTTCGATGAACGCACACGCATTTGCGAGCGATGTCGCCTTCACGCCGACGGTCAAGGCGATCCAGGCGCGCAAGGGCTCACGCCAGTCCTATGCCCGCGTCGAGGAGCGAGGCGGCTGGCAGTCGGCGATCACACCGGACCTTGCCGCCTTCATCGAAATGCAGACCAGCGTCTTCCTGTCGACGGCCAATGGCGATGGCCAGCCCTACATCCAGCATCGCGGCGGCCCTGCCGGCTTTCTCAAGGTGCTCGACGAGAAGACGATCGGCTTCGCGGATTTTTCCGGCAACAGGCAGTTCATCACACAGGGCAATCTGGCCGACAATCCGAGAGCCTTTCTGTTCCTGATTGATTACATGATGCGCCAGCGCATCAAGATCTGGGGTACGGCGCGCGTTGTCGAAGACGATGCCGGGTTGACCGCCAGGCTGATGCCTCCGGACTACAAGGCGCGTCCCGAGCAGGTCATCCTGTTCACCGTCTCGGCGTGGGATGCCAATTGCCCGCAACATATACCGCAGCGCTTCGAGGCGGCTGATGTGGCAGCGGCGCTTGGCGAGCGCGACCGGCGCATCCAGAACCTTGAACAGGAGATCGCGCGCCTCAAGGGCGTTTCAGGGGCTGGCGCCAAGTGACGCGGGCTCAGCCGCCGGCGGCGGTCTCGGCCAGCGCGATGCCTTCGGGCGTCGGCTTCACGGGGATAATGCCGCGAGCCAACGCCAGCAGGTATTTGGTGTATTCGGTGAACAGCACGCGCACGGCCCGCGGCTTGGTCAGCCAACTGCCATTATCCAGGTTGGAATTGACCACCGGGTAGGGTTCGAGCTTGGCGCCATGCAGCAGCCGGCCCATCTCCAGCAGGCTGCGCGGCATGTGATAATTGTTGGTGACCAGGATCACCGTGCCATAGGCGTGGTTTTCCACCCATTTGGCGCTTTCCTCCGCGTTGCCTATCGTATCGAGCGCGGCTCGATCGATGTCGACGCAGCAGGAAAACAGCTTCTTGTCGCCGCCGGTCGCCGCCTGAAGCTGGCGGCGGCTGGCCGATGGATGCACGCCGCTGATCAAAAGCCGCTCGCCCTTGCCGGATGCGAGCAGTTCCATCGCGGCGTCGAGGCGCGACTGGCCGCCGGTCAGCACGATGATGGCGTCGGCCTTGGCCGGGTTGGCGGGCGTGGTCAGATGACTGACCTTGCTGGCAAACCAGCCGAAGCCGCCAGCGAACACCATTGCGAGCACAAGCAGGGAAAGAGCGGAGAGGCGCAGGGCGGTCCTTAAATGGCTGACCTTGCCGTGGGCACGCCAACGGGCAACCACCACTGGCAGCTGTCCAGCCGTCCCGGTCGAGTCCCGCACGTCCATGGCCATATGGTTAATCCCGAAATGCGGCCTTTGATAGCTAAAAGACGCACTTTGCGTTACGCGAATTCTCGATCCGTGATCGCCGTGTTTCCATCCACGCCAAGACGAGTTCCTTTCATGCGTCGGGTTGACGAACGTCGATGTCGCTAAGATAGGCGACGACGGTGGCGTGCGAGGTCGCCGCCGTCAGCGCGCCAATCACCAGCACCATCAGGACGACGCCCAGATAACCCGCGGAGCCGATGGCGAAGTTACCGAATAAAGCGGTCGCCTGATCGGCCTGCGGTGTTGCCATGTTACGCGACGACCACCATGAAAACACGATAAAGACGAGCACCGCCGCCGCTCCGCCGGCGGCCGCGCCCTTCATCCCGGTGACCAGAAAATGCCGGCGGAATTCGCGCGCGATGAAGCGCGCCTCGGCGCCGACGAAATGCAGCACCTCGATGATGTGGCCGTTGCCGTCCATGGCGCCACGGGTCGCGAATACCACGGTCAGCACCGTTGCCGACAGCATCAAGGCCAGAACGGCGATGCCGATGGTCACCGTCGTGCGGGCCATGGCCACCAGCCGGTCGACCCAGGTACGGTGGTCGTCGAGCGATGCACTCGGCAGTTTCGGCGTGATCGCGGCGCGCATGGCGGCGAAGTCGGGCGGGCTGTTCTCGTCGATGGTGACGATGATCAGGCGCGGCACCGGCAGGTCGTCGATGTTGAGGCCCGATCCCAGCCAGGGCTCCAACAGCCTGGCGGTCGCTTCGCGGTCGATGATTCGGGTCGACTTCACGCCCGGGAATTCGCCGGCGATCTGCGAGGCCTGGCTAAGCGCCGCCTCCATATCGAGGCCGTCGGCCGGCTTGATCTGGATCGTCGCCTCGCGCGAGATCTGGTTTTCCCAGACCGAGGCCGTGTCGCGCACCAGCGTCACCGCGCCGAAGGTCAGGCAGGACAGGAAGGTCATGATGGCGATGACCAGCACCAGTGCGCGGCCGGCAATGTTCTGCGCCGGCACGATCGGCGCCATCTTGCGCTGGGCGCGCGGTCTTGCCTCGACCGCCTCGGCATCCTGCTGCTCGAAATGGTCGGCCGATAGCTCAGTCATAGATATCAAGCCTTCCGCCGGCCAGGATCATGCGGCGCGCGTCGACCTGTTCCATAAGGCCAAGATCGTGGGTCGCGATCACGACGGCGGTGCCGAGGCGATTGAGCTCGATGAACAGCCGCAGCAGGCGTCGCGCCAGCGGCGGATCGACATTGCCGGTCGGCTCGTCGGCGAGCAGGATTTCCGGCTGCTCGATCAGGGCGCGCGCGATCGCGGCGCGCTGCTTCTCGCCGCCCGACAGGACCGGCGGCAGCACATGCATGCGTTCGCCGAGCCCCACCCATTTCAACAGCTCGGTGACGTCGGTGCGGTAGCTCGCTTCCTCGCGCCCGCGCACGCGCAATGGCAAGGCGACATTCTCATAGGTGGTCATGTGGTCGAGCAGGCGAAAATCCTGGAACACCACGCCGATGCGGCGGCGCAGATGCGGCAGTTCGGTGCGTGAAATGCGCGAGCGGTCCTTGCCGAAGATGGTGATCAGCCCGCGCGTCGGCTTCAGCGACATGAACAAAAGGCGCAGCAAGGTCGTCTTGCCGGCACCCGAAGGCCCGCTCAGGAACTGGAAGGAGCGCTCCGGTATGTGCAGGGAGATGTCGCGGAGGATTTCCGGACCCATGCCATAGCGGAGGCCGACATTTTCGAAGCGAATCAATTTCGGCGACCTGAATTTCTTGGAGCATGATGCCGAAAAGTGTGACGCGGTCTTCGGGCGACATCATGCTCTGTCTCTTTTAGAGCCGGCGGCGAGCCGGCCTGTTCTGCGAAAAGACCATCGGCCGGCATGGTTAACCGGCGGTTAATTCCTGGGCTGTTTCGGCGCGTCACGAGGGCTCCGGTGGGGAAGCGTTAACCATTTGTGTTTACGCAAAAGAAACGAAAAGCGAACAGGTGCAATACTGGGCCATGATGGCTGACCCACGAACCGCGCGCCCGGTTTCCGGCGAAATCATGACCGAACCGCCGGCAATTGGCATGGCGGACCGGATCGTGCGCGGTCCGGCGGCCGATATTATCGATGCGGACTATGAAGTGATGCCGCGCTTTGCCCCTACCGTGGAAAGCGATTCACCGCCGCCGCGTGCGATCGTCCCCCCGCCCATCGAGGGCATGGACATGCTGCGCAAGCCGGAAGCACAAGCGAAACGGCCGCCGGCATCACGTGGAGGGCCGATCTTCTGGATCGCCGGCATCGGTGCAGCCCTTGCCGCCTTCTGGGTCTCCGGCGGTCATGCGCTAGTGCGACAGGCGCCGTTCCTGGCCGGCACGCAAGCGTCGGCGCTGACCATTTCAGGCGTCACCTCACGCGTCGATGCCTCGGGCGCCAATCCGGTGCTGTTCGTCGATGGCGAGGCCGCCAATGATGGGACGAGGCCGGCGACAATGCCGCCGCTCGAAATCCGGGTGACGGGCAATGACGGACGCACGACCCGCTATACGTTGGGGACATTCGGCCGCTCGCTGGCATCGGGCGAAAGATTCGGCTTTGCCAGCCGGCTCGACGTGCCTAAGAACGGCGTTAGAACCGTTTTGGTTACTTTCGCCGAGTAGGCGATCACCGGAGAAGACCAGCAATGCCCATCGTACGCGGCAAGGACATCGAAGTCCTGTTTTCGGCATCGGCGATCGCGCGGCGCAATCTCGAACTCGCCAAGGAGATCGCCGGGCACGACTATCACGATCTGCTGGTGATTTCGGTGCTGAAGGGTTCGTTCATCTTCGCAGCCGACCTGATCCGCGCCATGCACGACGTCGGCCTGTCGCCCGAGGTCGAGTTCATCTTCATCTCCAGTTACGGCGCCGGCACCACCAGTGGCGAGGTGAGGGTGCTGCGCGACATCGACAATGAAGTCGCCGGGCGCGACGTACTGCTGATCGACGACATTCTGGAATCGGGCAAGACGCTGAGCTTCACGCGCGACCTGATGCTGTCGCGTGGCGCGAAAAGCTGTTCCATCGCCGTGCTGCTCGACAAGCGCATGCGCCGCCAGACCGCGCTCAATGCCGACTATGTAGGCTTCGACTGCCCCGATTATTTCGTCGTCGGCTACGGCATGGACGTCTCGCATGCGTTCCGCGAACTGCCGTTTGTGGGCGTCGTCAAAGGCGATGCTTGAACGACTTCCAAAAAGACTTGCCGACCTCTTCCGCCTTCAGGAAAAGTCAACTTTTGCCCGCCAAATATGCCGGCCATGGCAAAGCTTCTGATCGTCGAGGACGATGAGTCCGTCCGCACCCTCGCAGCCCGCGCGCTCGAACGCGCCGGCCACGCAATCGATATCGCCGCCGACGGCGCGCAGGGGCTTTCGCTGATCCGCGCCGCAAACGGCGGCTACGATCTCGTCGTCTCCGACATCCGCATGCCGGAGATGGACGGCATCGAGATGGCGGTTGCGGCCGCCGCACTTTTTCCGGCGATGAAGATCATGCTGATGACCGGCTACGCCGACCAGCGCGAGCGCGCCGAGGAATTGAACGGCATTATCCTCGACGTCGTGCAAAAGCCCTTCACGCTGGCTGAGATCCGTTCACGCGTCGAACGGGCGCTGATCTGCTTCGCCTGATCAGGCCGGATCCCTGGCGACAAGCGCCGGCGCCGGGCCGGTCCGCCGCTCGGTGTTGAGCGCCAGCAGGCCGGCGCCGATGATGAGCGCCGCGCCGATCACGGTCGTCGAGCGTGGCACCTCGGCGAAGAACAGGAAGCCCCACAGCGGCGACCACAGGATGCCGGTGTATTCGAAGGTGGCGACGCGGTTGGCCGGCGCCAGCCGATAGCCCTGCGACAGCAGGATCATGCCGGCCGAGGCGACGAAACCGCAGGCGGCCATTTTGAGGAAATCCGGCAGTGTCGGCCAGATCCACGGCCGCACCAGGAATTCGAGGCTCGGGTGGACGGCGTGGGTTATGCCGGCGAGGTGGAACGTGCCGGCGACCGCGGCCGCGCCGGTCAGATAGGCGCCGTTCTGGTAGAAGGCCATCACGGTGGATGATTCGGTGTCGCCGATCTTGCGGGCCATCAATTGCGAAAAGCCATAGAGCACGGCCGAGCCCAGCGACAGCAAGGCCGCCCAATCGGACAGTCCGGCGCCGGGGCGCAGCATCACCAGGACGCCAAGCATGCCGATCAGCACGGTTGCCAGGGTCTGCCAGGAAACACGCTCGCCAAGATAGGGACCGGCCATCGCCATGATGCAGAGCGGCGCCATGAAATAGAGCGCCACGGCGTCGGCCAGCGGCAGGGCGGCGATGGCCAGGTAATAGACCGTGTAGGACGTGAACTGGATGAAGGCGCGCATGGTCAGCATGCCGAAGCGCCGCGACAGGATGGCGCGCAGCCCGACATCGGCATGGACGAGAAGGATCAGGATCGGCAGGGCGACGATCGAGCGGATCGCCATCACCTCGGTCACCGGGTAGCCGCTCGACACGGCTTTGACGAGCGGGTCCTGCAGCGAGAAGACCAGCACGCCCAGGCACAGGCTCAGGATGCCGCGCACCATCCTATTCTGCATCCGCGTTCAGGCTCCCGCGCATATGATCCGGCGACCCTCTCCAGATCAAAAAGAACCCGCCACCGTTTTCGGGCAGCGGGCACGAGTGAGGACTCTTTGGTTGGTCCGCAGCCGATTTCGCGGCTGCATATCCAATGGGTGGGGCGACTATCGTCCGGCGTTTGACATGTTGCAAACGAATTGGAATGATGCCAGCAATCAAATTTGCTTATGATGGATGCGATGCGGCCAACCCTCGACAGCGATCTCCTGCGCACCTTCGTCGCCATCGCCGAGGCCGGTAATTTCACGAGGGCCGCCGAGCAGGCCGGCCGCACCCAGTCGGCCGTGTCGATGCAGATGAAGAAGCTCGAAGAGCTGGTCGGCGACAGCCTGTTCGAGCGCGGTTCACGCGGTGTCGCATTGACGCGGCGTGGTGGCGAACTCATCGTCAATGCCCGCCGTATCGTCTCGCTGCTCGATGAGACGGCTGCTTCGATGACGGCGGCGCCGCTGGGCGGGCCCGTGCGCATCGGCATTCCGGAGGAATATGGCCACGCCATCCTGTCGCGCGCGCTCGGCGCATTCTCGAAGCGCCACACCAAGGTCGAGGTCACCGTGCGCTACGCCCATTCGGAGGCGCAGATCGCGGCACTCCTCGCTGGTGAACTCGATCTGTGCGTGGTGTTCGAATGGCAGGACCCATCTGGCGGCGAAGTGCTGATGCACGATCCGACGGTCTGGGTCACGTCGAACCTGCATCACATGCATGAGGAACGTCCGGTGCCGATCGCGCTCTATAACCGGGCCAGCTGGTGCAAGGATTTCGCCATCAAATCGCTGGAGCAGCGCGGCCTTACCTATCGCGTTGCCTATACCAGCGACACCACCGGCGGCCTGAAGCTTGCTGTCACCTCGGGCTTGGCGATCGCGCCGATTTCGCGCAGCAACATCCCGGTGGACTGCCGCGAACTCACGGCCGCCGACGGGTTCGGCGACATCGATTCCTCCAATGTGGTGATGCACCGCAACCCGAACGCGTCAGGCGAGGCGATCGACGGCATGCAGGAGGCGATCCGCGAGGCGTTCGTCAACAGGCAGGTCCAACCCGCGTCATAGATGTCGCCGGTTGCTCCCGCCGCTTGCTATTTTATTTCAGCTCCAGCAGCCGTTCCAGATAGCTGCGCTCGATATCGGGGCTGAGCGCATTGCCGAGCCGCTTGCGGATCGCTTCCAGGATCTGGCGGGCGCGCTGCACGTCGATCTCGTCGGGCACTTTGACCGAATCGCCGAAATCGGGACCCCGGCTGGCGCGCGGCCGGCCGAGCGGATCACGGTCGGCGCCCTGCTGACGACCGCCTTCCTGGCTGCCGCCCTGGTCGCCCTGCATGGCCTGCATCTGCTTCATCATGTCCTTGGCGCCCTTGCGCAGCGCCTCGAGCGCCCGGCCCTGGTGGCCGACAGCCTCGTCGCCCTGACCCTCGCCAAGCGCCTTCTCGGCGCTGCCCATGGACTTGCCGGCCTCGCCAAATCCTTCATTGGGCTCCATGCCCATGCCTTCGAGGCCCTTCTTCAGCTGTTCGAGATCGCTCTTCAGCTGGCCCTGGCCTTCCTGCAACTGCTTCAGCGCATCGGCGAATTCCTGCGGCGTCATCGGTTTCGGCCTGGCGAGCGGATCGCGGTCCTGCCCAACGCCCGGCTTGTCCTGGTTCTCGCCACCGCCCTGGCCAAGCTGCTCGTCGCGGTTCTCGCCACGCTGGCGCTCGCCGCGCTGCATCTGGTCCATGCGGAAAGTGTCGTTCATCATCTCCTGCTGGCGCCGCAGGATCTCGCCGAGCTTGTCCATCTGCTGGCGCATCTGGCTGTCCTGCTCACCGCCCTGCTGCTGGCGGCCGGCCTGGAGATTGTTCATCATGTCCTGCAGCTGCGACAGCAATTGCTGCGCCTTGTCGCGATCGCCCGACTTCGCCAGATTCTCGATCTGGTCCATCATGCGGTCGATGTCGCTCTGGCGCAGTTCCTGGCCGTTCTGCTGCATTTGCGGGGCGTTCGGGTTCTGCTTGGCGCGTTCGGCGAACTCCTGCAGGAACTGGTTCATCGCCTCGCGCAATTCCTTCATCGCCTTCTCGATCTCGGCGTCGCTGGCGCCGTTCTTGATGGCGTCCTGCAACGCCTGCTGCGCCTGGCGCAGCCGCTTTTCGGCGGCAGAAAGGTTGCCCTCCTCGATGCCGAGCGCGATTTCCCAGAGATAGGCGACCTCGCCGCGCAGCTGATCGTCGTTCCCGGCCAGTTTCAGCCGGCTCATCGCGCTCATGATGGCGAGGTAGTGGGACATGTTGCCGAACGTGTCTTCGGGCCGCAGCGTGATGGCCTCCATCAGATCGAGCACGCGCGGCTTGGCTTTGGCGTCGAGCGCGAGCAGGCGGCGCTGTTCGATCACGGCGCGCGCCAGCGGGTTGGTGAACGGCCGCTCTGGCATTACCAGTGTCTTGGTTTCGCTGGACGCGGTGTGTCCGGCGTCGTCGGTGGCGACCAGCGTCAGCTTGATGCTGCTGCCGGCCCAGACATGCTCGGTCTGATCCTTCGTGGTGCGGGCGGCATTCGACTTGCCGCCGCGGCGTGGCAGCGTCAGGGGCATGTCAGGTGGGCCGTAGAGCGGATGCGCACCTGGCGCCTGCGGATCGGCCAGCGCGAAGACCGCCTTGGCGGTCGCGGCGCCGTAGTCGTCATCGATCTGGTAGTTGAGCTCAAAGGCGCCGTTGGCGGCGCGCTTGGGCTCACCGACGAAGCGGATCTGCGGCGGCTTGTCCGGCAACACGGCGAAGGCCCAGCGGCCGAGTTGGTCGTCGCCGGACTTCAGCGTCAGCGTGCCGTCGCCGGTCAGCTTGCCGATGAACTGGCGTATCTTCGAAGACGAGGCGGGGGACGGCACCGCCGGGCTTGCTGCCGGCTTGGCGGCGGCTTGCGGGTCGATGGCGCGTGCGTTGCCATCCTTGTCGGCATAGGCAAGCGTTTCCTCGCCCGAGCCTCCGGTGACACGCAAGGAGACATCGCTGCCTTCCGGAATGGTGAAGGTCGGCGTCGCCTGGTTGGCATCGGCGGTCAGGAAGATCGGCGGCTTGCCGGTATAGGCCGGCGGCGTCACCCACGCGTCGATGCGTGGCGGCACGGCGTCGAGCGTGCCATGTGCGCTGAACCCATCGCTCAGCCTGCCGCCGGTCGGCCCGAAGGAGAAGGCAAAGGCGTTGACGAGCAGGAGCGCCGCCACGGCGCGCAGTCCCCAGGGGTCGCGTTCCGGCACGCGCGTGCGCGGCAGGTCGGCGCCGAGACTGTCGAGCCTTCCAGCCATGCGTTTCTGGTGCTCGCGCCAGAGCGCCTGCGAGAAACTGCTTTCGTGGCCGCTGGGTCGGTCGCTCTGCACCTGCACGGGGCTGTGCAGCAGTCTGTTGGCGGCCTCGATTCGGCGATCGACCTCGGCGGCGCCTGGCATGCGGAAAAAGCGCAGCGGATAAAGCGCGGCCAGCCCTGCCAGGCCGAACACGGCGACAAGGCCGATGCGCACCACATCCGGTAGCCGGGGAAAAATGCCGAACCAGGAGGCGCTGAGGAACAGGCTGGCAACAACAATGAGCGGGAGCAGCAGCGGCCAGCCGCGCTCGACCATCATCGAGACCCGCGTCGCCATCCGGCTCAACGCCAGGCGTCCGGCCAGGCCGCGATCGGTGCTGAAGATGGGTCGTTGCGTCATCGGCCCTTCCGAGAGCCTGTTCCGTCCTGAAAGGACCGGAATGGGGCTCTATCTCTTTGAGCATGATCTGTTCCGAAAACCGGATTCCACTTTCGGGATCATGCTGCGAGGCGGGGCAGGATAGCCCAAGCCTCACGACTCGAAGAATACCAGCAAACACGGCAAAGGCGAGGCAGTTTGAGAAAACGTGAAACCGGCCGAAATGGTTGCAATCAGAAATTGGCGGGGTTTGCGTTGGCGCCACAGACCAGCACTGCGACCCGTTCGCCCGGCGCCGGCGCGTAGCGGCCGGACAGGATCGCGGCGAAGGCGGCGGCACCACCTGGTTCCGAAATGATGCGCACGCGGTTCCAGAGCGCCTTCTGGGCGGCGATGATGTCGTCGTCGCTGACCAGGATGGAGCGTTCGACGAAGGCTTCGGCGATCGGGAACATCATTTCGCCGACGCGCTTTGGCGCCAGCGAATCGGCAGCGATGCCTTCGGCCGGAGCGTCGACCGGATGGCCGGCCTCGAACGCGCGGTGAAGCGTCGGCGCGCCCTCGG
Organism: Mesorhizobium sp. B2-1-8; assembly: GCF_006442545.2. Lineage (NCBI taxonomy): Bacteria > Pseudomonadati > Pseudomonadota > Alphaproteobacteria > Hyphomicrobiales > Phyllobacteriaceae > Mesorhizobium > Mesorhizobium sp. B2-1-8. The sequence continues at coordinate 1,595,359 of NZ_CP083952.1, forward strand.
GCTCGACGGCGACGATGCGGATGCGGCCGGCATACCAGGCGGCGATACCGCCGATCAGGCCGCCACCGCCGACGGCGACCAGCAGCGTGTCGATCTCAGGCAGATCGCTTTCGATTTCGAGCCCGAGCGTGCCCTGGCCGACAAGCGTTTCCTCCTGGTTGAAGGCGTGAATCTGCAAGGCGCCGGTTTGCTCGGCGAAACGTTCGCTGGCCGCCAGCGCCTCGGCATAGCGGGCGCCACCGATGACGAGGTCGGCACCGTAGCCGCGAATGCGGTCCAGCTTGGCCTGTGGGCTCACTTCGGGAACGAAGATGGTCGCCTTGTGGCCAAGCCGCATGGCGGCATAGGCGACCGCCGCGCCATGGTTGCCGCCCGATGCGGCGACGACGCCAGCCTCGGGAACCGACCGCTCCATAAGGTTGGTGAAGGCGCCGCGCGCCTTGAATGAGCCGGAATGCTGCAGGCATTCGAGCTTGAGGTCGATCGCCAATGGCGGCCGGTCGAAGTCGGCCATGTCGACGCGCAGTACCGGCGTGTGCCTGATATAGGGGCGGATGCGCGGTTCCATCGCGGCAATGCGTTCGCGAGTGACGGTATTGCCCTGCGACATGATTTCCTCCCCGTACAGAGTTTCCGGTCTATGCAAGCCAGTCCGGCACGGAATCCAGGCCGATCAGCTCTTCATAGGTCAGCCGCGGACGCACGACATGGAAACGGTCGCCGTCGACCAGCACCTCCGGGACCAGCAGGCGGGTGTTGTAGGTGCCGGCCTGGACCGCGCCATAGGCGCCGGCGGTGGAAACGGCGACGAGATCGCCCGCCTTCAGCCTGGGCAGGTCGCGATCGAGGCCGAGATAGTCACCGGTCTCGCAGACCTGGCCGACCACGTCGACCATCATGCGCGGCGTATCGGCCGGCGGCTGCACGACCGGCCTGATTTCGTGGAAGGCGTCGTAGAGCGTCGGTCGGATCAGGTCGTTCATGGCGGCGTCGACGACGAGGAAGTTCTTGGCGTCGCCTTCTTTCATGAAAATTACTTCCGACACCAGGATGCCGGCATTGCCAACGATCAGTCGGCCCGGCTCGAACATCACCTTCAGGCCCAACTTGGTCACATGCTTGCGGACGATCTGGGCATAGGCGTCGGGCAACGGGGGCGGGTTGTTGTCGACGCGGTAGGGAATGCCGAGGCCGCCGCCGAGGTCGATATGCTCGATGGCGTGGCCGTCGGCGCGCAGCGCGCCGACCAGGTCGACAAGCAGGGCGAAGGCGTCGTCGAAGGGCTGCAAATCGGTGATCTGGCTGCCGATATGGGTATCGATGCCGGTGATCCTGATGCCCGGAAGCGTAGCCGCGCGGGCATAGACCTGGCGCGCCCGCTGCCACGGAATGCCGAACTTGTTCTCGGCCTTGCCGGTTGAGATCTTCTTGTGGGTCCTGGCGTCGACATCGGGATTGATGCGCGGCGAGACCGGCGCCACCTTGCCGAGAGCCGAGGCGCGTGCCGACAGAAGTTCGAGTTCCGGCTCGGATTCGACGTTGAAACAAAGGATGCCGGCCTCCAGCGCAAAGTCCATTTCACGCGCCGTCTTGCCGACACCGGAGAACAGGATCTTGCTCGGCGGGACGCCGGCGGCCAGCGCCCGGCGCAGTTCGCCTTCCGAGACCACGTCGGCTCCGGCGCCGAGCCTGGCCAGGGTACGCAGCACGGCCTGGTTGGAATTGGCCTTCATGGCGTAGCAGACCAGCGTGTCGAGCCCGGCAAAGGCCTTGATGAAGACACGGTAGTGCCTGGTCAGGGTCGCCGTCGAATAGCAGTAGAACGGCGTGCCGACCTGTGCGGCGATATCGGGGATCGCCACGTCCTCGGCATGCAGCACGCCGTCGCGGTAGTCGAAATGGTTCACGAGAGTGGTTCCGGAAGTTGGGGCACGATGCGATCGGGTTTGGAAAGACCCGCCTTCATCGGCGCTAGATCAGCGGGTCGAGGATGAACTTCTTGTCCACGACCGGTTTTTCCGGTTCCGGCGGCACGGGCTGGTGGGCTTTTTCGGCATCCTTGCGCGCCTGGACGGCCGCCTCGTAGGGCGTGTCGAGACCGGCCTTGCGGCCGCAGGCGGTCACGGAGGCAAGCGCCGCAAGCAGCGTCAGCGTCACCAAAATCCTGCTTCCGGTCATCGATCCATCCGTCCGAAACGTTTGCCAGCCGCCGCTTTTAGCCGAGTTCTCAGCGTATTGCACCCCGCATATTGCTGATCGCAAAATCGGGGATCACGCCTTGGCGATACGCTTTTTCCAGGCGCGGATCTGCTTCCTCACTTCCGACGGCGCGGTGCCGCCGAAGCTGGTGCGGCTCTTGACCGAGTTCTGCACCGCCAGCACCGAGAATATGTCCGGTGTGATGCCGGGGTTGATCGATTGCAGATCCTCCAGCGAAAGCTTCTCCAGGCTGACCTTCTTGTCTTCGGCCAGCGCCACCGCGCGGCCGGTGACATGATGCGCCTCGCGGAACGGCAGACCCAGGCTACGCACCAGCCAGTCGGCGAGGTCCGTGGCGGTGGCGTGGCCGGAGCCAGCGGCCTTCTTCATTGCGACTGCGTTCACCGTCATGTCCGCGACCATGCCGGTCATCGCCGCCAGCATCAGGTCGAGAGTCTCGGCGGCGTCGAACACCGATTCCTTGTCTTCCTGCATATCCTTGCCATAGGTCAAAGGCATGCCCTTCATCACCGTCAGCAGGCCGATCAGATGGCCGTTGATGCGGCCGGTCTTGCCACGCACCAGTTCGGCGGCGTCGGGGTTCTTCTTTTGCGGCATGATCGAGGAGCCGGTCGAAAAGCTGTCCGACAGCCTGATGAAGCCGAATTGGGGCGTCGACCAGATGATGATCTCCTCCGCCAGCCGCGACAGGTGTGTGGCGCAGATCGCGGCCATGGCGAGGAACTCCAGCGCGAAATCGCGGTCGGAGACGCTGTCTAGCGAATTGCGCATCGGCTCGCGGAAACCGAGCGCCCTGGCGGTCTGGTGGCGGTCGATCGGGAAGCTGGTGCCGGCAAGGGCGGCGGCGCCGAGCGGGCTCTCGTCCATCCGTTCGATGGTGTCGCGCACGCGCGACAGGTCGCGCGCGAACATTTCGACATAGGCCATGCAATGATGGCCGAAGGTCACCGGCTGCGCCGCCTGCATATGGGTGAAGCCCGGCATGACGGTCGCCGCATGTTCCTCGGCTCGCGCCAGGAGGGCCATGATCAGGCCTTTCAACGCCTCGGCGACACGGAAGCATTCGTCCTTGACCCAGAGCCTCAGATCGACCGCCACCTGGTCGTTGCGCGAACGCGCGGTGTGCAGCCGGCCGGCCGCCGACCCGATCAGATCGGCGAGGCGGGCCTCGACATTCATGTGGATGTCTTCCAGCTTCGTCGAAAACTCGAAGCTGCCGGTTTCGATCTCTTTCAGGATCGTGTTCAGCCCGTGAGCGATTTTTTCTTGATCGGACGCCGAAATAATGCCCGTTTGCGCCAGCATCTCGCTATGGGCGATCGAGCCTCTTATGTCCTGCGCGTAGAGTTTGCGGTCGAACGAGATCGACGCGTTGATCGCTTCCATGATCGCGGCCGGACCCGAGGCAAATCGTCCGCCCCACATCTGGTTGCTGGTCTTTTTGTCGCTCATGGCTATAACCCGTGCTTCGGAGCAGTTTTGATAACATGGCAGACGGAAACAGATTTTTCCCGACCCCGCGCCTGATCCTCGCCGCCCTGGTGGCGGGAGCGCTGGCCGGCGCGGTCGCGGTATATGTCAGCGAGAGCCGGTCTGGCAACAACGCCGCGCCCCAAAACGCCGCGCCCCAAGTAGCCGCAAGCAGCAGCAAGGACGACGTCGCCTGCGCCGCCAAGAGCGATCGCGCCAAGAAGGTCGCGGCCGCGGCCACCGGCGAGGTCGCGGCACTTTTGCCGGCCGATCCGCCGCAGTCGATGAGGAGCCTCGCCTTCAACGGTCCGGACGGCAAGCCGATGACGATCGCCGACCATGCCGGCAAGACGGTGCTGCTCAATCTCTGGGCTACGTGGTGCGCGCCATGCCGTGCCGAAATGCCGGCGCTCGATGCGCTGCAAAAGGAGAAAGGCAGCGACGCCTTTCAGGTCGTCGCCGTCAACGTCGATGCCGGCGACGATGTGAAGCCGAAGAAGTTTCTCGCCGATACCGGTGTGCACACGCTCGGCTACTACCGGGATTCGACGATGACGCTGTTCAACGATCTCAAGACGCGCGGTCTGGCGCTCGGCCTGCCCGTCACGATGCTGATCGACGGCGAAGGCTGCCTGATCGCCCATATGAACGGTCCGGCCGAATGGTCCGGGCCCGACGCCAAGCGGCTGGTCGAGACGGCGCTCGGGTCGTGAGCTAGACCGAGCGCCCGCTCGGCTCGAGCAGGACGAGGCTGCCATCATGGCGGTCGGTGCGCATCGCAGTGCGCTTGCCGTGGCCGGTCAGGTCTCATCTCACCAGCACTTCGTCGTCCCTTTAGCCGGATAACCATAACGGTCTTTACGTCCGCGAGAGCCGCCCTAGCTACCTAAGGCGCCGGTGTAACGCTTTCATGCTGGCGCAACCGCCGAGGGGGAGGAAAGACCAGCTGTCCACAGGCCCGGGAGGCCACAACAGAACTGTCACATACCTTCTCTAAGAGAGCGGGCAAGGACTTGCGCAAGACCCTTGTCAACAGTCATTCAAGAGGGAAGAAACCATGATGATCATCAAGCGGGGCCTCGCTGCCCTTGCCGCAGGCGCGCTCAGCACCGCGCTCGCGGTTCCTGCCTTTGCGGAGCCGGTAAAATTCGACTTCTGGTTCGGCCTGTCGGGCGACCTCGCCCGCGTCGTCGATACGCTGTGCAAGAACTTCAACGCTTCGCAGTCCGATTATGAAGTCGTCTGCACCAGCCAGGGCAACTACGACGCCACGCTGCAGAACACCATCGCCGCCTTCCGCGCCGGCAAACAGCCCGCCGTCGTGCAGGTGTATGACGTCGGCACCGCCACGATGATGCTGTCGGGCGCCTACAAGCCCGCCGACAAGCTGATGGAAGAAAACGGCTACAAGATCGACTACGCCGACTACTTCCCCGGCATCGCCCGCTACTACGCGACCTCGAAGGGCGAGATGCTGTCCTTCCCGTTCAATTCCTCGACCGCGCTGATGTACTGGAACAAGGACGCCTTCGCCAAGATCGGCAAGACCGAGGCGCCCAAGACCTGGGAAGACGTCGGCGCCGACCTCCAGGCGATGAAGGACGCCGGCTATGAATGCCCGATGGCGATCAACATCTCGGCCAATGAAAGCTGGCAGCTGATGGAGCAGTTCTCGGCCATCCACAACCAGCCGATCGCCACCAAGAACAACGGCTATGACGGCCTCGATGCGCGTCTCGAGGTCAACAAGACCAAGTTCGTCCAGTACGTCACCGACCTCAAGAAGTGGTATGACGCCGGCCTGATCAAGATCAAGTCCAAGGACCTCGGCCAGGACATGGTCCAGGCCTTCGCCTCGGGCACCTGCCAGGTGATCATGACCTCGGTCGGCGATCACGGCACTGTCGGCAAGACGCAGAAGGAAGGCATGAAGTGGGATGTCGCCGAACTGCCGGTCTATGCCGGTACCGAGCGCAAGAATTCGCTGGTCGGCGGCGCTTCGCTGTGGGTGCTCTCCGGGAAGTCGGACGCCGAGTACAAGGGCGCGGCCGCGTTCCTCAACTTCATCCACGATCCCAAGACCGCCTTGTTCTGGTCGACCAACACCGGCTACATTCCGGTGACGAAGTCGGGCTTCGACTACATGAAGGCCCAGGGCTTCTACGACAAGGCGCCTTACAAGGGCCGCGAAGTCGCGATCGCCAGCCTGACCGCGTCCGAGCCCACCGAAATCACCCGCGGCATCCGCCTGGGCAATTTCACCCAGATCCGCGCCGAGTTCGGCACGCAGATGCAGGCGATCTTCGCCAACAAGGTCAGCGTGCAGGAAGGTCTCGACACGCTGGTCAAGAATGGCGACGCCATCCTCGCCCGCTTCCAGCAGACCTATCCGGGCAAGACCCTGCCCTGATTTCAAAGATTGCCGAGGCCGCCCGCCGAGATTCGACGGGCGGCCGTTTCGTATATAATCTTATCTTGCTTTGGGCTGGCCGTTCCGCGGCCACGGCGGACCGATGGAAAAACGCGTCACTTTCGGCAGTTGGACGATCGGCATCCTTTTCGCGGTGCCGCAGCTCCTCCTGATCTTCACGTTCTTCTACTGGCCTGCCGGCCAGGCCGTATACTGGTCACTGACGCTGCAGCAGCCCTGGGGCGGCGGCAACATCTGGGTTGGGCTCGACAATTTCCGCTCGATCCTGGCCAACGCCGATTACTGGAACTCGATTACCGCCAGCCTTGTCTTTGCCGGCATCAGCACAGGGCTTGCGATGTTCGTCGCGCTCGTGCTCGCCGCGCTCACCGACCGCCAGCTTGCCGGCTCGCGTCTCTATCGCGTGGTGCTGATCTGGCCCTACGGCATCGCCGCACCGGCCCTGGCGATGGCGTTCCGCTTCATCCTGGCGCCGGAAGCCGGCTTCATGGCCGTGGTCAACCAGGTCTGGCCCGGCTTCTGGGATCCCGGCCTCGACGGCACCGATGCCATGGCTTCGATCATCATCGCCTTCTCGTGGAAATATGTCGGCTACAACTTCATCTTCTTCCTCGCCGCGTTCCAGGCCATCCCGCGCTCACTCATCGAAGCCGCCGCGATGGACGGCTCCGGGGTCATGAGGCGTTTCTGGGACATCCAGTTCCCGCTGATCACGCCGACGATCTTCTTCCTGCTGGTCATCAACATCACGGAAAGCTTCCAGGATTCGTTCGGCATCGTCGACATCATGACGGCGGGCGGCCCGGCAAATGCCACCAATCTGATGGTCTACAAGATCTATTCCGATGGCTTCAAAGGCCTCGATTATTCGGGCGCCGCCGCGCAGAGCATCATCCTGATGCTGCTCATCGTCGTGCTGACCATTTTCCAGTTCCGCTTCATCGAGCGGCGCGTGCACTACAGGTGAGACTGATATGGTCGAGCGCACCCCGTTTCTCAACTTCTTCACCCATCTGATCCTGTTTGTCGGCTTTGTACTTTGCATCGCGCCGTTCGTGGTTGTGGCCGTGGCCGCGTCGCACAACCTCAGGGATGTCAACGACGTGCCGATGTCGCTGCTGCCGGGCAACGATTTCTGGACAAACATCAAGACGGCGTGGACGACAGCCGACCTTGGCCCCAAGCTGCTCAACAGCTTCATCATGGCTGCCGGGGTCGCGGCCGGCAAAGTAATCATCTCGGCGCTGACCGCCTTCTCGATCGTCTATTTCCGCTATCCCGGCCGCACCTTCATCTTCTGGCTGATCTTCGTCACGCTGATGCTGCCGCTGGAAGTGCGCATCGTGCCGACCTACGCGGTCGTCGCCAATGTGCTGTCGCCCTACCAGACCATCCTCGACCTCACCGGGCTGAGCTGGCTGATCGGGAAGGTCTCGGGCGTCGAGGTTTCGCTCAGCCTCGGGCTGCTCAATTCCTATACCGGGCTGATCCTGCCCCTGATCGCCACCGCCACCGGCACCTTCCTCTACCGGCAGTTCTTCCTGACCGTGCCGGACGAGCTGACCGAGGCGGCGCGCATGGACGGCGCCGGCGCACTGCGTTTCTTCATCGACATCCTGCTGCCCTTGTCGCGCAACAACATGGCCGCGCTCGGCACCATCATGTTCCTGTGGGCATGGAACCAGTATCTGTGGCCGCTGCTCATCACCACCGACCAGTCGCACGCGACGGCGGTCACCGAACTCAAGCAGCTCATCCCCAATGTCGGCGGCATTCCGGAATGGAACATCGCCATGGCCGGAACGCTTATCGTCATGCTGCCGCCGCTGATCGTCGTGGTGCTCATGCAGCGCTGGTTCGTGCGCGGCCTGATCGCCACCGAGAAGTAACAAGGAGACAAAAGATGGCCTCCATCGCAATACGCGGCGTCAAGAAGAACTATGCCAAGACGCAGGTCGTGCATGGCGTCGATCTCGACTTCGCCTCTGGCGAATTCGTCGTCATCCTCGGGCCGTCCGGCTGCGGCAAGTCCACGCTGCTCAGGATGATCGCCGGGCTGGAGGAGATTTCCGAGGGCACGGTCGCCATCGACAGCACGGTAGTCAACAAGCTCGAGCCGCGCGAACGCGGCTGCGCCATGGTGTTCCAGAACTACGCGCTTTATCCGCATATGAGCGTGGCCCAGAACATCGGCTATTCGCTCAAGGTCGCCGGTGTTCCCTCGGCCGAGCGCACGCAGCGCATCCAGGCGGTGGCCCGCACGCTGGAGCTCGAGCATCTGCTCGATCGCAAGCCGATGGCGCTTTCCGGCGGCCAGAGGCAGCGCGTCGCCATGGGCCGCGCGATGATCCGCGAGCCAAAGGTCTTCCTGTTCGACGAGCCGCTGTCCAATCTCGACGCCAAGCTGCGCGTGCAGATGCGCTCGGAAATCCGCAAGCTGCATCGCCGGCTGAACGCCACCTCCGTCTTCGTCACCCACGACCAGGTCGAGGCGATGACGCTGGCCGACCGGCTGGTGGTGATGAATGGCGGACGGGTCGAACAGGTCGGCACGCCAAGTGAAATCTACACCCGCCCGGCCAGCCGCTTCGTCGCCACTTTCGTCGGCGCGCCGGCCATGAACATCCTTGAAGGCACGGTCGAACTCGACGGGCTGTCGCTGCTCGGCGGCAGCCGCCGCCTGGCCATGGCCCGCGCCGGCTTGCCGGTCGGCACGAAGGTCGCGATGGGCATCCGGCCGGAAGCGGTGCGGCTAGTGGCACCGGGAACAGCCGGTGCGCTCGATGCCACTGTCGACCTCGTCGAGGAACTTGGCGCGGGGCGGGTCATCTATGTCGACCTCGACGGCGCGCCGTTCTCGGTGATGACCTCGGAGGCCGTTCACCCCGCGCCCGGCAGCACCGTCGGCTTGAAGATCTCGCCGGACGACATGCACTTCTTCTCGTCGGAGACAGGCACCCGTCTCGATGTCTTCAAGGCTTCCGTGCCCGAACCGGCGCTTTGATTTCCGATACGCGCGCAGCCAAAGAGACGCCCATGAAAATCATCCAGGTCACCGATGTGCATCTTGGCCGGCAAGGTGAGCGCCGCTATGGGGCGGACCTGCATGAGCGGCTGGATCGGTGCATCGCGCACATCAATGCGGATCACGCCGACGCCGCGCTTTGCGTCTTCACCGGCGACCTGACCGAGACCGGTGCGCCGCAGAGCTATGCCGATCTGCGCGTTGCGCTGAGCGCGCTATCGATGCCGTACAAGCTGATGCCGGGCAACCATGACCGGCGGGCCAGTCTCGTCGCTGCGTTTCCCGAAGTTCCGGTCGACGAAAACGGCTTCGTGCAGTCGGTCCACGATACCGGCAACGAAGTGCTGTTGTTTCTCGACTGCCTGGCGGAAGGACGCATCGAGGGCGAACTGTGCGATAGCCGGCTTGCATGGCTCGAAGCCCGGCTGGAACAATCAAGCGGCAGGCCCGCCTACGTCTTCCTGCACCATCCGCCGGTCGCGCTCGGCCTGCCGCAGCTCGACCCGCTGGCGCTCGAACAGCCCGAGCGGTTGCTCGGCCTGCTGCGGGGCCATGGCAACGTTCGCCACATCTTCTTCGGCCACGTTCATCGCGATATCGCAGGAACCGTAGCCGGTATTCCATTCTCGGCGCAGCGCGGCCTGCATGCCCGGTTCGAGCTTGCCCTCGAGCGGTCGAGCGAGATCGTCGAACAGGCGCCGCCGTCCTACGGCGTCATCCTCATCGACAGCGCCAACGAGTGCGTGGTGGTGCACGGTTGCGATTTTCTCGAGCAATGGCCGATCTATTCAGCGGAAACCGGCGAACGCATCACGGCGTGAACTGGCCACTTCGCGTGGGTTCAGCGCCTAAAATCGTCGAGCTTAAGCGAAGACGTGCGCCTTGCCCGATACGGTCAGCCGCACGATCTCGCCGACCGCTGGTGCGTCCATGCCGGATTTGCGCAGGATCAGCGGCGTGCCGCCGATCGCGGCAGCGTCCGGCGGATCGGGACTGTTCAGGAGCCGCACCGCAATCGTGCATGTCGAGCCGGCGAATTCGGATTCCGTCACCTCGCCGAACAACATATCGGGCGTGCCCGACATGCCCTCGCGCGAGGTGCGTTTGAGCCCGATCTGCTCCGGCCGCAGCATGATGCGGGCGACATCGCGGCTGTCCGGCGCGTCGACGGCGATGCGGCCGAGCGGCGAACTGGCGAAGCCGCCCGAAATGCTCGCCGGCAGGATGATGGCATCGCCGAGGAACTCGGCGATCATCCTGTCCTTCGGCTTGAGATAAAGCTCGCGCGGCGTGCCGACCTGGGAAAATTTCCCGTCGCGCATCACCGCCACCTGGCTGGCGAAGGACAGCGCCTCGGCCTGATCGTGAGTCACCAGTATGGTGGTGATGCCGGCCGCCTCCAGAAGCTCGGCCACCGCCTTGCGCATCGAGGCGCGCAGGCCGGTGTCAAGCGCCGAGAACGGCTCGTCGAGCAGCATCAGCCGCGGCTTCATCGCCATGGCGCGGGCCAGCGCCACGCGCTGCTGCTGGCCGCCGGAGAGCTCGTGCGGACGGCGTTTGAGGATCGCCTTGTCCAGTCCAACGATATAGGCAAGTTCGACGATGCGCTCGGCGCGCTTGTCGTCCTCCCGCGCCATGCCGAAGCCGATGTTGTCCGAGATGGTCAGATGCGGGAACAGGGCGCCGTCCTGCGCCACCACGCCGATACCGCGGCGATGCGCCGGCACAGCGGCGCCACCATTGGCCAGCACCTGCCCGTCGAGCACGATGCGGCCCTGATCGGGCGCCTCGAAACCGGCGATCAGCCGCAGCAAAGTCGTCTTACCGCAGCCGGAAGGTCCCACGATGGCGGTGCGGCTGCCGCTGGCGACGTTCAGGTCGACGCCGGCCAGTGCGGCGACCGGGCCGTAGCGCTTGTGCAGATTGGCGAGTTCGAGAAAGCTCATCGCCCGGCCATCCGTTTCGACTGGACATAGAGCAGCCAGGTCAGGGGCAGCGACATCGCCACCATGATGAAGGCGTAAGGGGCCGCCGAGGCGTAATCGATCTCGCCGCTGTAGGACCAGAACGCCATGGCCAGCGTGCGGGTGCCGTTCGGCGCCAGCATCTGGGTGGCGGTCAATTCGTTCATGATGCCGAGCGCCACCAGCGCCATGCCGGCCGCGGCACCGGGCGCCGACAGGCGGATTGTCGTCGACCATAGCGCGTTGAGCGGCCGCCGGCCGAGGCTGGCCGCGGCGCGCTCGAGCTCGACCGGGGCCTGCGCGATCGACGCGCGCAGGCTGACCAGGGCACGCGGCAGGAACATCAGGGAGTACGCGACCAGGATGGTGAACAGGGTTTGGTAGAGCGGCAGCGCGATGCGCACGGTGATGGTGACCAGCGCCAGCGCAATGACGACACCCGGCAGCGAGCCGACAATGTAATTGCATCCCTCCAGAAGGCGCTGCAGCGGTCCCGGCGCCCGGATCGAGATCCAGGCCATCGGCATCGCAGCGACAGTGGCAAGCAGCGCCCCGGCGAGCGACAGGAACAGCGTCTGGCCGAGTGCCAGGCCGATTTCGTCGAAGCGCCAGACATCGGCGCCGCCCGCGATGAGCCAGCGGCCGATGGTGATGAACGGCACGCCAAGCGCCAGCAGCGTGGTGACGACGAGTAGCAGTAAACTGGGCAAGGTGGCGCGGCCGAGGCTCATCCGCTGCTGATACCGCGCGGCACCCGAGCCGACACGGGCATAACGCTCCTCGCCGCGCACCAGCACTTCGAGGCCGAGCAGCATGAAACAGCAGGTCACCAGCACGCCGGCCAGCATGTTGGCGGCCGGACCGTTGAAGGTCGACTGGAACTGGTCGACGATCGCGGTGGTGAAGGTGTCGAAGCGGATGAAGACGTAGAGGCCATATTCGGCCAGCAGATGCAGTCCGACCAGCAGCGAGCCGCCGCATATTGCGAGCCTGAGCTGCGGCAACACGACACGCCAGAACACGCGCCAGGGTCCGAGGCCGAGTGCCGCCGCGGCATCCTCCAGGGCAGGATCGAGGCGACGCAGCGCCGCCGACACCGGCAGATAGAGGAAGGGGAAATAGGCAATGACGGAGACCAGCACACCGGCCCACAGGCCGTGCAGCCCCGGCACCATGGTGATCCATGCATAGGAGTGTACGAAAGCGGGGATGGCGAGCGGCGCCACGCAGAGCCAGGACCAGAACCGGGCACCGGGCAGGTCGCTGCGTTCGGTCAGCCAGGCCAGCGTCACCGACAAGGTGATGGCGATCGGCACGGCCAGCAGCACCAGCAGGCCGGTGTTGACCAGCAGTTCGCCGACACGTGGCCGGAAGACCAGTGCCGAGACGGTCTCCCAGCCGGTCTGCACCGCGATCCAGATGATGAAGGCGAGCGGCACCAACGCCAGCAGGGAGACTGATATGGCGGCGGCGACAAGCCAGGGCGCCGCTCGCCGCTGCGTCCTTCGGCGCATCTTGGGCGGCAGGCCCGAGCGTGCGAGATCGACCGCGGACTGCATCAGCTCACACGCCGCGCCAATGCCGCCCGGCGGCGGCAATCAGGGGACCACGGTCGCGGTCAGATAAGCAGCGTGTCGTCATGGACGAATGCATCTCGGAACAAAACGCTGCCGCGGAAGGTGAATTCCCGCAGGAGCACGGTTTGACGTCCTTATTAGGAAGAACGATGACTAAAGCAAGCCGGCTGCGGTCATCAGGTCGGTGACCTTCTTGGAGTTCAGCGTCGTGGCGTCGACTTTCGGCGCCTGCAGATCGACCAGCGGCACCAGCTTCGGATTGGACTGCGCGCCCTTGCCGACCGCATATTCGAAGGAGGTTCCGTTCTTCAACACGTCCTGGCCACCCTTGCCGGTCACCCATTTCAGGAAGGCCTGCGCTTCCTTGGGATGCTTGGTCGAGGCCAGCACGCCGCCCCCGGAGACCGATACGAAAGCTCCCGGATCCTGGTTCTTGAAATAGTGCAGCGCGACGTTCCTGGAGTTTTCGCCGGTCTTGGCCTGATCGCCGAAATAGTAATAGTGGTAGATCACGCCGCCTTCGATCTCGCCGGCATTGACCGCCTTCATCACGGTGCTGTTGCCCTTGTAGGCGGTGAAGTTCTCCTTCATCGCCTTCAGCCAGTCGGCTGTGGCGGCCTCGCCCTTGAGCTGCAGCAGCGCGCTGACGATGGCCTGGAAATCTGCGCCCGAGGGAGAGGCGGCCCAGCGGCCCTTCCAGCTCGGGTCGGCGAGATCGAGCATCGACTTGGGCAACTGATCGGCCTTGAGCTTGGTCGTGTTGTAGGCAAAAACGGTGCTGCGCGCGGCGACGCCCACCCATCTGCCGCTGGATGCCTGATAGTCCCGCGGGACCTGAGCCCGCGTGTCGGCGTCGACCGGCGCGAACAGGCCGGCATTTTCGACCAGCACCATGGCCGGCGAATTTTCCGTCAGAAACACGTCGGCGGGCGAGGAGGCGCCTTCGGCTACTATCTGGTTGGAGAAGTCGCTGTCGCCGCCATTGCGCAAGGTGACCTTGATGCCGGTTTCCTTGGTGAACCCTTCGGCCCAATCCTTGGCCAGGCTTTCATGCTGGGCGTTATAGACGATGATGCCGGCATCTTCGGCCGTCGCCGGACCGGCGGCCAGGCTGATTGCAAGCGCCGCTACGCTGGCCAGGGCAAGAAGGGGGGATTTCATAAGCTACTCCTCGGGTTGTCCGCGGTGCGGGTGCGTCCGAGTATCAATTCATGAATGGGTTAGTCAAGATTGAAAGGCAATCGACGTCATCACGGTTTCGCGTGTCGGACGCCGATGGCATCACCCGACATGCAGTGCTGGTGGCTTCTCCTGCGGGATGCAACCATCGACCATCGGATGAATGGTCCAGCGCTGGTCCAGTCCCTGCTGTGTTCGTTTGGTGTCCGGATCGAACGCGTCGTTCAGCATGGCGCACCAGGTTCTTCGCAGATTTTCGCAGCGTGTCCTGAACGCGGCGCTGCCAAGCCCGTCACGCATATCCTGCGCGGTGAGGTCGGTGGTCTCACCCGGCGGTTTGGGCGGGACCGTGCCCGTGTCGGGAAAGTCCGGGGTCCACTGAAGATAGTGTTTTGCGTCGACACCGGCGGCCGCATCGAATTTGACCACCGCCATCAGCGGATGAAACTCGTGCCAGCCCTTGTGATAGCCGTCATAGACATGTTCGCCGAGGACGGCGACGTGATCGCCCATCCTGATGGGGCCGAGCGCCTTGTCGCCGACATTGGCGTCCTCGACGTTGCCGGGGTTCCAGTTGAACAGCCCTTGCAGGACCGGCTTGACCCCACCGAAGTAGGACGCCGCGCCGCCGATGGCGCCGCCAATGGCCGCTCCGAGCAATCCTCCCAGAAACGAGCCGATGGCGCAGCCCAGCGCACCCAGGAAGAACGACCCTATGGCGCAGCCGACAGCCGCTCCGACACTGGCGCCGGCGGCCGCCGCGACCGCCGTGACGATCAGGGCCGCCGTCAACAGGATGACGATGGCCGGCGCCCATTGGCGCATCTTGATCCAGAAGTCGCCCTCGGCCTCGCAGTGCAAGCCCCAGCGGGCATGATCGTCGGCGGGTGCGTAGCCCAGATCCGCCTTCAGGTCATCGCGCGGCAACAGCAATTCATGACCCTGAAAGCCGTCGTTGAGAATGTCGTTCGCCGGATGGGCCGTGATGCTGGCGGCGAATTCCGCGACGACGGTGCCGTCGGCATTGTAGCGATTGGCTGCGGCCAAAGCCGCCTCGTTGGTTTCGGCGTTGAGGATTTCGGTCGTCGGATGCGGCATCAGTATGACGTCGAAATACTGGTCGTTGTCGAAGGCGCCGAGATCGCTGCGGAACGGATTGTAGGAGACGATGCCGACGGCGCATTTCGGGTTGTCCTTGTCGAGGCAGACCAGGCGATGGTCGAGCCATTCTCCGGCGGCCATGTCGATCGTCGCGGTGGCGGACGTCAGGAACGCGATTGCCGCGGCAAGTGCTGCACCGACCGGCCCCAGCAGTAAGCCGAAGGCGGCTGCCAGCCCGGTGATGACGATGATTTGCAGCGCCTGGCCGGCGAGGAAAGCCAACCGGTCGTCCTCGTTGTAGGGCTTCCCACCAGCCGGATAGAGAAAGCAGCTCGTATAGTGCTTGTAAGCCATCGGAACGCCTCAGCCTTTGAGCGTCACGCCGCCGGTCATGGTGCGCGATCCTCTTTCGCCGATCGCGAAGACATGGACGTTGAAGGCCTTTGAGCCGCGGAAGCCTGCGTCCCTCGGTTCGATCTCGACGGTGATCTCGGTTATCTGGCGCGGCTGCAGTGAAAGCGTTCTTGGAACGATCCTGACCGACCAGTCGTCCGGAACGGGAAACCGGCCATAGGCCTGTTCCTCGAGCGCCTTGGCCCAGCGCGCCTTGCTCTCGGCGAGCCGCGGCTGCGGGGTGTCCGTGCGCTCGTCTCGACCTTGGCCGCGCGGGGCACATGGCTGCAGCTTCGGCAGGCCGTAGCAGTCCGCCTCGATCTGGAAACGCCGGACGACCGAGGCCTCGTTGCGGACGCTGAAGACGAACTTCGCCGGGGAGCGCGTCTCGGCAATGTTGACGTTCTTCTGGCCAAGGTTGTTGCTGGGGTTGGCGTCATCGCCCCAGGAAAGCTGTGCCTGAAGGCAATAATGGCCGCCGGTGGCGGGCGTGGTCCAGCTGAACTCGGCGTAGGCAGGGCAATCGATCGTGCCCTTGGCCCCGAGATTGACGGCGGCGTTGGCGATCGGACGGGAAACGGTCTGTGTGCCGAAGGACAGGTAGGACAGCGCCACGCCAACGCCGACGGCGGGCGCATCATAGGATCCGTTCCAGACACGCACGCGAACGCGATAGGTGCGAGAGGCCTGGAGCGCACCGATGACTGGTGCGGCGCCGTCGAAAATGTCGATGTCGGGATTGTCCCAGGTGACCGCGAGACCCTGCGCCATCAGATAGTACTGGGCATAGAGAAGAGGATCGGCGCGCTTGTAGATGTCGGGCGGCAGCTGGATACAGCAATCGTTCTGCGCCGGGCTCGGCAGCCGCTGGCGCTTGGCCAGCCGGCACACCAGCATGCGAATCGTCGCAAACAGCATCTTCAGCCCGACGGCAAGACGCTTCCAGAATTCGGCGGCGAACAACAGCAGTGCCGCGGTTCTGACGTGATTGACCAGAGATCCTGCCATGTCGTGTTTCCCACGCCGAGAGGACGCAACGGTAGTGATTTCCTGGCGGACGTGTCCCCGCCGGTTCTCCCGGCTATTTCTTCGGTGATCCCTGTCTTCTGTAGAAGTAGATGGCGGCGACAAAGACTATGGCCGCAATGACAAGGCCGCTCTCGAAAGTTCCCGAGCCATTGTCGGGAGAAAATCCAAAAATGCGTTCAATGAAATCCATTTCGGCCTCCCTCCGATCCTTGACGCTACAGAAGGGTTTACCTTACGTCAATCAAAGCTTGGCCCGCGCTGTTCCCAACGCTCGGGCCGGGAACCAGGGAACCCGTCGGGGAATTTCGCGGGCCATCGGCAAACTTTCGTGATTTGCCCGCAGTTTGGCTTGGACATTATTTCGCCGGCCACGTAACAAATCGGTGCCGAGGCGCGAAGATCGGGGAGTGAACTCTTGTGAGCGGCAAGGACGAGGCCGAGCTTTCCCGGCTGATGCGGGCCGCGATCGCGGGAGATGAAAAGGCCTATGCCGACTTTCTCCACCGGATTGCCGCGCTGATCCGCGGCTTTGCCAGGCGCAAGATCGTGCAGGGCGGGGTCGACCCCGAGGATGTCGTGCAGGAAACCTTGCTGGCCATTCATGTGAAACGACACACCTGGCGCCAGGACGCGCCGGTGCTGCCCTGGATCTATGCGATTGCCCGTTTCAAGCTGATCGACGCGTTCCGGCGGCGCGGGCGGCGCATTGAAATCGATGTCGACGACATCGCCGAGACTTTTGCCGAGCCGGAAACCGAGACGGTCAGCGAGCGCGACATCAACCGGGCGCTCGACGGGCTGCCGCCGGCACAGCGTTCCGTGGTTTCGGCCGTGTCCGTCGAGGGCCGCTCGATCGGCGAGACGGCGGCGAAGTTCGGCATCAGCGAGACGGCGGTGCGTGTGTCGCTGCACCGGGGACTCACCGCCATAGCCAAGCGATTCGGACAGGGGCGGTTCGGGCGGGAATGACATGAAGACCGATGATCTCATCAAGGCGCTCGACGCCGATACCCGCAGCAAAGTCATGCCATTGCGCTCCGCCTGGTGGCTGGCGGCTGGCGCGGCCGTCGTCGTCGCGGCCGCTGTTTTCATGATGACGATCGGGCCGCGCCCCGACTTCATGGCGGCCGCGCACACGATGCGCTTCCTGTCCAAGTTTGTTTTCACCATCGTGCTCGCCATCAGCGCCTTCGCCCTGATCCGAGCCCTGTCGACGCCGGGTGCGGCGACAGGCCGGGCAATGGCGGCAATGATCGCCGCGCCGCTGCTGGTCGCGGTGGCGGTGGTGCTGGAGCTCTTCGCGGTGCCGCAGGCGCTGTGGGGCACGCGCATGATCGGCTCTAACATGATGATCTGCATGAGCTTCATCCCGCTGATCGGCATCGGCCCGTTGGCCATCTTCCTGTGGATGCTGCGCTATGGCGCGCCGACGCGGCCGGTGCTTGCCGGCGCGGTCGCGGGGTTGCTTGCCGGCGGGCTGGCGGCGACCTTCTATGCCGCGCACTGCTTCGACGATTCTCCGCTTTTCGTTGCCACCTGGTACACGATCGCCATCGCGGCTCTCGCTTTGCTTGGCGCGCTCGGGGGGCGGTTTTTCGTGCGCTGGTAGCAGGATACCCGCGCCCGGTGAATACCGATCCTTAATCATGCCGGCAGTTTGCCGGTTTCCCATGTCGCCGGTGCCTGCAGCGCCAGCTTGCCCATGCCGCCGCCCATGATGCGCTGACCGGGCTTGCCAATCACTCGAGCTTCATCCGCGCCATGGAGGGATTGGTCGATCAGGCGCGCAAGGACTGCACGACGGCTGGAGACCGCCATCAGTTCATGTTCATCGACCTTGACCATTTCAAGCGGGTCAACGACACGGGCGGTCACGCTACGGGAGACGCCCTGCTGAAGCGGGTCGCGGAGGCGTTGCGCGGCGTGCTTGGTTCTGAAGACATCGTTGCGCGCCTGGGTGGCGACGAATTCGTTGTTATCCTGAAGTCCGGTTCGGCCGCTGGCGCGAGGATCGCGGCGCGCTCGATCATCGATGCGATAGCCGGCCTCAGCTTCACCTGGGAGGGGTGGCCGCATGCAATCGGCGCCAGCATCGGGCTGACGGCCATCTGCGCCAATTGCGGCGAAGTCGACGAGATCATCGCAAGGGCCGACGCCGCCTGCTATGCGGCCAAGGCGGCCGGCTGCGGATGCGTTTCGGTGGCGCTGGACGGCAAGATCGACAAGTCAGAATCGCCCAAGCAGCTCGCCGCGGCCTCGTGAGCGGACGCGTCAGCGCGTCGGTACGGGGTGCTCGCCGCGATAGTCGTAGAAGCCGCGTCCGGTCTTGCGGCCGAGCCAGCCAGCCTCGACATATTTGACCAGCAGCGGGCAGGGGCGGTACTTCGAATCCGACAGGCCGTCATGCAGCACCTGCATGATCGACAGGCAGGTGTCGAGGCCGATGAAATCGGCAAGCTGCAGCGGTCCCATCGGATGATTGGCGCCGAGCCGCATGGCGGTGTCGATGGCATCGACCGAGCCGACGCCTTCATAGAGGGTGTAGATCGCCTCGTTGATCATCGGCAGAAGGATGCGGTTGACGATGAAGGCCGGGAAATCCTCCGAGACCGTGATAGTCTTGTCGAGCTGCTTCACATAGGTCTTCGCCGCCTCGAAGGTCTGGTCCTCGGTGGCGATGCCGCGCACCAGTTCGACCAGCTTCATCAGCGGTACAGGGTTCATGAAATGTATGCCGATGAACCGCTCCGGCCGGTCGGTCTGCGCGGCTAGCCGCGTGATCGAGATCGACGAGGTGTTGGTCGCCAGGATCGCTTCGGGGTTGAGCTGCGGGCACAGCTGCGCATAGATCTTGCGCTTGACGGTTTCGTCCTCGGTCGCCGCCTCGATCACCAGATCGGCGCCGGCAAGATCGGCCATCGCCGGTGCCGACGCGATGCGTGCCATGGCCTGGTTACGGAGTTTCTCGTCGAGCTTGCCGGATCCCACCTGACGGGCCATGTTGCCGCTGATGGTGGCGATGCCCTTCTCGATACGGTCGGGCGAAATATCGTAGATCAGCACCTTGTAGCCCGAAAGCGCGGAGACGTGGGCAATGCCGCCGCCCATCTGGCCCGCACCAATGATGCCGATCGTCTCGATCTTGCTCATTACCCAATCCCGTCCGGAGCGTTTTTCGCCAGAATCGCGAACCGCCCCATCTCCTTGTTTTCCAGCAGTTCCCGGCGCAAAAACCCCTGCGCACTGCCGCTGGAATTGCTCTCAGCCTTGTGGGCTGCTTATTGTGCGATGCAAACTAAAAGGGCGGGGTGACTTCGTCTACCCCACCCCTAGCAATTTAATACGGTTGCGCGGAAGCGTCAAAGTGCCTTCTGCAACTCCGGCAGGATGACGAAGAGGTCGCCGACCAGGCCGTAGTCGGCAACCTGGAAGATCGGTGCCTCCTCGTCCTTGTTGATGGCGACGATGACCTTGCTGTCCTTCATGCCGGCAAGGTGCTGGATGGCGCCGGAGATGCCGACCGCGATGTAGAGATCGGGGGCGACGACCTTGCCCGTCTGGCCGACCTGCCAGTCGTTCGGCGCATAGCCGGCGTCCACTGCAGCGCGGGAGGCGCCGACGGCGGCACCGAGCTTGTCGGCGACCGGCAGGATGACCTCCTGGAATTTTTCCGAGGAACCGAGCGCGCGACCGCCCGAGATGATGATCTTGGCCGAGGTCAGCTCCGGACGGTCGGTCTCCGACAGCTTGTTCTCGACGAAGGTGGACAGGCCGGGATTGGCCGCCGCATGAACCGTCTCGACCGAAGCCGAGCCGCCCTCGGGTGCCGCCTGGAAGGAGGCGGTGCGCACGGTGATGACCTTCTTGGCGTCGCTCGACTGCACCGTCTGGATGGCGTTGCCGGCATAGATCGGACGCTTGAAGGTGTCCGGCGAGACCACTTCGATGATCTCGGAGACCTGCGCGACATCGAGGAGTGCCGCCACGCGCGGCGCGACGTTCTTGCCGGCGGATGTCGCCGGCGCGATGATCGTGTCGTAGGCGCCAGCCAGCGAGACGACCAGTGCCGCCGTCGGCTCGGCTAGGCGCTCGGCGAGTTCGTCGGCTTCGGCGAGCAGCACCTTGCCGACGCCCTTCAGTTTCGCCGCTGCGTCGGCAGCAGCCTTGGCGCCTTTGCCGGCCACCAGCACATGGACTTCCGAGCCGATCTGCAGGGCGGCCGAAAGCGCCTTGGCGGTCTGGTCGGAAAGCATGGCGTTATCGTGTTCGGCGATGAGGAGAATTGCCATTTGTTCTGTCCCTGACTTTCGTCTTCAAAGCTCCCTGAAATCCGGTCAGGCAGAGCCGAAAACGGTTGGTTTCGAGAACCGGAGCGGAGCGTACTTCAGTACGTCGCCTCGGCGAGCGCAGAGACCGGCCGTTTGCAGGCCGGCCTCATTGGATTTCCTTACAAAACGCCGGCTTCGTTCTTGAGCTTGTCGACCAGTTCGGCGACGCTCTTGACCTTGACGCCTGCCTTGCGGCCGCCCGGCTCCTCGGTCTTGATGACCTTGAGGCGCGGCTTGACGTCGGCGCCGTAATCGGCCGGGCTCTTCTCGTCCAGCGGCTTCTTCTTGGCTTTCATGATGTTGGGCAGCGAGGCATAGCGCGGCTGGTTGAGGCGAAGGTCGGCGGTGACGATCGCCGGCATCTTCAGCTCCACCGTCTGCAGGCCGCCGTCGACCTCGCGCGTCACCTTGGCATGGTCGCCCTCGAGCACGACCTTGGAAGCGAAGGTGCCCTGCGCCCAGCCAAGCAGGGCGGCCAGCATCTGACCGGTCTGGTTGGAATCGTCGTCGATCGCCTGCTTGCCGAGAATGACAAGGCCTGGCTTCTCCGCCTCGACCACGCCCTTCAGCACCTTGGCGACGCCGAGCGGCTCGGTCTGTTCGTCGGTCTTGACCAGGATGGCGCGGTCGGCGCCCATGGCGAGCGCGGTGCGCAGCGTTTCCTGCGCCTGCTGCGGGCCGATCGAGACGACGATGATCTCTTCGGCCTTGCCGGCTTCCTTGATCCGGATCGCTTCCTCGACCGCGATCTCGTCGAACGGGTTCATCGCCATCTTGACGTTGGCGAGTTCCACCGCCGAACCATCGGCCTTCACGCGAACCTTCACATTCGCGTCCACAACCCGCTTCACGGGCACAAGGATCTTCATTTGCCTGTCACCTCTTCACGCTAATCGGGCGCGCTATAGCAGCCTGCGCCCTTTCTGAGTTGTCGAAAGCCGACATTCCTGACTGAATTCCGGCCAGACGGAATTCTGGCCGGATGGAAATTCTGGTCTTTGCCCGCCTTGGGGCTGCTCCTTAACCGCCTTGGGCTGCGACGGAGACGTTTCCGTAATTGTGGCAACCCTTGTCGTCAATACGCTGGAAGCAAGCTCAAATCGGTTCAGTTTGGGCCAGAAGGGTTTCCGCGACCCCAGCGCGCCGCAGTGGTGGACGTTTCGGGCGTCGCCGGTTCGCCAACTGCCGGCTGCTGTTCGGGGGTCGGAACCACGGCATCCTCGTCAGCGGGGGCAAACAGCGGCACGCCGCGACTGCGCAGGACGAGCACCAGGACCGCGCCGGCAATGATGCCGCCGATGTGGCAGGCCCAGGAGATTTGATCCTCGCCACCGGCCGCGAACATGACGACCTGGAACGCCACCCACAGGACGAGCGGGATGAAGGCTGGAATGCGCAACGGGATGCGGGCAAAGGCAAGCACCCACACCTTCACCCTGGGATAGAGGATCAGGTAGGCGACGACCACGCCGGCAATGGCGCCCGAGGCGCCGATCAGCGGCGCTTGCGAATCCCAGGCGACGAACCCCTGGAAAGCGGCTCCGGCGATGGCGCACAGGAGATAGAAGATCAGGTAGCGGATGTGGCCGAGCGCGTCCTCGACATTGTCACCGAACACCCAAAGGAACAGCATGTTGCCGCCGAGATGGAAAATGTCGGCATGCAGGAAAGAGTAGGTGAGGTAGCTCAGGCTCTCGGGGATGATGACAAAGCGAGGGTCGAGCTCGGCCGTGTCGTGAACAACGGAGGGGATGAAGCCGAGGCCGAGCACGGCGGCATTGGTGAAGTTCTCGCCGCCGAGCGCCGTGGCGCAATAGACCACGGCGTTGGCGACGATCAGCCCGATCGTCACATATTGCAGCCTGATATGGCGCAATCTGTTGGTGTCGTAAAGCGGGATGAACATTTGTCGTCGGCCCCCCGCCTTTCGGTCCGTTCAGCGGTTCTTGCCGGGAACCCATAGCACGTCGGCATTTCCATTGTCATTGACCGCCCGGGCGGCGACAAACAGGAAATCCGAGACGCGGTTGATGTATTTCAGCCCGTCGCGGTTGACGTGTTCGGCCGGGTCCTGAGCCAGGGCCACCATCAGCCGCTCGGCTCGCCTGGCCACGGTGCGGGCGAGATGGAGGGCAGCCGCCGCCGGCGTGCCGCCGTTCAGCACGAAGGATTTCAGCGGCTGGAGGTGCTTGTTGAGGAGGTCGATGTCGTGCTCGACACGGTCGGTCTGCGCGGCAACGATGCGCAACGGCTCGTAGCCAAGCGGCTTGCCGTCATCAGGCACGGCGAGATCGGCGCCGAGGTCGAAAAGGTCGTTCTGGATGCGGGCAAGCATGGCGTCGATCGCCTGATAATTCTGTGCGGTGTGCACGCGAGCCATGCCGATGCAGGCATTGGCTTCGTCGACCGTGCCATAGGCATCCACCCTGAGATCGGATTTCAGCCGCCGCTCACCAGTGCCGAGGCCGGTTGTGCCGTCGTCTCCGGTACGGGTGTAGATCTTGTTGAGCTTGACCACATCGCCTCCCGAAAGGCCTCACTTGCGGGTGAAATACACGGCCAGCAGGATCAGCGCCAGCGCCACCGCCTGCAGCAGAACACGGGTCTGCATCAACTTGTTGGAGGTCATACCGGAGCCGCCGCGCATCATGTTGATGAGGCCCCTGATCAGCACGACCACCACGGCGGCCATGACCAATATGGCAAGGATCTTGAAGACGGTGGTCATTTTTTGCGTTTCCAGTTCTTTTCTTGTTCAGGCGCGCTTGGCGAGCAGGCGGTGGAGCATCGTTGCCGGCAGGATGCGTTTGAGCATGGTACCGATCTTGGCCGACATTGTTACCACATAGTGCGGGCGTGGGCGCCGCGACAGAAGTGCGTGGCAAAGCACCTTGTGGACCACTTCCGGCCCGGGCTTCAGGGCCGATTGACTGCCGCCGGCGCGCATGCGCTCCAGCTGCGCGACATAGTCGGCGCGATGCACGGAATTCTCGTGGTCGATATTCCCGAGGAACCAGGGCAGGCCATTGCTGGCGATCTTCGATTTCACCGGCCCCGGCTCGATCAGCGAGACATGGATGCCGCTGCCGGCCAGTTCCTGGCGCTGGCAGAGCATCAAGGCCTCCAAGGCATGCTTGGACGCCGAATAGGCGCCGCGGAAGCGCACCGGCACGAGACCCAGGATCGATGAGCAATGGACGAGGCGGCCGTGGCCCTGGCGGCGCATCACCGGGACCAGACGGCGGGTCAGGTCGTGCCAGCCGAAGAAATTGGCCTCGAACTGCTCCTTGAGCGCCGCAACGGGCAGATCCTCGACGGCGCCTGCCTGCGCGTAGGCGCCATTGTTGAACAGCGCGTCGAGCTTGCCGCCGGTGCGGTCGAGCACTGCGGTCACCAGGGCGGCGATCGATGCCGGTTCAGTGTAATCGAGATAGAAAGCCTCGATTCCGTCCGCTTCGAGTGCGGCGATGTCTTGCGGCTTGCGCGCCGTCGCGAACACCCGCCAGCCCTCGGCCTTCAATGCACGGGCGCAATAGGCGCCTATGCCGGAAGACGCACCGGTGACGATGATGGTGCGCAACTCTGCCGCTGGAGAATTCGAGGTCTGACGAAGGGTTGCCATTTGCAGCATTCCCTTCCCATATTCGCGGCGTCGAGACAATCGAAGGGAGCGCGCGTTCTTGCTGCGGAATATTGTCGCCCTGCGCCGCGTGCTCTACGACGCGCTCGGCCATTTCAACACCGATGACGGCTGGGCGATGGCCAGCCATCTGGCGATCACCTCGCTGATGGCGCTGTTTCCGTTCCTGATCTTCGCCACGACGCTGGCCAGCTTCCTCGGCGCCCAGGCCTTTGCCGACACAGCCGTGCATCTGGTCTTCGACACATGGCCCGAGCAGATCGCCAAGCCTATCGCGCGCGAAGTGCTGAACGTGCTGACCGTCAGGCGCACCGACCTGTTGACCTATGGCGTGCTGCTTGCCGCCTACTTTGCCTCCAACGGCATCGAGGCGCTGCGCACGTCGCTCAACCGCGCCTATCGGGTCACGGAGACGCGCGGCATCATTTATCGCCGGGTGCAGAGCATCTTCTTCGTGCTGATCGCGACCGCCGGGTTCCTGGCTATCAGCGTGCTGCTGGTGTTCGCGCCCCTGCTGGCGCGGCTGGCGGAAGCCCATTTCGTGTGGATCAAACCCTATACGGGTACGATCACGCTGTGGCGCTACGTCATTGCCTCAACTGTCATCATCGGCGGACTTTTCGCCGTCCACTACTGGCTGCCGGCCGGCAAGCGCCGGTTCGTCTCGCTGATACCGGGCATCGTCTTCACGCTGGCCGCATGGCTTATCGGCTCGACGATGTTCGCCACCTATCTCGACCATTTCTCGTCCTATGTGACGACCTATGCCGGTCTCGCCTCGATCATGATCGCGGTGGTTTTCCTCTACATCGTCTCGGCGATCTTCATCCTGGGCGGCGAGCTCAACGCCGCGATCAGCCGTTATTTGGAGGCGCGTGCCCGAGTCGGTTGACCGGCCGAGCTGAAGAATTGAGGAATTGAAGAAATGGGGAATTGAAGAACTGGAGAATTAATGAGTTGAGAAGAAGTACACAGCGCCAGATAGGCCGATTTTCCTCAATTCCTCAATTCCTCAATTCTTCCCTTGGTCTGTCGAGCCGTTGCCAGGCCGACGCCGAACGTGGTGATCGCCATGCCGGCGATCTGAAGTGCGTTGAGCTGTTCGTCGAACAGGGCCCAGGCGATGATGGCCGTCACCGCCGGCACCAGGTAGAACAACGACGCCACTTTCGACATCTCGCCGTCGCGGATCATCACCATCAGAAGCAAGATGGCGCCGAGCGACAGCACCAGCAGCAGCCAGGCCATGGCGAAGATCAATTCGCCATTGATGACGACGGTTTGCGTTTCGAAGGCGAGTGAAGCCAGGATCATCAGCGAAGCGCCGCCGACGTATTGCCACATGGTGGCCGATACAAGGTCGCCGCCGGAAGCAAAACGCTTCTGCCAGACGGTTCCGGCACTCATGCCGAGCACCGAGACCAGCGACGCGCTCAGCGTTGCCGCCGTCACGCCGCCGCCGAGCGCTCCGAGTTTTGGCCAGAGCACGATGACGATGCCGATCAGCCCGATAGCAAGGCCAAGCCAGTGGCGCGGCAGGATGGCTTCGCCCAGAAATTTGCCGGCAAGCACCGCGGTGATCAGCGGCTGCAGGCCGACGATCAGCGCCGAAAAACCGGCCGGCATGCCCCTATGAATGGCCCAGAAGACCGCGCCGAGATAGATGCCTTGCATCAGCACGCCGGCGCCGGCGGCGTGCAGCGCCTCGGTGCGGGTAGCTGGTTTCGAGCCTAGCACAAGCGTCAGGACGGCCAGCAAGATGGCGGCCAGCACGAAACGCGCGGCGAGGAAGGTGAACGGCTCCGCCCACGGCATGGCGTAACGCGCGCCGATGAAGCCGGTCGCCCAAAGGACGACGAAGGTGGCGGGGATGAACCGCTTGATGCTGGACATTTTCCGGAAACCGCCACGCTGGTGAGAATTGACCGTGACGATGCTCTAATCCTGTTCAACCCGGCGCGCAAAACGAAACGATTGATCCATGCGTCATGGGAATTGAACGTGTCGCGCGTCCGGGGAGCGTTTCTCCAGACATGGTACTGGTCAAAGCCCGACCATCCTTCTGACGTCGTGAGGCGAAGCGCCCGCGTCGCGCAAGGCGGCGAGGCCGGTATCCTTGAGGCTCTTCGACAGTTTTCGCCCGTCCGGCCCGAGGATAAGCCGGTGATGGAAATAAGCCGGCTGCGGCAACACAAGAATCTCCTGGAGCAGCCGCTGCACCCCGGTCGCGGAAAACAGGTCCTGTCCGCGTACGACATGGCTGACGCCTTGCAGCGCGTCGTCCACGACGACGGCGAGGTGATAGCTGGTCGGGATGTCGCGGCGCGCCACGATCACGTCGCCCCAGTCCTGCGGGCAAGCCTCGACGGAACGCGTCGCGGAGAGCGTCTCACCGCTGAATTCGGCCCATGCGAGGTCCTTGCCGGCACGCGCCATGGCGGCGCCGACGTCCAGACGCCAGGCGAACGGCGCATTTTCGGCGATGCGCCGGTTGCGTTCCCTGATCGGCAGCGCCTTGTCCGCCGGCGGATAGAGCGGCACACCATCGGGATCGCGAGGCCAGTCGCGTCCGCGCTTTTCGGTGTCGGCGATGAATGCCCTGATCTCGCCACGGCTCATGAAGGCGGGATAGACCAGTTCCTCGCGGATCAGCCGCTCCAGCACCGTCCCGTACTCGGCGAAATGCTCCGACTGGCGGCGCACCGGCGCTTCCCAGCCCAGGCCCAGCCATTTCAGGTCGGCAAGCATGCCCGCCTCGAACTCCGGCGTGCAGCGCGCCGTGTCGATATCCTCGATCCGCAGCAGCAGGCGGCCGCCCGCATGCATCGCCAGCTTCTGATTGAGCAGCGCCGAATAGGCGTGGCCGAGATGCAGTTCGCCGTTGGGGCTGGGCGCGAAGCGGAATGTCAGGAGCGTCATGTCTCGGGCGGCAATCGGGTTGTGCTGTGGTTTTGGCGGTTGCTACTTTGCTGCACATTCGCGGACAAGGATACCATGGAGCGCATCGCGACACTGGACGACGTTGAGCGGGGGCTCGATGCGCTCTGCGCGCTCGACCCACGGCTGGAAAAGGTGCGCGGCATGGCCGGCGAGGTGCCGCTCAGGCTTTCGGAGCCCGGTTTCAGGAGCCTGGCCTCGATCATCGTCTCGCAACAGGTGTCGCGGGCCAGCGCCGATGCCATCTTCGGCCGGCTGACAAAGCTAGTCGATCCGCTGACGCCGCAGGCGATCCTGGCCGCCGGCGAGGACATGTTTCGCGAGGCCGGCCTGTCGCGGCCCAAGCAGCGCGGCCTCATCGCGGTCGCGCAGGCCATAGCCGACGGGCTCGACCTGCATCACCTTTGTTCGCTCGACGCCAGGGAGGCAATCACCAGGATGACCGCCGTGCCCGGCATCGGTCCCTGGACGGCGGAAGTGTATCTGTTGTTTGCCGCCGGGCATCCCGATATTTTCCCGGCGCGCGATGTCGCCCTGCAGAGCGCTGTCGGCCACGCGCTGGGCATCGACCCGCGTCCAGCGGAGAAAACGCTGATCGCGCTGGCCGAATCATGGAGCCCGTGGCGAGGTGTCGCATCGCGGCTTTTCTGGTCCTATTATCGCGAAACCAGGGGCCGGGACGCCGCACCGCCGACCTGAATCCGCAAAAAAGCATAAAAAACATGCTTTTTTGGCACGTCGCGCGAGCGACAATCCGCTTCACATCCCTGTCATGTCAGGCTTACAGTATCCGCGCCGAACGGTCGGGCTTTTGAAGCAGCGCGTGACCCTTTCCGAAAGTCGAATTCGATTTTCGGGGTCATGTGCGAACCAAGGAGGTCAACAAGGTGACGGTTGCCGTATCTCCGGATGGGCTTCCAGCGCTGGTGCTGAATGCGGATTACCGTCCGCTCAGCTATTACCCCTTGTCGCTCTGGTCCTGGCAGGATGCCATCAAGGCGGTGTTCCTCGACCGGGTGAACATCGTGGCCGAATACGAGCACGCAGTATCCTCGCCGACCTTCTCGATGAAGCTGCCGAGTGTGGTCAGCCTGAAGGCCTATGTGAAGCCGTCCAGGCATCCGGCCTTCACCCGCTTCAACGTCTTCCTGCGCGATCGTTTCCAGTGCCAGTATTGCAGCACGCCCGACGACCTGACCTTCGACCATGTCATCCCTCGCCATCGCGGCGGTGCCACGACATGGGAGAACGTCGTCGCCGCCTGTTCGCCCTGCAATTTGAGGAAGGGCGGCATGATGCCGTCGCAGGCCAAGATGTGGCCGCTGCAGAAGCCGTACCAGCCGACGGTGCACGATCTGCACAACAACGGCCGGCTGTTCCCGCCCAACCATCTGCATGAAAGCTGGATGGATTATCTATACTGGGATGTCGAACTGGAGCCTTGAGTTCGTTCGAGAATTCGGCAGGCTGGCCGCCTGAAGCGATTGTCGGCGCTTCCGGCCTTCGCCGGCCGAAGCACTCATGAGCGGTCGTGTGTGGTAGTTAAGGCTACGGCCGGCGTAGGCCGGTGCTCGGACTTGAATGTCCGCTCCGCTCTGGTTCTCGACGATCACTCCATGCGACTCAGCCTGCCGAATTTCTGGACGAACTCTGCGTCGCGCTGGTTTAATCGCGGGCCAGCGCGCCGCGGAAGGCGACGGCGGCGAGGATCAGGCTGGCGATGGCGTTCCAGCCGGCCAGTGACAGGCCGAGGATGCGCAGCGCCGCCTTGTCGCAGGAGGGCGGCACGAATTTGTCGAGCGCGTCGAGCACGCCCTTGCCGCCGGTGTCGACCGGGCCGGCGCCTGCCGTGCAATCGGCCGGACCCTGCCACCATGCCCATTCGACGCCGGAGTGGTAGACGCCGAGATAGAGGCCGTAGAGCATCAAGAGGCCGCCGATAGCCAGCAGGCCGCGCGTCACCCATGCCGGTGCTCGCAGCATCGATGTGATCGCTGCCAGCACCATCAAGGGCACGCCGATGTAATATGGCGTGCGCTGTTCCAGGCAGAGATGGCAGGGGATGTAGCCGCCAATGTGCTGGAAGCCGAGCGCAGAGCCAACGGTCGCGGCCATCGCGACCGCGAGAAACAAGGCAGCGCGTGTCCGCTGGCGTCTGGTATCGGCATTCATGGTCGCTGTCATCGGTTTCTCGTCCACTGTGTTCGCCGTCCGCCAGGTCTGCTTGCCTCTCTCAAAACCGTCATCCGGTTTTGAGAGAGCCTCAGAGAGCGTACTTGATCAGAATATAGAGCAAAATCAGGGCAACCGCGGCGGCGCCGGCGATCAGGCCCAGGCGCTTTTCGATGAATTCGCGGATTGGCTCGCCATAGCGGCGCAAAAGCCACGCCAGGAGCAGGAAGCGGCCGCCGCGCGCGATGATGGCCAGCACGATGAACAGCGCCAGATTGACGCCCAGGGCGCCGGACAGGATCGTCACCACCTTGATGGGCGGCAGATGCGCGGCACCCGAGGTGACCAGCATCAGGGCAATGAACTCGATGCTTATGCCCGCGGAGGAGCGCAATCGCTCGAACTCGTCATACTTGCCGTAGAATTCCAGGATAGGCCGCGCCACCGCGTCATAGGCGTAGTGGCCGATGAACCAGCCGGCAATGCCGCCCAACACCGAGGCTACCGTGGCGATCAGCGCATAGCGATAGGCGCGATCCGGCCGCGACAATGCCATCGGCAGATAGAGCACGTCGGCCGGCACCAGGAATACCGAGCTTTCGACGAAGGCGATGAAGGCCAGCCACCATTCGGCGGATTTGCGGGCCGCCAGCGACAGGGTCCAGTCGTACAGTCCGCGAAGCATCGGCTCTCCTAGTGCATGTGACTCAAAACCGCGCCGCACCCATGTCTCCAGACACGCCGGGCTTTGATGCGCAGCCTGTCTAGAAAGATTTTCCGCGCTGCACAATGGCAGCAGCGCCAAGAAATCAAAAGGCGAAGATTGGTCGAATCCGGTGCGATACCGAGAATTGGCCAGTTGACGAACAGGCCTGCGACCGTATAGTCCGCGCCCATCCAGGCCGCCCGGCCTGAGCCCCTATGGCGGAATTGGTAGACGCGCTCGACTCAAAATCGAGTTCCGCAAGGAGTGCTGGTTCGATCCCGGCTAGGGGCACCATTTGATCGCTTTGAAGTCAACAAATCCAAGCCCAATACCGAGGGCGTGAGCCATTTTGGTCAGACCACATTTTAGCTCGCTGACCTCAGGGCTTCGCGCTAGGCTCTATCTTTAACGTTCATCGTTGGGAGGAAACGCGGTGAACATGACGCGGCATCGGATCTTACCTCGCCTGACAAGCGAAGAGCTTGTTTCCATAACGCTATTAGGGCGGGAGGCATTTGCGATAGTCTCCACCCGGGAAGTGATCGCGGAGGTTCGACGCCTGGCGCCGGACTGGCCATGCAGCGATGATGCCCTGGTGGAGGCGGTGGTCAATTTCGCAATTGGTCGGACCATGGCCGTTTGTTTTGATCATCGCGACCAATACGCCCTTTGAAGTTTAGCAAGCAGTCACCGGAGGTTGCGCCCGGAAGGCTTTCAAAGCGGAAGGCGCCGGTGTGGCCGGAGTTTTGCCAGCGTCAGCCAGTTCTCGATCTGCAAGACCAAGCTGAGGGCACCGCAGCCGTCTGCCCAGGACGGAAAAAAAGGACGCCGGCCCATGCCGGCGCCCTCTCAGCAAAATGGATGTTTGAACGAACTACCAGGTTTGGCGGCGATACCAGTCGTCGACCTCCTGGCGAACGCGATCCTTCGCGATGCCGTAGCGTTCCTGAATCTTGCCCTCCAGCTGGTCGCGCCTCCCGGCGATCTGGTCGAGATCGTCGTCGGTGAGATCGCCCCACTGTTCCTTCACCTTGCCCTTGAATTGCTTCCAGTTTCCTTCGATGCGGTTCCAATCCATGGTTCTCTCCTCGATGCTCTGTCCAAAGCAGGGCGAGCATGGCCCCGTCATGACATCCAACATCCAGCTCTGCTAAAATGTTCCGGAATAGCTTGCCTATATTCAGTTGCCGGTAACCAGAACCTGTTGGGTCGTGTCCCGGGGGCGCGCGCTGCATTTGTTAATGCCGAGACCGAAGCCGACATCGTTGGTGACCTGCTTGCCATTTCGGGCTCGCGCCGTAGTTTTAGGTGGCGGTGAGCGCTCCGGAGCCATTCATGTGCAACGATTACGAGCAACATGTCGCTTGGGCCGAATATTGCCGCACGATGGCGTCGCTGGCGCTCAAAATCCCGGATCATCAAAGCGAACTCGATTTGCCAAGGGTGGACGACATCCACATTAACGATCCGGCACCAATCATGCGCGCTGCCGGCGACGCGGTAGAACTGGCTTCGATGGCGTTCGGATTTCCACCGGTCGGGCCAAAGGGCGGCCCTGTCTTCAACTTCCGCTCGGAAGGCCGGCAATATTCGGGAATAGCAAGCGCTGTCTGGTGCCGGCGTCGGGGTTCTTCGAATTCACGGGCACGAAGTACCCCAAGGCAAAGCATCGGTTTACGCTGAACCGCGCGCCATTCATGGCGATTGCAGGCTTGTGGCGCGAAGGGACCGGCAACAAGCCGCCGACATTTACGATGTTGACGACTG
Source organism: Mesorhizobium sp. B2-1-8 (assembly GCF_006442545.2). Classification (NCBI taxonomy): domain Bacteria; kingdom Pseudomonadati; phylum Pseudomonadota; class Alphaproteobacteria; order Hyphomicrobiales; family Phyllobacteriaceae; genus Mesorhizobium; species Mesorhizobium sp. B2-1-8. Next base: position 1,627,298 of record NZ_CP083952.1, read on the forward strand.
AGCCGGGACCAGACGTCGCGCCGTACCACAATCGCCAGGTCGTGGTGCTCCAGCCAGAGAAGTGGTCCGGCTGGATCAATCTGACGGAGCCCGAGGCCGACCTTTTACAGCCGCTTCCGGCCGGGTCGCTTTCCGTGGAGACAGTTCGTACCGAACGCTCGTGACGAGCGACGGCCGATCACCGGTCAAACCATCTCGAGCATGAGACGGGATGGCTCCTGCGGCTAATTTAGCAAAGTGAACGAAACTGGTACAAAGTGGCAACCCCACTCTTGACGAGAGAGGAATATGTTCCTCTTTCTGCCGTATGCCCGACCAACCCGAACGATGGCACAAAGGCGCGCCATGGACCCTTATGCATGCCCACAATGCGGGGCAGGTCGCGCTCATTCGTTGCCGGAACTGCAACATCAAACGGTTCTTCAAGCCGGCAGAGTTGAGAGAAGTCTACCGGAATGTACCGATCGAGGCGCTGCGCGGCAGGATGACCTGCCAGATATGCCGCACGAGCGAGAGCATAGATGCGGAATTGCTCCACCTTGTCGGTGAGGAGGCGGTTAGAGTTCGATACCGTCGGTTGGTTGGGATCAAATTCGTGCGCCGCGTGATCTGGCGGGATGAATAGCGCTAGAAGGGAATTCACCAATCTATGCCTTGCAAGGGCACCCAAACTTCCTCCCGCGGCCGATCCATGCTCTCGATGGCACTACCGCCTTTTCAGCAAACTCTTCATCCGGTTGCGCAGCAGGCGCGCCATGTTGCGCGTCTCGCGGTAGAGGTGCAGTTGCGAGGCGGCCTGGCGGGCGAGACGGTCGGAGTCCCTGGTCAACCCGATCACCAGCGTGCCGACCGGTTTGCGCTCGCTCCATAGCCGGCTCATCACCGGGTGGTCGGGCACGGCGCAGGAATCGGTCATCATGATGTTGGGGTCGTCGAGGTGCTGCCTGGTGACCTCGATCATCAGCAGCGTGCCGGGCGAATAGACGGCCAGCGTCTCGTCATAGGCGGTCTTCCAGGTATAGGCGACGCCGGCCTCGACGAAGACGATCAGGCAAGCGATGGTGCGGCCGTCGAGTGTCAGCGAATGGATGCGGCACATGTCCTGTTCGGCCAGCCGGTGCACCGCCTCGCGCGCGAAGGCGGCGCGGAAGCGGTCGATCGCCATGGCGGTGCGCTCGCGGCCCTTCCAGCCGGACGCTTCCAGCGTCAGGAAGTGCTCGATGGCGTGGCGGATCTCCTCGGGGCCGCGTGCCACGACATGCTCGAGCTTGCCGAGATCGCCGAGGCGCCGCTTGAGGCGGCGGAACTCGCGGTAATGGTGTGCGCGCAGCGAAGCCTTCAGATAGTCATCGCCCTCGAGCTCGCTCTCCAGCACCGGGCGCGGGGTCTGGCCGGTGGTGACCAGCATCAGGCCGCGCGTCTCGGCCACGGTGCCGATCAGGCTCGCTACAGGACCGTCCAGCCTGATGTCGGGCAGGACCAGGACTTTCGGCAGCTTCAAATGCGGGCGCGACAGCATCGAGAAGAAATCCTCGACCACGCCGACCGGATCGTCGCGGTCGATCAGCGGCGTGCCGAGCGGGCCGAACGGGCTCGACCATGTGCGCATGACCGGCACGCCCAGCGGTACCACCGGCCGTTCCACCGAGATCGGCACCAGCAGGCGCAGCCGGTTGCGGTATTCATCGCCGTCGCGGATCACCGCGAGACGCACTTCACGGTCTTCCAGCCGGGGCATGGCCGGCGCCAGGAAGCGTGGGTTGAAGAAGACGTTCGGCTCGATCGTGCGGGCACAGAGATAGTCCAGTTCCTCGACCAGGTCGAAGCCGGCCGATGCCGGGTAGATGGCCAGTTTGCGCTCGGGCCGGTTGTTGGCGAGGATCTCGATATGGGCCGGATCGGCATCGCGCGCCAGCCCGGCAAGGCCGGACACCATGGCGCCGGCGGGACCGCCGCTGGTTTCCTCGAGCAAGGGGATGGCGGCCATCAGGCGGCTCCTTTGGCAGGCACGAAGATCGCCATGACGATGCCGAGCTTGCGCCAGACCGTGAAGGACAGCGCGCCGGCCTCGAAGATCATGGCAAAGGCGGTGGCCATGGCCGCGCCCCACAGGCCGAAAAGCGGGATCAGCACCACGTTGAGTCCGATGTTGAAGGCGAGTGTCATGGCATAGACGGCGGCGCAGACATTCTGGTTGCCGCTCATGGTGAGCAGGCTTTCGCAAGGACCGACGGCGGCACGCGCCACGACGCCGAAGACGAGCAGGAACAGAAGCGGATAGCCGGACGTGAATTCCGGGCCGAACAGCACCAGCATCGGTTCGCCCAGCGCCAGCACCAGGAACGCCATCAGCAGCGAGGGCCAGAATGTCCACGACACCGTCTCGCGGGCGAAGACGGCAAGCTTTTCCGGCTCGCCATGGGTGAACTGCGCGTAGCGCTGGGCGACGCCGGCCTTGACCGCGAAATAGACGAAATGCACCAGCGCCAGTGTCTTGACCGTGGCGAAATAGACGGCGACGTCGTTGGGATCCATATAGGCGCCGACCATCAGCACATCGGCATTGGTCAGCAGGAAGAAGAAGCTCTCGACCAGGAAGATCGGCAGCGAGACGACGAACCATTGCGCGAAATGCACCTTCATCGGGCCGGCCGGAATCTGCCTTTCCATGCGCTGGGTGATGCCGATGAGCTGGCTTAGCGTGGTGACGTAGGTAGCGGCGATCGAGGCGAAGATCGCCGTGCGCGCGTCGGGGGCGTAGCCCGCCCACAGCATCAGCGCCATGAACAGCAGGATCAGCACCGGCCGTATCAGGTAGGTCGGCGACAGCGCGAACAATGCCCATGAATTGGCGCGCGCCAGCCCTTGCAGCAAATCCGACAGCGCGATCATCGGCAGGCAGATGACGCCGAGGATGAACGGTATCACGTAGTAGTTTTCGATCCAGGGTGCGGCCAGCCAGACGCCGAGGGCGCCAAGGCCGGCGATCAGTGTCGAGGCGATCAATACGAACAGGCGGCTAGCCACGACGATGCCGCGCAATTCGTCCATCAGGCCGCGCTCGCGGTATTCGGGAATGAAGCGGATGACCGATGTGTGGAAGCCGAGGCAGGCGAGGTTGCCGACGATGACCATCGTCACCCAGACCAGCACGAAGATACCGTATTCGAACGAGCCCATCCAGCGCGCCATCAACACCTGGCTGATGAAGGCGATGAAGGCGCTGACGATGCGGATGGAGAAGGCGATGACCGACATGCGGCCGGCCTCGCCGCGTTCATCGGCGGTGAACAGCGCGGCATCGATGCGGTCAAGCAGCGGCCCCACGCGCAGCGCCAAACGCTGCGGCAAGAACCGCCCGGCAGTCGTGGCCGCGGAAAAGCGCACCCCGATTTGTCTCCGTTTTCCGCCTCTTTTCAGGCTTCGGTGTAGCGAAGACACCTTAAGAAAGCGTGGGTGGAGAGCTTCCTTCTACCCGTCATTGTAGGGGGTGCCGGCAGGTGGATGAGGGGCGGCGCAGGGTTTCGGAGATTTGCGTCGAGGCGGGAAGAAGAAGGAAGGCTATTTGCGGACGAACCGGCTCGCGGGGAAGCGGGCGAGGCATCGTTTTTGCCACAAACAAACGCAAATTGCCGAACTTGGCGCCGCCCCTCATCCGGCCCTTCGGGCCACCTTCTCCCCGTGAAACGGGGAGAAGAAAGAGCGCGTCCTTAGGCGAACGCGCCGTGGCAGTGCTTGTATTTCTTGCCGGAGCCGCAGGGGCAAGCCTCGTTGCGGCCGACCTTGCCCCAGGTGGCAGGGTTGTTCGGGTCGCGATCTTCGGGGGCGACGATGACATTCTGCTCCGGACGGACCAGGAGGGCGGTCTCGCCACCTTCGAAATCATTCTCGCCGGTGGTGCCGTCGATGTGGCTGCCGAACATGTCGGGCGCTTCCGGCGGCGGCGCTTCGGCGGCCTGGCGGACCAGTTCGACGCGCATCAGCTGCGCGGTGACGGCCTGGCGCAGATTGCCGAGCATCGCCTGGAACAGCTCGAATGCCTCGCCCTTGTATTCCTGCAGCGGATCGCGCTGGGCGTAGCCACGGAAGCCGACCACCGAGCGCAGATGATCGAGATTGACGATGTGCTCGCGCCACAGATGGTCGAGCGTCTGCAACACCACCGAGCGCTCGACATAGGTCATCACCTCGGGGCCGAAACGGTCGGCGCGTTCCTTGGCGGCGTCGGCGGCGGCGGCGGCGATGCGCTCGCGGATGTCGTCCTCGGCGATGCCTTCTTCCTTCGCCCAGTCCTCGACCGGCAGGTCGAGATTGAGGAATTCGGCGACCTCGGCCTTCAGGCCCGCGACGTCCCATTGCTCGGCATAGGCGTTTTCGGGAATGGCCTTGGCGACGATCTCTTCGATGACGCCTTCGCGCATCTCGGCGATGGTTTCCGACAGGCCTTCGCCGTCCATCAGTTCGATGCGCTGCTCGAACACCACCTTGCGCTGGTCGTTGGAAACGTCGTCATATTTCAGCAGGTTCTTGCGGATGTCGAAGTTGCGCGCCTCGACCTTCTTCTGCGCCTTTTCCAGCGCCTTGTTGATCCAGGGATGGATGATGGCCTCGTCTTCCTTGAGGCCGAGCTTCTGCAGCATACCGTCCATGCGCTCGGAGCCGAAGATGCGCATCAGATCGTCCTGCAGCGACAGGAAGAATTTCGAGCGGCCGGGGTCGCCCTGTCTTCCCGAACGGCCTCTGAGCTGATTGTCGATGCGGCGCGATTCATGGCGCTCGGTGGCGAGCACGTAAAGGCCGCCGGCGGCCAGCGCCTTTTCCTTCAAGCGTTCGACGTCGGCATTGATTTCCTGTTCGCGCGCCTCGCGCTCGGGACCTTCGGGCATGTCCCCCAGTTCCTCGGCGATGCGCATCTCGGCATTGCCGCCGAGCTTGATGTCGGTGCCGCGGCCGGCCATGTTGGTGGCGATGGTGATGGCACCGGGCTTGCCGGCCTGGGCGACGATCGCCGCCTCGCGCTCATGGTGGCGGGCGTTCAGCACCTCGAAATCCGTGAAGCCTTCCTTGCGCAAGCGCTCGGCCAGTTGCTCGGATTTTTCGATCGAGGTCGTGCCGACCAGTGTCGGCTGGCCCTTGGCGCTGGCTTCGCGGATCTCCCTGACGATGGCCTTGTACTTCTCCTCGACCGTCCGGTAGACCTCGTCGTCCTCATCCTTGCGGATAACGGGCAGGTTGGTCGGGATCTCGGTGACTTCGAGACCGTAGATGTTGCCGAATTCCTCGGCCTCGGTCAGCGCCGTGCCGGTCATGCCGGAAAGCTTCTTGTAGAGGCGGAAATAGTTCTGGAAGGTGACGGAGGCGAGCGTCTGGTTCTCCGGTTGGATCGCCACGTGCTCCTTGGCTTCGAGCGCCTGGTGCAGGCCTTCCGAATAGCGGCGGCCGGGCATCATGCGGCCGGTGAATTCGTCGATGATGACGATCTCGCCGTTGCGCACGATATAGTCCTTGTCGCGCTGGAACAGCCGATGCGCCTTCAGCGCGTTGTTGACGTGATGGACGATGGCGACGTTCTCGACGTCGTAGAGCGACTCGCCCTTGAGCAGGTCGGCATCTCGCAGCATGTTCTCGAGCTTCTCGGTGCCTTCCTCGGTGAAGATCGAGGTCTTCTGCTTCTCGTCGATCTCATAATCCTGCGGCTGCAGCTGGATGATGAAGGTGTCGATGGTGTTGTACATTTCCGAACGGTCCTCGAGCGGACCGGAAATGATCAGCGGCGTGCGCGCCTCATCGACCAGGATGGAATCGACCTCGTCGACGATCGCGTAATTGTGACCGCGCTGCACCATCTGGGCGCGCTCATACTTCATGTTGTCGCGCAGATAGTCGAAGCCGAGCTCGTTGTTGGTGGCATAGGTGACGTCGGAGGCGTAGGCGACGCGGCGCTCCTCGTCCGACAGGCCGTGGACGATGACGCCGACCGAAAGGCCGAGGAACTTGTAGACGCGGCCCATCCATTCGGAGTCGCGGGTGGCGAGGTAGTCGTTGACGGTGACGACATGGACGCCGTTGCCGGCGAGCGCGTTGAGATAGACCGGCAGCGTCGCGACCAGGGTCTTGCCCTCGCCGGTGCGCATCTCGGCGATGCCGCCATTGTGCAGCACCATGCCGCCGATCAACTGGACGTCGAAGGGGCGCATGCCAAGCACGCGGCGCGCCGCTTCGCGGGCGGTTGCGAAGGCCGGGATCAGCAGGTCGTCAAGGCTGGCGCCGTTGGCGATGTCCTGGCGGAATTTTTCCGTGCGGCCGGCAAGCTCGGCGTCGGAGAGCGCCCGCATCTCGTCTTCCATGGCGTTGATCGCCTCGACGCGGGGGCGGGTCGATTTGACCCGACGGTCGTTGGAGGAGCCGAAAACCTTACGGGCGAGACCGCCGAGACTGACCATCCAATGGTCCTTTCGATAGAATTCTCAATCTTGAGACAGGCGCCGGCCGGCCCCATCACATCCACGTGAACGCACCGCCTGAATACGGGCAAACACAAAAAGCGCCCGGAAAACGGTTCTGGACGCCAAGTCGATGGACAGATAAGAGGGGGCTCAACTGATGTCAACGCCGCGCTGGCCCTGCCGGTCGCGCCAAATTCCGCCACAATCTGGCTGATCTGGAAGCCGCCTCCTCACAATCCCTCACCGGAGTCATCCTTATGTCCTTGTTGTTCAGCCGTGCGTCGCTTGCCAGCCTTGGCCTGGTCCTCGGCCTGTCGGCTCTTTGCCTGTCGCCGTCGATGGCGCAGGAGACCACTCCCGCACCGGCCGCCCCGGCGGATGCGGCGGCACCTGCCGCGGCGCCGGTCGACCCGAATGCCGTGGTCGCCACCGTCAACGGCCAGCCTTTGACCGAAGCCGATCTGGTGCTCGCTGAAGGCGAGCTGTCGCAGCAGTTCGCGCAGTTGCCGGCTGAACAGCGCCGCGCGGCAGCCCTTTCGGCGGCCATCGAAATCCGCGTCATGGCCGCCCAGGCGGTCGCCACTGGCCTCGACAAGGATCCCGACTTCCAGCGCCGCATGGCTTTCCTGCAGCAGCGCGCGCTGCATGGCGAAATGGTCGAGAAGGGCGTCGTCGACAAAGTCACCGACGCCGAGGTTCGCGCCCGCTACGACCAGGAAATCGCCAACACGCCGCCGGTAAACGAGGTGCATGCCCGTCACATCCTCGTGAAGACGAAGGAAGAGGCCGAGGCGATCATCAAGCAGCTCGATGGCGGCGCCGACTTCCAGAAGCTTGCCAACGAACACACCTCAGATCCGAGCGGCAAGAGCAATGGCGGCGACCTCGGCTGGTTCGGACCTGGCCAGATGGTGCCGGAATTCGACAAGGCGGCGTTCGCGCTCGATGTCGGCAAGTACACCGAGCAGCCGGTGCAGTCGCAGTTCGGCTGGCATGTCATCAAGCTCGAGGACAAGCGCGCCAAGCAGCCGCCGGCCTTCGACGACGTCAAGGACCAGGCCAAGCAGGCCGTCATCCGCGACAAGTATTTCGCGCTGGTCAAGTCGCTGCGCGCCGGCGCCAAGGTCGAGATCCCCGACGCCAAATTGAAGAAGACCGTCGACGCGCTGGAAAGCGCCAAGTAAGCCCGAACGGCTCGAAAGAAGGGCGCGGCAGCCAAAAGGCGCCGCGCCCTTCTTCGTTGGCACGTGCCAGCGATGCCTACCTGTCGGGTGCCGCTATGCCTTGCAGGAGGTAGCGGACCACCTTGCGGATCGTCGCTTCGGACTCGTCGATCCGGTTGGTCAGGAGATGCCGCCAGGCGTAGGACGCCACGAGGTCGGCGACCACGCCCGGATCGATGTCGCTGGCGATCTCGCCCCTTGCCTTGGCGCGCTCGATGATCTGGCCGGTGTGGGTCCGGCGTCCTCCGGCATAATCGGCAAGGGCTTTGGCCGCGGTTTCATCCGACTGCGCCTCGGCAATCAGCGACCTGAACACGCTGCCCGACGATGTCTCGCGCCAGTGCGTGAAAAGGTTCATCAGGAAGCCGACGAGATCCTCTTCCAGTTTTCCCGTATCGGGCACGTCGACGCGCTTCTGGCGCTGGTAGACCTCAAGCAGCAATGCCGCCTTGCTCGGCCACCAGCGGTATATGGTCGGCTTGCCGGCCCGCGCGCGCCGCGCCACCGCCTCGATCGAAAAACCGGCATAACCGGCTTCGACGAGGACTGCCTCGGCGGCCTCCAGAATGGCGTCCGCGCTGTCGGGATTGCGCCGCGCACCGATCGATTTGCGCGCCGTGTCCGCCTCCTCGGCCATTCCTGTGGTCCTCGTTTCAATTCGCCGGCATGATAAGTGATCCGGCGATGAAACGAAACGACCCGTTTTTGACGTAGCGCGCCGCCGTGATCAGGCGGTGGCCGTTACATGGGAGGATCATAGCGCCACGGACCCCGGCGACGCCAACGGATTTGAAATGCAAGCTTCATCCTGAACGGGTTGGCCCCTGGCGGGAGCGACGAAAACGCGCTTGCACCGGCGCGCCGTATCGGGCAAACCGGCCTTCCCCTTGCGATTTTCCCGCCCGAGGTCCCATGTCCACAACGATTTCGCCGCTCGCGCCGAAGAAATACCCCAAGATGCCTGAAATCGAGGGGGTGCGCATCGCCACCGCCGAAGCGGGAATAAAGTACAAGAACCGCACGGATCTGCTGGCCATGGTGTTCGACGCCGGGACCGCGGTCGCCGGCGTGTTCACCAAGTCGAAATGCCCCTCGGCGCCGGTCGATTTCTGCCGGCAGAACCTTGGCGCCGGCAAGGCGCGGGTGCTGGTCGTCAATTCCGGCAACGCCAACGCCTTCACCGGCAAGAAAGGCCGCGAATCCACCGCGATGACGGGCGAAGCTGCGGCAAAGGCCGTCGGCTGCACGCCAGGCGAGGTTTTCCTGGCCTCGACCGGTGTCATCGGCGAGCCGCTCGACACAACCAAGTTCAGCCATCTGCTCGCAGGGCTGGTCAGTGACGGCAAGCCGGACCTGTGGACCGAGGCGGCAAAGGCCATCATGACCACCGACACCTATCCGAAGGTGGCGACGCAGACGGTCAAGCTCGGCGACACCGATGTCACCATCAATGGCATTTCCAAGGGTGCGGGCATGATCGCGCCCGACATGGCGACGATGCTCTCCTTCATCGCCACCGACGCACCGATCGCGGCACCGGTCCTGCAGGACTTGCTGTCGCGGGGCACGGCCAAGACATTCAATGCGGTGACCGTCGACAGCGACACCTCGACCAGCGATACGCTGCTGTTGTTCGCCACCGGCAAGGCGGCAAAGCGCGGCGCGCCTAAAATCACCGATCCCAGAGATGCCCGCCTTGGTCAGTTCCGCCGGGCGCTCGGCAAGGTGCTGAAATCGCTGGCGCTGCAAGTTGTGCGCGACGGCGAGGGCGCCCGCAAGCAGGTCGAGGTCACCGTCACCGGGGCCAAGTCGGCCCGTTCGGCCAAGCGCATCGCGCTGTCGATCGCCAACTCGCCGCTGGTCAAAACGGCGGTCGCCGGCGAGGACGCCAATTGGGGCCGTGTCGTCATGGCCGTCGGCAAGGCCGGCGAGCCCGCCGACCGCGACCTTCTGTCGATCTGGTTCGGCGACAACAGACTGGCGCATGAGGGCGAGCGCGATCCCGCGTATTCTGAGGCCGCGACCTCGGCCTACATGAAGCGCGATGACATCCGCATCCGCGCCGATATCGGCATCGGCCGCGGCAAGGCGACGGTGTGGACCTGCGATCTCACCAAGGAATATGTCGCCATCAACGGCGACTACCGGAGCTGATCGCCTTGGTTTCGCGTCATCCGGCAAGCATGCTCGCGACCGTGCGCCGCTATGAGGCGGCCGGCTTTCGCGCCTGGCCCGCGGCCGCCGTCCATTATGACGGCACCTGGGTGGTGCGCCTGACCGCCGGCCATCCGGCAAAGCGGCTGAATTCGGTCAATCCGCTCGATCCCGGCGACATACAGCACATGGCCGACCGCATCGGTCGCGCGGGCCGCCGTTTCGACGCGTACGGCCGGCCGCTGACGTTCCGCATGTCGCCACTCTCCGGGCCCGACCTTGCCAGCCATCTCGACAAGGAGGGCTGGAGCCGGTTCGACGAATCGCTCGTCATGCGGCTGCAGTTGGCCGACGCGCAGCTCGACGCCGCCATGGACCAGATTCCGCTCAAGGACATCAGCCGCTTCATCGGCGCATCGCTCAAGGTCAGCGGCTCGGATGTATCGCTGCGGCCGGGCCTGTCGGAGATCATCGGCGCTATCCAGCCCGAGGCCGGGCTGTTCGCACTGGAGGATGGAGCGGAGCCGCTGGCGACGCTGATCTGCGTGCATGACGGCGATCTCGCCGGCCTGTTCGAGATCGCCACCGACAAGGCGGCGCGCAACAAGGGCCACGGCCGCAACCTGATCCTGTCGGCGCTGAAATGGGCGAGGCTGCGCGGCGCGCGGGAAGCCTGGCTGCAGGTCGAGGCCGGTAACGCGCCTGCACTGGCGCTCTACCGCGCGCTCGGCTTCGAGGAAGTCTATCGCTATCATTACCGCCGGCCGCCCGGACATGAATAATCTGGCATCCGGCGGCAAGCGCCTGCTCCTGGTCGCCGCATGCGCGTTGGTCGACGTCGACGGCCGGGTGCTGCTGGCACAGCGACCGCAAGGCAAACAACTTGCCGGCCTGTGGGAGTTTCCCGGCGGCAAGGTCGAAGCCGGCGAGACGCCGGAGCAATGCCTCGTCCGTGAACTGCATGAGGAGATCGGCATCGAAACCGAGATCCCCTGCCTGGCGCCGCTGACCTTCGCAAGCCATTCCTATGGCGACTTCCATCTGCTGATGCCGCTATTCGTCTGCCGCCGCTTCCGCGGCATCGCCCAGCCGCGGGAAGGGCAGGCGCTGAAATGGGTGCGGCCCAAACAGATGCGCGACCATCCGATGCCGCCGGCCGATGCGCCATTGATCCCGTTCCTCATCGATCTTCTTTGAGGTCTGACCGGACCACGGTCCATATCGGCCAGCGTTAATGGAAGATTTATCTCATCATGAAAAATTGATGCATGGCCGTTTTCGTGCGGCAGCCGCCATTCGTTGGGGAGCGATAGAATGAGCCTGGACAGGGATTGGGATTCGATCCGGCCCGACCGCGGTTTTCGTGCCGCCGATGCTGGCATGGGGGTCCTGCGGGTCACGCTGCTGTTCGGATCGGCCGCGGTGGCGCTGGCGCTGATCGCGACCCCTTTCCTCGACAGCCAGACGCGTTCGCAAACGGCTCGCGATGACTTCCCCGGCCTCGACATGGCGGCCACCGGTTCGATCGGCCATCGCAGCACTTATACGGTGCGCCGCAGCGTGCTGCAGGCCGCGCCCGATGGGGTCTGTATTATCCGCTCCGATGGCAAACGCAGTGGCGACTGCTGACAAAGGTTAAGACATTTCCGAAAGGCGGCGATTTCATCGCCTGTTAAGCCTTTGCCGTTAACCTTTCTTAACAGATCGGCGGTAAGGTCGCGGCAAGAGGGAATTGAGTGATGAAAACAGTGCTGCTGCGCTTTCTGAAGGACGAAAACGGCGCCACGGCCGTCGAATACGGCCTGATTGTCTGCGTGTTGTCGCTGACGATCATCGGCGGTATCAGCCAGGTCTTCAATTCGATTACCTGGCTGTTCAGCGACGATTCCAGCAGACTTGCCAACGCCTTCGCCCCCTAGAGCTAGTGCCCGCGAACGGGTCAATGTCCTTCAGGATCCTCCAATATAGTCTTTAGCGAAACCTTGGCCGAACCGGGTTTCAGCGGCTTTTGCTGCGACGCGTCGGGCGCCCAGCCTGACATCCAGACAATCGAGAAGCTTGCCCTGATGCGACCATCGGGATCGGAAAAGCGTTCGGCGTAGATTTCCGCAGCGCGGGCAAACAACCTGCGTGAGCCTGGCCGCCGGCTACGATCGGCAAGCGCGGTGGTTTCGCCCATGGCACGCAGATCGGCCATAAGCGCAAACAGGTTGGCATAGCGCACGGTCACCGTCTCGACGTCGGCGACCGGCAGCGCGAAACCGGCGCGCTGCAGCAGTGCGCCGGCGTCACGCACATCGGTGAACGGGATGATGCGCGGGCTGGCGCCACCGTAGATGTCGGTTTCCGCGGCAAGCAGGCTTTCGCGCAGTTCTGCAAGCGTGCCGGCGCCTGCGAAGGCGCCCAGGAAAAGTCCGTCCGGCCGCAGGGCGCGGCGGATCTGGATCAGCATGCCCGGGATGTCGTTCATCGCCTGCAGCGACAAAAGCGACACCACCAGATCGAGACCCTGCGGCTCGAACGGCACGGTCTCCAGCGGTGCAATCAAACCGGCGGCACCATTCAGGAAAGCCGCGTCCATCTCGACACGGGCGATGTCCGCTACCTTGCCGCTCCGCGCAAGGACGTCGGCCGCGGCCGAGGTCTGGCAAAACAGCACCGCCGCCTTGGCGAACCTGCGCTCGACGGCGCCCAGCCGGTCGGCAAGGTCCTCGGCGGCGCGATGCATGAGGAAGTCGGCACCGTCAACCGGATGGATCAGCGCGCGCCGCTTGTGCGCCAGCCACAGAGAGGTATCCATTATAGGCTGCAAGGGATGGGTCCTTGTATGTCCGCGCCCTGATATGGTTCGTATAGTGGCGACGAGAAACCAACCACGTGGCCGATCCGATGCCCAAGATCAAGTCCGACGAGATCAGGAAGCTGGCTGGATCGGCAGCCCGGTCGGCAGCTCGCTCGGTTTTGGGCTGGCCAGCGAGGATCCTGTTTCCACCGGTCTGCGCCGGTTGCCGCCGGCAGGTCTCGCAGCCCGGCGTGCTGTGCGGCGCCTGCTGGCCGAAGCTGCGGCTGCTGGAGCGGCCCTGGTGCCCGGTGATGGGCACGCCGTTCACCCACCACATGGGCGAGGGTTTTCTGTCGGCGGAGGCGATCGCCGATCCGCCGCCCTTCGAACGGGCGCGGGCAGCGGTCGCCTATTCCGGTGTTGCCCGCCAGATGGTGCAAGGGCTGAAATACCAGGACCGCACGGATCTCGCTCCCTGGATGGCGCGGTGGATGGTCCGCGTGGGCGCCGACCTCATCGCCGACGCGGATGTGGTGGTGCCTGTGCCGCTGCATTGGCGCCGTTTTTTCCGGCGGCGGTTCAACCAATCGGCGGAACTGGCGCGCGCGGTTTGCGAGCTCAGCGGGCTGTCTTTCGCGCCTTCCGCCATGCGTCGTGTCAAACTCACGCGCCAGCAGGTCGGACTGGAGCGGCAGGAGCGCGAGGAAAACGTGCGCGCCGCCTTTCGCGTGCCCGCCGAGGCCGAGATCGAGATTGCCGGCCGCCGGGTGCTTCTGATCGACGATGTCTACACCACCGGCGCCACCGTGCGTGCCGCCACCAAGGCGCTGAAAAGGGGAGGCGCCGCCGCCGTCGACGTGCTGACCTTTGCCCGCGTGTTGCCGGGGGACTTCCGGGCGGACGAGTCCGCGACTATATAAGTCGGCAACGGAAGCGGAATTCGTCATGGTCGATGTCACGATCTATACGCGCATGATGTGCGGCTATTGCACGGCGGCCAAGCGGCTGCTGGAGCGCAAGGGTGTTGCCTATACCGAGCACGACGCTTCCTTCTCACCGGAACTGCGCCAGGAGATGATGTCGCGGGCTCGCGGGCGCACGACCTTTCCGCAGATTTTCATCGGCGACACGCATGTCGGCGGCTGCGACGACCTCCACGAACTGGAGGCAGAAGGCCGACTGGACAAACTGCTCGCCAACGGTTCGTCGATTTGAGGGTATGACAATGAGTGTTTTCAAGGCGGCGGCAGTGCAGATGCGTTCGGGCGAGAGCCCCGAACGCAATGCGGCCGACATGGAGCGGCTGGTGCGCGAGGCGGCCGGCCAGGGCGCGACCTATATCCAGACGCCGGAGATGACCGGCGCGCTGATCCGCGACAGGCAAGCGCGCGCCGCGTCCTTCACCTCCGAGGACAAGGACATCGTCGTCTCGACGGCGCGCAAGCTGGCGCGCGAACTCGGCGTGTTCCTGCATATCGGCTCGACCGCGATCCTGCGCGCCGACGGCAAACTCGCCAACCGCGCGCTCCTGTTCGGCCCCGATGGCGCGACGCTCGCCACTTACGACAAGATCCACATGTTCGACGTCGATCTCGACAATGGCGAGAGCTGGCGTGAATCGGCCGCCTACGAGCCCGGCACGGAGGCCGTCGTCACCGGGATCGGGGGCGCGAAGCTCGGCTTTGCCGTCTGCTACGATCTGCGTTTTCCGCAACTGTTCCGCGCCGAGGCGATGGCCGGCGCCGACCTGCTTTCCGTGCCCGCCGCCTTCACCCGCCAGACCGGCGAGGCGCACTGGCATGTGCTGCTGAGAGCGCGCGCCATCGAGAACGGTGCTTTTGTCGTCGCCGCCGCGCAGGGTGGCCTGCATGAAGACGGCCGCGAGACCTATGGGCACTCGCTGATCGTCGATCCGTGGGGCCGCATCATCGCGGAAGCCGCTCATGACGAGCCTGACGTGATCGTCGCCGAGATCGACCCGGCGCAGTCGATTGCCGCGCGCAAGAAGATCCCCAATTTGAAAAATGCGCGGGATTTCACCATCGATGCCGGCGAGGCGCCGCGTCTCAGGGGTGCCGCCTCTTGATCCGCTTTTCCCTCATCTGCGAAAACGAGCACCAGTTCGAGGGCTGGTTTCGCAGCAATGACGACTTCGATACGCAAAAGAAGCGCGGCTTTGTCGATTGCCCAAGCTGTGGTTCGCACAAGGTTGAGAAGGCCCTGATGGCGCCGGCCGTTTCCACGGCCCGCAAGCAGGAAACCATAGCCCTTGCGATGGGCGAGGCGCAGAAGCAGGCCATGGCGCAACTGAAGGCGATGGCCGAGAAGGTGCGCGAGAATGCCGACTATGTCGGCGACAAGTTCGCCGAGGAAGCGCGCAAGATCCACTTCGGCGAAACCGACGCGCGCGGCATCTATGGCGAGGCGACGCTGGAAGAGGCCAAGGGCCTTGCCGAGGACGGCGTCGATTTCATGCCGATCCCGAGCTTTCCGGAGGACCGGCACTGAAATCCCGGGCGGCCTCGCAACGGCCCCGGAGGGCCGAAAAGCAACTGGCCCCAAAACTATCGTTCAGTTCAGCTTTTGACCGGTTAGGCGTCAGGTTCAGCGACAAGAGAACCGTCGAGGGAATGCTGATTCTCTATGATGCTGACAAGGGCGGTCGTGACGTAGATAAAGTCGTAGCCGCGCTGCAGCTGATACGCGGCGTCGATCCTATTCGATACCGACAGGTAGTCAGGGATCTCAGTCGGATTTGGATCACCACCATAGCGGGCGCGGCAGGCCAGTTTATACAGTCGACGTCGACCTGCGAGCTCGATGAACGGTTCCTCGCAGCCGAGCACATATCGGTTGAGGAGGTGGCCGGTGCCATCGTGCATGAGGCCACGCATGCGCGTCTCCACCATTGGGCTATCGGCTATGACGAAGAATTGCGCGACCGGTTGGAAGGTATCTGCATGGGGCGCGAGCTGGCCTTTGCTGCCAAATTGGCGAACGGAACCGGCATTCGCCGATGGGTTGAGGCCAGGCAAAACGGGTCTGTGGACTATTCCGATACTGCGTTCAATAACCGGCAGATTGCCGGGGCGAGAGATGCCTTGATCTACCTGGGTACGCCGCGCTGGATCGCGGAAATGGTTGCGTCCATCGCGCGATGGCGGCGGCGCGGAAGCGCCAAACGATAAGTCGGAAGCGCTTTCGGTCGGCCGAATTGGTCAATTGCTTCGGCCCGGCTCTGAGTCGCCCGCTGTTGTTCACCTCGTGCTCACGATCAACTTTTCCAGCAGTCTGGCCAGCGTTTCCCGCTCGGCGCTGGTCAGGCCGGCTAGGATTTCATGCTCGTTGGCGACGTGGGCGGTGAGCGCCTCGTCGATCAACTCGCGGCCTTTCGCAGTGAGCTGCACGACGACACCGCGCCGGTCGCTGGGGTGCGGCGCGCGCTGGGTGAGCCCAGCCTTCTCCAACCGGTCGAGTCGGGCGGTCATGGCCCCGGATGTGACCATCGTCGCTTCGTAAAGCTCGGTTGGCGTCAGGGCGTAGGGAGCGCCGGACCGGCGCAATGTCGCCAGCACGTCGAATTCGCCGGACTGCAGGTCAAAGCGGGCGAAGAGCGGCGCGAGACGGTCGCGCGCGATCAGCGAGGACGCTTCATTCAGGCGGCCGATCACTCCCATCGGCGTGACGTCAAGGTCCGGCCGCTCCTTCCGCCACTGCTCTATCGCTCTCGCCGCACGGTCCATGTGTCTCACCGCAAAGTATCTTGACGTTAAGAATCTTTGCGCTATCTTACTTTAAGTTAGAGTGATCGCCAAGCGCGACCTCGCAGCGACAGGATCATTCGATGAAACCTCTCTGGGATTCGGCGCTCGGCCTGCTGGTCGTCACCGGCGGCCTGCTTGGCCTGACGCTGCCTTTCGGCAAGCTCGCCACGGCGGCCGGCGTGCCGGCCATGGTCTGGGCCTTCGTCGTCTCGCTCGGCGCCGGCGGCGTGCTTCTCGCCGTATTGCTCCTGCGCGGCCAGCGCATCCGGCTCACCGCGCACAAACTGCGCTATTTCTTCGTCACCGCCGCCGTGTCCTATGCCGTCCCCAATCTCCTGATGTTTTCGGCCATTCCACATCTGGGCGCCGGCTACACCGGCATCATGTTCACGCTGTCGCCGGTCGTCACGCTGGTGTTTTCGATCCTGCTCGGTGTCCGGCGCCCCAACATGCTGGGCATCGCCGGCATCGCCGTCGGCTTCGTTGGCGCGGTCATGGTGGCGGCGACGCGTGGCGAGGCCGGCCAGCCGGCGGAAATCGTCTGGGTCATCATTGGCCTGCTCATTCCCGTCAGTCTCGCTGCCGGCAACATCTACCGCACCATCGACTGGCCGGAAGGGACCGGTCCTATCGAACTCGCGGTCGGCAGCCATCTGGCGTCGGCGGCGATGCTGCTCGTCGGCATCGTGACCTTGTTTGGCGGCAAGGCCTTCATCCAGCTTGGCACCGTGCCGCTCACCGCAGTGGCGCAGATGGCCTCGGCATCGGCGATGTTTGCTTTCTTCTTCCGGCTGCAGGCGGTGGGCGGCCCGGTCTATCTCAGCCAGATCGGCTATGTCGCGGCGGCCGTCGGCTTGTTTGCCGGTACGATCTTCCTTGGCGAAAACTATCAGCCGCTGACCTGGATCGGCGCCGTCATCATCACAGCCGGCGTGTTCATCACCACAAAGGCGCAGAGCCAGACCGCTGCGAGGGCGCAGAACCAGGCCGCCTAAGCTTCTTTGGCCTCGCCGCCGGCCCCGGCCGTGCGTTTCGGCGGGAGGATTGGCTGTTCAGACCGATCCCTTCTCCGCCAGCACCATGTAGTTGACGTCCATGTCCTTCGACCGCGACCAGCGGTCGGCAAGCGGATTGTAGGAGACGCCGGTGCGGTCGATGATGGTCAGGCCGGCGGCGCCAAGCGCCTTTTCCAGCTCTTCCGGGCGCACCAGCTTGCCGAACTGATGGGTGCCGCGCGGCAACCAGCGCAACACATATTCGGCACCGATGATGGCCAGGCCGAGCGCCTTCAGCGTGCGGTTGATGGTGGCCACGAACATGATGCCGCCGGGCTTGACCATCTCGCCGCATTTGGCGACGAACAGGTCGATGTCGGCGACATGTTCGACCACTTCCATGTTGAGGACGACATCGAATTTCTCGCCGGCGTCGGCGAGATCTTCTGCCGTCGTGGCGCGATAGTCCACGCTCACATTGCCTTCGGCGGCATGCAGTTTCGCCACTTCTATGTTTATTCCGGAGGCATCCGCTCCGACCACATCGGCGCCGAGCCGCGCCATCGGCTCGCACAAAAGGCCACCGCCGCAGCCGATGTCGAGGATACGCAGGCCCTCGAAAGGCCGCGCCGCGCGCGGGTCGCGGCCGAAGCGCGCCGCGATCTGGTCGCGGATATAGGAAAGCCGAACCGGGTTGAATTTGTGCAGCGGACGGAACTTGCCGTTCGGGTTCCACCATTCGGCGGCAAGGGCGGAAAAGCGTTCCACTTCTCCGGCATCGATCGTCGATCGTCGGGGCTCAGGCATCGGTTGGTCTCCTCGGACGCTAGGAAGTCGGGCGTGAGGCATCGAATGTCAAGGCAACAATTTTCAATGCTGACAAAGTGACTGGACCGACCAAAGGCCAGCCTATTTCGTGTCCAGCACCTCGCGCAGCTTCGCCGCCAGTTGCTCGATGGTGAACGGCTTGGCCAGGAAGTGCACGTCATGATCGAGCACGCCGTTGTGGACCACGGCGTTCCTGGTGAAGCCTGTGGTGAAGACCACTTTCAACCCGGGCTGGCGCGCGAGCGCTTCCTCGGCGAGCTTGCGGCCATTCATCACCGGCATGACGACGTCGGTGAAAAGCAGGGCGATGCCGGGTGTCGCGGCGAGCTTCTGAAGGGCCTCTTGTCCGCCCGCCGCATGGATGACGGTGTAGCCGAGTTCGCGCATGATTTCCGTCGTGGAAGCCCGCACGCGGGCGTCGTCCTCGACGACGAGGATCGTCTCGGTGATCTTGACGGCGCTCTTCTCGCGCCCGGCGGGCGCTGCCGGCTCTCCTGGTCCGAAAAATCGGGGCAGATAGATCTTGATCGTCGTGCCTTCGCCGGGCTCGGAGTAGATCTTGACGTGGCCGCCCGACTGTTTGACGAAGCCGAACACCTGGCTCAGTCCAAGTCCCGTGCCCTTGCTGACCGGCTTGGTCGTGAAGAAGGGCTCGAAGGCCCTGGTGATGATCTCAGGCGACATGCCCGCACCGGTGTCGGTAACCGCGATCATCACATATTGGCCAGGCGCGACGTCGGCGTGCGTCGATGCATAGGCCTCGTCGAGGTGGCTGTTGACGGTCTCGATGGTCAGCTTGCCATCATTCTCCATGGCATCGCGGGCATTGACGGCCAGATTGAGGATCGCGTTCTCGAGCTGGTTGGGATCGGCGTGGATTTTCCACAGGCCGCCCGCCAGCACGGTTTCGATGCTGATGCCTTCACCCAGGGCACGGCGCAGAAGATCGGACATGCCGGTCAACAGCCGGTTGGTGTCGACAACCTGCGGCGCCAGAGGCTGCAGGCGGGAGAAGGCAAGCAAGCGCGAGGTCAGGTTGGCGGCACGGCTGGTCGCGTCCGTCGCGGCTTCGACGAGCTTTTCGATGTCATGTTCGCCTCGCTTCAGCTTGCGCTGGGCAAGGTTCATGGCGCTGAGGATGACCGCCAGCATGTTGTTGAAGTCGTGAGCGATCCCGCCGGTCAACTGCCCGACGGCTTCCATCTTCTGCATCTGGCGTATCTGGGATTCGGCCTTTTCACGCGTCTGGATCTCGTTGCCGAGCTCGATGTTCTTGCGCATCAGCTCTTCCTGGGCGACGACCACCTCGCGGAAGCGGCGGCGGGATTGACGGATGGTGTAGACGCCAAGCAGGAAAATCCCCAGCAACGCAGCCAGCGAGCCGATGCGCAACCAGGCCTCGACCTGGTCGGTATGCTCGTCGCGCGCGGCCACCGCGGCGGCGCCAATACGCCGGATCGTATCCATGCTGGCGCGGATGTCGTCCATGGCTGACTTGCCCTGGCCGCTGCGGACCAGTTGCAGGGCCTTTGACGCATCGCCTCGATCGTAGAGAGCTATGGTCTCGGCCAGCTCAGCCTGCTGTTTTGAAAGCGCGGCCTTGATGTGGCCGATCTGCTGGGCGATCTGATCGTCGGGAGCAGTCGCGCTGTCGATCCGTGCCAGTTGTCCCGGAATTGCCTCGACGGCCCTCCGGTACGGCTCCAGATAGGATTTTTCACCGGTCAGCAGGTAGCCGCGCTCACCACTCTCGGCGTCTTGCGCCAGTGAAAGCAGCCCGGAAAGCTGCTCTTGGTATTCGATTGTCTCGCGCGCGGCGGCACGATTGGCCCTCTGGCTCTCGACGAGCACGGCACGGGCGCCGACGATCAGCGCCAGCGTGGCGAAGCCGGCAATAATCGGGAGCGGCTGCAATTGAATGGCGCGCCGAAGACGAGCAATCATCTGTTATGCCGAACCAAAAGGAATTACCGCAGGCAGCATTTGGTAAGCGGCGCCGGCCTGGAAGGCAATATGCCGTTTTGTTGCGCAATTCGCCGTCAGCCTTGCGAAACCTTCCTCATTTGGTTAAGGAGGCCGCGCATTCAGCGGCCGGCGCCAGCCGGGCGCTTTTCCCCGTTTTCGGCCTCGGGCCGACTCCAGTCAAAGGCATTTCGCTTCCATGGCGCGTATCGTGATGAAATTCGGCGGAACCTCCGTCGCCGACATCGCCCGCATCCGCAATGTGGCGCGTCACGTCAAACGCGAGGTCGACGCCGGCCACGAGGTGGCGGTGGTGGTTTCGGCGATGGCCGGCAAAACCAATGAACTGGTTGGTTGGACGCGCGAAGCCTCACCGATGCATGACGCACGCGAATATGACGCGGTCGTCGCTTCCGGCGAACAGGTCACGGCCGGCCTGCTTGCCATCACCTTGCAGAACATGGGTGTGCATGCGCGCTCCTGGCAGGGCTGGCAGATCCCGATCAAGACCGACAACGCCCATGGCGCGGCGCGCATTCTCGACATCGACGGCGCCTTCCTGGTCAAGCGCTTCGGCGAAGGGCAGGTGGCGGTCATCGCCGGTTTCCAGGGCATCGGGCCAGACAACCGCATCGCAACGCTTGGCCGCGGCGGCTCCGACACCAGTGCCGTTGCCATAGCCGCGGCGGTCAAGGCTGACCGCTGCGACATCTACACCGACGTCGACGGGGTCTACACCACCGATCCGCGCATCGAGCCCAAGGCGCGCCGGCTGGCCAAGATCTCCTTCGAGGAAATGCTTGAAATGGCCTCGCTCGGCGCCAAGGTTCTGCAGGTGCGTTCGGTCGAGCTTGCCATGGTGCACAGGGTGCGCACCTTCGTGCGGTCGTCCTTCGACGATCCCGATGCGCCCGGAATGGGGGATTTGCTCAATCCTCCGGGAACGCTCATTTGCGACGAGGAAGAGATCGTGGAACAGCAGGTCGTCACCGGAATTGCCTACGCCAAGGACGAGGCGCAGATTTCGTTGCGCCGTGTCGGCGACCGGCCAGGCGTCGCCGCCGGCATCTTCGGCCCGCTGGCCGAGGCCAACATCAATGTCGACATGATCGTCCAGAACATCTCCGAGGACGGCAAGCTGACCGACATGACCTTCACCGTGCCGTCGGGCGATGTCGACAAGGCGCTGGCCGTGCTCGACCGGCTGAAAGCCGAGATCGGCTACGATGTCGTGCAGTCGGAGGCCGGCATGTCGAAGGTTTCGGTCATCGGCATCGGCATGAGGAGCCATGCGGGTGTTGCCGCCACCGCCTTCAAGGCGCTGGCCGACAAGGCGATCAACATCCGCGCCATCACCACCTCCGAGATCAAGATTTCGATACTGATCGACGGTCCGTATACGGAACTTGCGGTTCGCACTTTGCATTCCGTCTACGGTCTGGATAAGCAGTAGCAAGACTGAATCAGTTGTTGCGTGCATGCCGGCCGCGGCGGAAACTGCGCCGGCAGGTGTTTCATTGGAGAAGAAGCCGCGATGCGTGACCAGGCCAGCGGCCCGCGCGTTTTGCTGAAGCGGCTCCGCGAGCTCATGCAGGAGCCGCTGGAGCCGCAGGAGCGGCTTGACCGTATCGTGCGCGACATCGCCTCCAATATGGTCGCCGAAGTGTGCTCGCTCTACGTGTTGCGCGCCGATTCGGTGCTCGAACTCTACGCCACCGAAGGTCTGAACCCGAACGCCGTCCACCTGGCGCAGCTGCGGCTGGGGCAAGGCCTGGTCGGCACGATCGCGGCAAGTGCCAGGCCGCTCAACCTGTCCAACGCGCAGGAACACCCGGCCTTCGCCTACCTGCCGGAGACCGGGGAGGAGATCTACAATTCCTTCCTCGGCGTCCCGGTGCTGCGGGCAGGGCGCACGCTGGGCGTCCTGGTCGTCCAGAACAAGACCATGCGCCATTACCGCGACGACGAGGTCGAGGCGCTGGAAACCACCGCCATGGTCATCGCCGAGATGATCGCCACCGGCGATCTGGCGCGGCTGACCCGGCCTGGCCTCGAACTCGACCTGCGCCGGCCCGTGAGCTTCACCGGCCTGTCTTTCAACGACGGCGTCGGGCTTGGCCATGTCGTGCTGCACGAGCCGCGCATCGTCGTCACCAATTTGTTCAACGAGGACAGCGAGGAAGAGGTCCGGCGGCTCGAAGCCTCGCTCGGTTCGCTCAGGCTCTCGATCGACGACATGCTGGAGCGCCGCGATGTCGCCTTCGAGGGCGAGCATCGCCAGGTGCTGGAGGCCTACCGGATGTTCGCCAACGACCGCGGCTGGGTACGGCGCCTGGAAGAGGCGATCCGCAACGGCCTGACAGCGGAAGCGGCGGTGGAAAAGGTGCAGAGCGACATGCGCGCCCGCATGCTGCACATGACCGATCCCTATCTGCGCGAGCGGATGAGCGATTTCGACGATCTCGCCAACCGGCTGTTGCGCCAGCTGATGGGACGTGGACCCGAGGATGTCGCCGCCTCGCTGCCGAAGGACGCCATCATCGTCGCCCGCTCGATGGGCGCCGCTGAACTGCTCGACTATCCCCGCGACAAGCTGCGCGGCCTGGTGCTCGAGGATGGCGCGGCGACCAGCCATGTCGTCATCGTCGCGCGGGCCATGGGAATACCCGTCGCCGGCCAGATGAAGGGCGCCGTTTCCATGGCGGAAAACGGCGACCCCATCATCGTCGACGGCGAGGAAGGCGCGATCCATCTGCGGCCGCAATCCGATCTCGAAGCCGCCTATGCCGAAAAAGTGCGGTTCCGGGCGCGCCGCCAGGAGGTCTACCGCGAGCTGCGCAAGAAGCCGTCGGCGACCAGGGACGGTGTCCAGGTCGATCTGCTGATGAATGCCGGGCTTGCCGTCGACCTGCCGCAGCTGGTCGAGTCGGGCGCTGCCGGCATTGGCCTGTTCCGCACCGAACTGCAGTTCATGGTCGCCTCGACCTTTCCACGCGCCGAAGCCCAGGAAAAACTCTATCGCGACGTGCTCGAGGCCGCGCGCGGCAAGCCGGTCACCTTCCGCACCATCGACATCGGTGGCGACAAGGTGCTGCCCTACTTCAAGGGCGCGATCCAGGAAGAGAATCCGGCGCTCGGCTGGCGGGCGATCCGCCTGACGCTCGACCGGCCGGGCTTGCTGCGCACACAGATCCGCGCCTTGCTCAAGGCCAGCGGCGGGCGCGAGCTTAAGCTGATGCTGCCGATGGTGACCGAGCTTGGCGAGATCGCCCAGGCGCGCGAAATCATCGACCGCGAGGTGCGGCACCTCTCACGCTTCGCCCACCATCTGCCGACCAGTCTCAAGCTGGGCGCCATGCTGGAAGTGCCGTCGCTTCTGTTCCAGCTCGACGAATTGATGAAGGCGGTCGACTTCGTCTCGGTCGGGTCGAACGATCTGTTCCAGTTCGTCATGGCGGTCGACCGCGGCAACACGCA
Organism: Mesorhizobium sp. B2-1-8; assembly: GCF_006442545.2. Classification (NCBI taxonomy): domain Bacteria; kingdom Pseudomonadati; phylum Pseudomonadota; class Alphaproteobacteria; order Hyphomicrobiales; family Phyllobacteriaceae; genus Mesorhizobium; species Mesorhizobium sp. B2-1-8. Next base: position 1,650,929 of record NZ_CP083952.1, read on the forward strand.
ACTGGCCAACCGCTTCGATACGTTGTCGGCGCCGTTCCTGCGCGTGCTCAAGCAGATCGCCGACGCCGGCGCCCGCAACCATACGCCCGTCACCCTGTGCGGTGAACTCGCCGGCAAGCCGATCTCGGCGATGGCGCTGATCGGCCTTGGTTTCCGCTCGATCTCGATGTCGCCAGCCTCGATCGGCCCGGTCAAGGCGATGCTGACCGAGCTGCCGCTGGAGGAACTGGAGGCTTTCTTCGACGACAATCTGATGGCGCCGGCGCAAGGGCTGCCGATGCGAGCGTTGCTGCAGGCCTTTGCCGACGACCGCTCGATCCCGTTGTAGCACGTCATCATGGTCAATTTGCCCCGCGATCGTATGGATCAAGTCGTCAAGCGTTTCGAGATGCTCGAAGCGCAGATGTCGGCCGGACCGGCGCCGGATGCCTATGTGAAGATGGCATCCGAATATGCCGAGTTGCAGGACATGGTGGCCAAGGTCAGGCAATTGCGCTCGGCCGAGCATGAGCAGGCCGACCTCGAAGCGATGCTCGCCGACAAGGGCACCGACGCCGAGATGCGGGCGCTCGCCGAAGCCGATCTGCCCGGCGTCGAGGAGCGCATCGAGGCGCTGCAGAAGGACATCCAGATCCTGCTCCTGCCCAGGGATGCCGCCGACGACAAGAACGCCATCCTCGAAATCCGCGCCGGCACCGGTGGCGACGAGGCGGCACTTTTCGCCGGCGACCTGTTTCGTATGTATGAGCGCTACGCCGCCGAACGCGGCTGGCGGTTCGAAACGGTATCGGCGAGTGACGGCGATGCCGGCGGCTTCAAGGAAATCATCGCCACGATCTCAGGCAAGGGTGTGTTCGCCCATCTGAAATTCGAGTCCGGGGTGCATCGGGTCCAGCGTGTGCCGGCAACCGAGGCCAGCGGACGCATCCACACCTCCGCCGCCACAGTCGCCGTGCTGCCGGAGGCGGAAGAGGTCGACATCGACATCAGGGCCGAGGACATCCGCATCGACACGATGCGCGCCTCAGGCTCCGGCGGCCAGCACGTCAACACCACCGATTCCGCGGTCCGCATCACCCATTTGCCGACCGGTATCATGGTGGTGCAGGCGGAGAAGTCGCAGCACCAGAATCGGGCCAAGGCCATGCAGATCCTGCGTGCCCGGCTCTATGACATGGAGCGCAGCAAGGCGGACGAGGAGCGTTCCGAATCGCGCAAGTCGCAGGTCGGCTCCGGCGACCGCTCGGAGCGCATCCGCACCTATAATTTTCCGCAAGGCCGCGTCACCGACCATCGCATCAACCTGACGCTCTACAAGCTCGACCGGGTGATGATGGGTGAACTCGATGAAGTCATCGATGCGCTGATTGCCGATCACCAGTCGAAGCTGCTGGCCGATATAGGCCTCGATGGCTGACCATCCGCCCGAGGCGCTGGGGCCGCTGCTGCGGAAGGCGCGGGCCAGGCTTGCCGCGGCCGGTATCGATGATGCCGCGCTCGATGCGCGGCTGATCGTCGAGCATTATTCCGGCACGACGCGCACGCAGGCCATTGCCGACCCCGAGCGCAAGATCGACGGCGGCGCCGTCGCCGCGATCGACGGCGCCCTGAGACGGCGAGCCGGTGGCGAGCCGGTGCATCGCATCCTCGGCTATCGCGAATTCTACGGTTTGCGGCTGTCGCTGTCGCCGGAGACGCTGGAGCCGCGGCCGGACACCGAAACGCTGGTCGAGGCGGTGCTGCCCTTCGTCAAGGCAATGGTCGCGCGGGAGGGTGCATGCCGCATCCTCGATCTCGGCACCGGGACGGGCGCCATCGCCCTGGCGCTGCTGAGCGTCGTGCCGGCCGCGACGGCCACCGGTGTCGACATTTCCGCCGGCGCGCTGGCAATGGCGGCCCGCAATGCCGGGCAGCTCGGGCTCGGCGATCGGTTCACGACGGTCCAATCGGACTGGTTCGAAAAAGTTTCCGGGCGGCACCATGTAATTGCCGCAAACCCTCCCTATATACCAACTCAAGAGATTGGAAATCTGCAGGACGAGGTCCGCGATTTCGACCCGCGTGTTGCCCTGGATGGTGGCGTGGATGGGATGAACCCCTATAGGGTCATCGCCGCAGAGGCGGCAAGATTTCTGGAAGCCGAAGGCAGAATTGCGGTCGAGATCGGCCACACACAAAGCAACGACGTCGACGATATATTTCGCGCGGCCGGTTACGCGGGCGGCGAGGTGTTTGGCGATCTCGGCGGAAACGACAGGGTTCTTGTTTTTCAGCGGGCAACGTCTTGACGCAGTGCAAAAAAAGCGCTTGGCAATACCGGGGAATGCGGCTAGGGTCGCCTAACCGGATGAGACGAAGCAGGCAGTGCTCTTAGCGATTCGGTTTCCTTGGATATAGCTGCCTTCTTGCGCAAACGACGCCCAAGCTTCGTGCGGGAATCGTCCGGCAAGTGATGTAACCGGAACAGGATGGCACGTGGCGCCAACGCAATCGATGCGGGCGAACGCCGGTGAAGAAACGAAACGGCTGGCTGCATGAGCGCCTCCGTTCGTGAAGAGTTTTTCGAAAATTTCAAAATGAAGAGAGTCGAATGAGGCCACAACAGCAGAACAGGCGCATGCGCGGTCGCAACAACAATGGCGGCGGCGGTGGGAACAACAATAACAACAACAACAACCGCAAGGGCCCGAATCCGCTAACGCGCAATTACGAGAGCAACGGCCCGGACGTGAAGATCCGGGGATCGGCTCAGCAGATCGCCGAAAAATACGCCACCCTGGCCCGTGACGCGCAAAGCTCCGGCGACCGGGTGATGGCGGAGAACTACCTCCAGCACGCCGAACACTACAACCGCATCATTGCCGCCGCACAGGCGCAGATGCCGATCCAGAACGTCCAGCAGTCGCGCGACGAGTTCGATGAGGACGGCGATGAGGATCGCGACGAGTTCGACAATGCCGGCAACAGCGGGGCCGGCAACAGCGGAGCTGGCAATAGCGGGGCGGGCAATAGCAGCGGCAACGCCGGTTCCGATCCGCAAATTCCGGTGGTCAACCATGGCGCCGGCCCGCAGCCAGTGATCGAGGGCATGCCGGCGGAAGTTGCGCTGAACCGGGAAAGCGGTCGCGACAACCGTGACGGTGGCGGGCGTGACGGTGGCGGGCGCAACAATGGCGGCCGCGATGGCGGGCGTCATCGCGATCGCCGCCCTAACGGCGGCTACGGCCAAAACAGCCAGCGCGACTATGCTTCTTCAGCCGAACAGGGCGGCCAGCAGCAGCGCAACGAGGCCTCGGGGCAGACAGAAGTCCAGGCAGTGCCCGCTTCACCGTCCGAGACTGTCGCGGCAGCAGAGCCGGCTCCACGGTTCGAGAATTTCTCGCCAGCCGGTCTGGCCGCCCAGGCCGAACTCAATGAGGCGGCCGCCGAGAGCGGTGCGGCCCGCCGTCCACGGCGCCCGCGCCGTCCGCGAGCCAATCCCGATCAGGTCGAGGGCGGCAGCGACAATGCGGATGCCGGTGAGACGACCGCGGCTCCGGGCGAAAGCGGTAGCGCTGAACCCGTGATCGCCGACATCGACAACTGATCGAGCGGCACTGCAGGACATCGAACGGCGGGGAGCAATCTCCGCCGTTTTGGTTGGGATGCTCGGGGAATAATATGGATTGACCGACATCAAGGCGTCTTGAGACACCCCGTCCTATGCACCATATCTGGCCTGAACAGGATCCGGCTCGAATGGGCGGATCCGTCACCGCAATCTGATCCGGTGCCGCAAAGCGGGCCGGTGATGGAAGGAGACAAATATGAACCTTGAGAAATACTCCGAGCGCGTGCGCGGCTTTATCCAGTCCGCGCAGACGATGGCGCTCTCCCGGAACCACCAGCAATTCACTCCCGAACACATTCTGAAAGTCCTCGTCGACGATGACGAGGGTCTGGCCGCGTCGCTGATCGAGCGTGCCGGCGGCAATGTCCGTGACGTCAAACTCGGCGTCGAGACGGCGCTCGAGGCGATGCCCAAGGTGGAGGGTGGCAATGGCCAGCTCTATCTGGCGCAGCCGCTGGCCAAGGTGTTCTCGACCGCAGAGGACCTGGCCAAGAAGGCCGGTGACAGTTTTGTCACCGTCGAGCGGCTGCTGCAGGCGCTTGCCATGGAGAAATCGGCAAAGACGGCCGAAATCCTGGCCAAGGCCGGCGTCACCGCACAGGCGCTGAACCAGGTCATCAACGACGTCCGCAAGGGGCGCACCGCCGATTCGGCGAGTGCCGAACAAGGCTATGACGCGCTGAAGAAATACGCGCGCGACCTCACCGCGGACGCACGCGCGGGCAAGCTCGATCCGGTCATCGGCCGCGACGACGAGATCCGCCGCACCATTCAGGTGCTGTCGCGCCGCACCAAGAACAACCCGGTTCTGATCGGCGAGCCGGGCGTCGGCAAGACGGCGATCGCCGAAGGCCTGGCGCTGCGCATCGTCAATGGCGACGTGCCGGAATCGCTGAAGGACAAGCAACTGATGGCGCTCGACATGGGCGCGCTGATCGCCGGTGCCAAATATCGCGGCGAATTCGAGGAGCGGCTGAAGGCCGTGCTCTCCGAAGTCACCTCGGCCAGTGGCAACATCATCCTGTTCATCGACGAGATGCACACACTGGTCGGCGCCGGCAAGGCGGACGGCGCCATGGATGCGTCGAACCTCCTGAAGCCTGCCCTGGCGCGCGGCGAACTGCACTGCGTCGGCGCCACCACGCTCGATGAATACCGCAAGCATGTCGAGAAGGATCCCGCCCTTGCCCGCCGTTTCCAGCCCGTCTTCGTCGACGAGCCGACGGTGGAGGACACGGTCTCGATCCTGCGCGGCCTGAAGGAGAAGTACGAGCAGCACCACAAGGTGCGTATCTCCGATTCGGCGCTGGTGGCGGCGGCGACGCTGTCCAACCGCTACATCGCCGACCGCTTCCTTCCGGACAAGGCGATCGACCTGGTCGACGAAGCCGCCTCGCGGCTTCGCATGCAGGTCGATTCCAAGCCTGAGGCGCTGGACGAGATCGACCGCCGCATCATGCAGCTCAAGATCGAGCGCGAGGCGCTGAAGGTCGAGACGGACGAAGCCTCGAAGGACCGGCTCGCCCGCCTGGAAAAGGAACTTGTCGGCCTGGAGGAAGAATCGACCGAGATTACGTCGAAGTGGCAGGCCGAGAAGCAGAAGCTTGGGCTTGCGGCCGATTTGAAGAAGCAGCTCGACGAGGCGCGTAACGACCTTGCCATTGCCCAGCGCAAGGGTGAGTTCCAGCGCGCCGGCGAGCTTGCCTATGGCAAGATTCCGGAACTGGAAAAGAAGCTGAAGGCGGCCGAGGCCCAGGACGGCAAGGCCGGCATGGTCGAGGAAGTGGTCACACCCGACCACGTCGCCCATATCGTGTCGCGCTGGACCGGCATTCCGGTCGACAAGATGCTGCAGGGCGAGCGCGACAAGCTGTTGCGCATGGAAGACGAGATCGGCAAGCGTGTCGTCGGCCAGGGCGAGGCGGTGCAGGCGGTTTCCAAGGCGGTGCGGCGTGCCCGCGCGGGCCTGCAGGATCCGAACCGGCCGATCGGCTCGTTCATGTTCCTCGGGCCCACCGGCGTCGGCAAGACGGAGTTGACCAAGGCTTTGGCCAACTTCCTGTTCGACGATGAGACGGCGCTGGTGCGCCTCGACATGTCCGAGTACATGGAGAAGCACTCCGTCGCCCGGCTGATCGGCGCGCCTCCCGGCTATGTCGGCTATGAGGAAGGCGGTGCGCTGACCGAAGCGGTGCGGCGCCGGCCCTATCAGGTGGTGCTGTTCGACGAGATCGAGAAGGCGCATCCCGATGTGTTCAACGTTCTGTTGCAGGTGCTCGATGACGGCCGGCTCACCGACGGCCAGGGCCGCACGGTCGATTTTCGCAACACGCTGATCATCATGACGTCGAATCTCGGCGCCGAATATCTGGTCAATCTCGGCGAGGACCAGGATGTCGACGCCGTGCGTGACGAAGTGATGGGCGTGGTCAGGGCATCGTTCCGGCCGGAGTTCCTCAATCGGGTCGACGAGGTCATTCTGTTCCACCGGCTGCGCCGCAAGGACATGGACCGTATCGTCGAGATCCAGCTCAAGCGGCTGGAGAGCCTGCTGACTGATCGCAAGATCACGCTGTCCCTGGATCCCGAGGCGATCGAGTGGCTGGCGGCCAAGGGTTACGACCCCGCTTATGGTGCCCGGCCGCTGAAGCGGGTGATGCAGAAGGAGCTGCAGGATCCGTTGGCGGAAAAGATCCTGCTCGGCGAGATCCTGGACGGCTCGACGGTCAAGGTCACGGCCGGTTCCGACCGACTGAATTTCCGCTCCAAGCCGACGATCGTGGCGGCCGAGGCGGCGGCCTGATCGGTGCATGTTGCCCAAAAGCGACCTCGGTTTTGGGACGACGACATGCATTAAACCAAAGATCTACAGCGCGCCGCGCTTTAGAGTGCCGCGTGCCCAGTGTGGGCACGCGGCGTTTTCATGTCACAGGAGCCCGGATGACGCTGGACGATTACAACGGCTTCTGCGCCTCGCTGCCTGCAACGAACCACGTGGTGCAATGGGGCGGCGCCCATGTCTGGAAGGTCGGGACCAAGGTGTTCGCGATCGGTGGCTGGGATGAGGGTCGGCAGCTCTTCGTCACCTTCAAATGTTCCGACATCGCCTATGACGTGCTCAAGGAGCAGCCAGGCCTGCGGCCCGCGCCTTATCTTGCCTCCCGCGGCATGAAGTGGATCCAGCGTCAGACAAGCCAGAGCATGGATGATGGTGCACTGAAGGACTATTTGCGCGAGAGTCATCGCCTGGTTGCCCTGAAGCTGACGAAGCAGGCGCGCAAGGAATTGGGCTTGGCGGCAGGCTAGCTGATATTCCTCGATGCGTTGGAAAACCGCCATCTTCATGCCCGGTTCATGTTGGAACCATATGGTGGGCAACTGGTTTGCTGGCGAAGGGGTTCGCCGAACTGCACAATGCCGGGCGGCGGCACATACGGACCGGAGAGTTTCGCCACTATGCTGCGCACTATCTTCACCCTTTCGGCGCTTGTTGCGGGACTGGTGTTTTCCAACGCGTTCGCGGCGCCGACGCATGACGGCGCTGCCCAGCCTGTCCGCACGGCCGAGGGCGGCGGCATTCTGCTCGCCCAGGACGGCAATCTCGATATTTACTACGACGCCAGGGGCAATCGCGTCATCGTCGATGCGGATACCGGCAAGGTAATCGCTATCCAGCCGCCGCAGACACGGCTTGACCGCCGCGCGCTACGCCGCGAGACAAGGCTGCGTCAACTAGGCCGTCCCCCCGCCGGCGATGACCGCTATTATCTCGACGATCCCCAGGACATGGCCCGCTTCCGCCGCAAGCAGTTGGAAGAGGAAGGACGGGTCATCCCGCCGCCAGCCGACGAATATGTTCCTGACAGCAACAATTCCGTCGATGCCTATCCGCCGGCGCCGCAGGACGACGGCAACTACGACAACAGCTATCCCGATGCGCCGCAGCCGCACACCATCCAGCGCCAGCCGCTGAACGAGGCGTCGATAAACCCTCTCCAGCCGGCAGTCCCGACGGAAGAGGCGGAGCCCTCCGACCAGGCGGGACTGCCGCCAAATGTTGGCGGCAAGACGTCGGTCGATCCGTCGCTTTCGCTGGGCGCACGCCAGGATGTCGCGGCACTGCAGGTGCTGCTCGACCGGGGTGGTGCTTCGCCTGGCGTCATCGACGGACGCTTCGGTTCGAATGTCGACAAGGCGCTGGCGGCCTACAACCAGATCAACGGCAGCAGCCTCAAATCGACCGATGCGGTCGGCATCCAGTCGGCACTCTCGCAATCCGGCGGCGACGCGTTCGCCAACTATACCATCACGGCAGAGGATGCAGCCGGTCCCTATGTCGCGTCGATACCGGAAGACTACAGCCAGAAGGCGCAGCTCGACCGCATGGGCTATACCTCTGTCACCGAGGCGCTGGCGGAGCGCTTCCACATGGACGAGAACTATCTGAAGTCGATCAACAAGGGCCTCGACTTCAACCGCCCCGGCACGATCATCAAGGTCGCCAATTTCGGCAGGCTGGTCTCGACGCCGGTTGCCCGCATCGTCGCCGACAAGGGCAAGAAGGAAGTCTTCGCCTATGACGCGTCGGGCAAGCTGGTCGCGGCCTATCCCGCCACCATCGGCTCATCGGACACGCCGTCCCCGACCGGCATCCATGCCGTTTCCCGTGTCGCGCTCGATCCGAACTACACCTATAATCCCAACATCAACTTCAAGCAGGGCGAAAACAACAAGATCCTGACCATTCCGCCTGGGCCCAATGGTCCGGTTGGATCGGTGTGGATCGCCCTGGACAAGCCGACCTACGGCATCCACGGCACGCCGGAGCCGTCGAAGATCGGCAAGACCGAAAGCCATGGCTGCGTGCGTCTGACCAACTGGGATGCACGCGAACTGGCCAAGCTGGTGTCGCCGGGCGTGCCGGTGGAGTTTGTCGAATAATCGCTCGTGTGATTTGGTGGAGCAGTTCTTGGGGCTGCTGCAATCACTCGGACTAAGCTACCCCAATAGCAAAGCTGCGAGACAGACGGGCGGAAGGACCACGCCCATGAGGTGAAACATCACTCCAACCCAAAATTGCAGCGGATCCATATCTTGCAGATAAATTCTGCCGCGCGCCTTCATAATTCCGGACTTAAGGGCAAGTGCCAAAATCGGCAGTCCATATCTGACCCAATAGAAGCAAAGTGGAATCAATACAGTCAGAAGAATTGCCGTCGCCATCGTTTTCTCCATGTGCCACGACATTCATGATCCTCCGGCGCGATCAATACCTCAGGAATAGATAACAATCGGCAAAATCAAAAGCCACAGACCGTAAGAGGGGCGTGCAGCTCCCGCCGCGCCTCAACCAATGATCCTGCGCACCCACTTCACATTGGGCGTTGCCGCGTAGATCAACTGCATCACCAGAATGAAGCCGACGCTCAGCAGCGGCGTGATCAGGCAAAGTGCGGCACCGACAGCCCACAGGATCTGCGCCTTGACGATGCGCAGGTAGACCGTGCGTTTCGTTTCCGCGCCGACATCTTCCGCGACAAAGCCGCACTTCACCGCATAGTGCCAACTGGCGAACAGCGTGATGCCGAGCATCAGCAGGTTCAGCCAGTAAACCAGCACCGCGGTCCGGAATTCGAGGAAATCGGCCAGCAGATCGGTGGAGAACGGCAACAGCGCGATGAAGGCGAGAAAGCACAGGTTCAGCGTGGCCAGCCGTCTGTCGGATTTGGCGATCAAACCATGCTGCGCCTGTTGGCCGAACCAGAAGATGGTCAGGGTCAGGAAGCTCAAGGCATAGGTGAGGAAGCGGGGCGCCAATGCCGCGACGGCGACGAGAAGATCGTGTTCGGAATGGATGGCCTCATGTGCCGGCACCCTGATCTCGAGCACGATCAGTGTGAGTGCGATGGCGAACACGCCATCGGTGATACCGACAATACGGCCGCGCCCTTCAACCGATGCTTCGAGTGGACGCTTCATCGATTTCTCCTGCCCGCGGCTCCTGGGAAACTAGCATGACTGCCGCGGTTTGCATCGGGGCAGATGCGATCCCTGGCAATATGGCTGGTTTCAAGGACAACAAGCCTCTGGCTGGTTGTTACCGGCGCGCCGGCAATCTAATTAGGATGGCATGCATTCACCCGATAAAGCCGCCGCCATTCCGCTGACCGCATCGGTCGCGAACGGCACGTTCTGCCCGCAATCGCAGCGGCGTTATGTGTTGATCGCGGCGATCCTGGCCTCGGCGCTCGGCTTCATCGACGGATCGATCCTGGCGATCGCCATGCCGGCGATCCGCGTCGACCTCGGCGCCAGCCTTGTCGAGGCACAGTGGATTTCCAATGCCTACGCGCTGACGCTCTCGGCGCTAATCCTCGCCGGCGGTGCCGCGGGCGACCGGTTCGGGCTGCGCCGAGCCTTCGTTGCTGGCATTGCGCTGTTCGTCGCCACCTCGCTTGCCTGCGCGCTGTCGCCGAACGCTGTCGTGCTGATCGCGTTTCGCGCGCTCCAGGGCATCGGTGCCGCGATCATGGTGCCAGGTAGTCTCGCCATCATTGCCAAGGCCTATCCCAAGAAGGAACGCGGCCGCGCGATCGGCATCTGGGCGGCGGCCTCGGCGCTGACCACCGCTCTCGGCCCCGTGCTCGGCGGCTTGGTGCTGTCGGCTTTCGGCGATGGCATCTGGCGGGCGATCTTTGCGGTCAACCTGCCGCTCGGCCTGATCTCGATCTATCTACTGCTCGCCAAGATTCCGGCCGATGCGCCGACGGAGGAACGCAGCCTCGACCTTGCCGGTGGTGCGCTTGCGACGCTGGCCTTCGGCGCGCTCGCCTATGGGCTGACTTCGATGAGCGCCAGCGGCGAGAGCCGAATGGCCGGTCCAAGCATTGCCGCCGGCGCCGTGCTGCTTGTCGTCTTCATCCTGTTCGAGCGGTGGCAGCGCGAGCCGATGATCGACCTCAGCCTGTTTCGTATCGGTGCTTTCGCAGGCGCCAATGTCGCGACTTTCTTCCTCTATTTCGCGCTGTCGGCCAACCTTTTTTACCTGCCGATGCTGCTGATCGCCGGCTGGGGGCTGAGCTCGGCCGAGGTCGGCTTCATCTTCCTGCCACTGTCCGCAGCGATCGCGCTTTTGTCTGGACCCGTCGGCAAGCTGTCGGACCGGATCGGGCCGCGTTTTCCGATTGCCTGCGGCAGCCTGATCGTGGCGATTGCCTTCGCCGGGCTTGCCTTGCTCGCTCATGCCGGCTTTCACCATTTCTGGACTGGCATCTTCCCCCTGATGGCGCTGATGGGACTCGGCATGGCGTTGGTCGTGTCGCCATTGTCGACCGCGATCATGACGGCGGTGGAAGACAAGGACACCGGCGCGGCTTCCGGCATCAACAACGCCGTCTCACGCATCGGCGGTCTGATCGCGGTGGCGGCGATGGGGTCGCTTGCTGCCTGGATCTACGCCTATGCCCTGGAGGCAAATGCCGCGCCCGGCGTGCCTGGTTTCGGCGAACTGCCACCAGCAGGACTTTCGCCGGCACTCGATGCGACGAGGATCGCCGCCAGCGACGCGGCTTTTTCCGCCGTCTCCTCGGTGACGGCGCTGCTGTGCCTACTTTCCGCTGTCGTTGCATGGACGACGATTTCCGGCGAAGCGCTGCCGTGGTCGCGGCGCGCCGAACCTCGGCAGGACGAAGGCTGAGACTCAGCCTTCGATCTTGGCGCTGGCGACCTTCAGCGAATTGCCATCTTCCTGTTTCAGCAGATCGTCGATGCGCTCGCGCTCGCGCTTGAAGGCGACGAGATCGTCGCCCTTCAGCACCTTGCCGACCGGCAGACGCACACGCATCGGATCGACCTTGGTGCCGTTGACGATCAGTTCGTAGTGGAGGTGCGGGCCAGTGGCGAGGCCGGTCTGGCCGAGATAGCCGATGGTCTGGCCCTGACGCACGTGCACGCCGGGCTCCATACCTTTGGCAAAGGCGCTCTGGTGATTGTACGAGGTCTCGTAGCCATTGGCATGGCGAATGATGATCTGCTTGCCATAGCCGCCGGCCCAGCCGACCTTCTCGATGACGCCATTGCCGGCGGCGATGATCGGCGTGCCGATCGGAGCTGCCCAGTCGACGCCGGTGTGCATGCGGACATAGCCGAGGATCGGATGCTTGCGGGCGCCGAAGCCGGAGCGGAATTTTCCGGCGGGCAGCGGATTGCGCAGCAGGAACTGCCTAGCGCTCGAGCCGTCCTCGTCGAAATAGTCCGTGCTGCCGTCCTGCATCTGGAAGCGGTAGAAATTGCGCGTCGTGCCACCGAAGGTCGCCGAGACATAGAGAAGCTCGGAATTGTCCGACGTCTGGTCGTCGCCATCAGGCTGCGAGAACAGCACTTCAAGGCGGTCGGAGGGATTGAGTCGGGACTGAAAGTCGACATCGGACGCCAGGAGCTTGATCAGCCGCTGGGTCATCGCCTTGGACATGCCGTAGGAATAGGCGGCGCGGTAGATTCCGTCATAGACGTTGGGCAGATTGCCACGCACCACCACCGGCGCCGACGAATCATCGAACGCCGTCAGCAATTCGGGATTGGGCTCCGGCTCCTGCGCCGGCACGTACTGGCCGCGGTCGTCGAGTGCGATGGTCACGATGTGCGTGGTCTTGTCGTAGACGCTGGTGCGCACGACCTTGGCGGCGTCGCCATGAACCTCGAGACCGACGCGCAGTACGGTTCCGGCCTTGAGCGCCGGCGCGTTGAGCAGCTTGGCGATCGCTTCGGCCATGCCGGTGGCATCGTCGCCCGTATAGCCCGAGTCGGCAAAGGCCTCGGTGAGGTCGGTGTCTTTGGTGAAGGGGATGATTTCCTCGGCGAAAGCCGGCGCCTTGTCGTCTGCGTTGGCGCGCGGCGACACGGAGACGTTTTCCGGCACGATCTTCACATCATAGGAGCCGGCCATGCTCTCGGCAAAAGCTTCGCCGAATCGCTGCGGATCGACATAATGGAGTGAAGCCACCTGCACGGCGCCGTCGCTGAGGTCGGTGCCGGCTTCGCGCACCACCTTTTCCACCTCGTCGGCGGACAGGTCGCTCTTTTCGTCGAAGGAAGCCGTCTCGATCGGGAAGTCGACGGTCTTCAGGCTCATTTCGCTTTCGACCTTGGCGCCGTAGATCTGGCCGGAAGCGGCCGAGGCCGTCGCCGGTTGCGCCGATGTATCGTCGCCGTCGTCGCCGAACACTTGCATCGGGTCGAAAGGCGGGTAGGGCCGGCTGGTGGTGTGGCCGGCGGCGAGTGCCATCTTGATCTGCACGAAAGGCATGGTGTGGATGACATCGCGGTCGCCGACCTTGGTGACCATCGACACTTCCATGCGACGACGGTCCTTGGCCTTGGCGATCTGACGCGGCGCCACCAGTCTGGTCGTTTTTGCCACTTCGCCGGAATCGCCATTGCTGGCGAGGCCGATCAGTTCCGCTATCTCGGGTGGGGTCGCCAGTTGCTGGCGCCCGTCAAGCGCGGCAAACAGAGCGACGCCCATCAGAACGCTCGAGGTCACGCCAGTGAGGAATGTACCCGATAGCCAGCGCGCAGAAACCTCGCGCCGATCGGGCGGGCCGCTGCGACCGTCCGCGATAAGCGGCGGCTCATTGCCGAGTTCGGCTATGACATCTTCCGTATCTGGCATCCAGAAAGGCTGCTTCTTCCCCGGGCGGAACGGCTTGTCGCTTTTGTTGTGGCCATGACATTTGCCTGTCACGGCAGGTTAAGTCAACGAAGCCTCAGGCCCCGGTCGAATTCCCCTCGTGCACTTCTCTTATAGAGCGCTGTGAAAAGCGGGCGGTGTGCCTTTGTCGATGAGGCTTGTCGCGCGCTTCCTTACGAGGCTCATAAAGAGGCCATTGCACGGCTGTGCTCGCGCCTCTTTGTTGGCCTTGGTGTCGAACGGCAATGCGGCGGCAATAGGGCTCCTTCGTGCCTCCTCCTCCTGTTGTGCCCAGTTCCCCTACGGCAGTCGGCTATCGACAGGACCCGCTCGAAATTTCTGTCGTAAAAAGTTCAAAAACTTGAGAAAGCGGTGTTGACAGTTTGTCGGGGTGGCGACTATATACGCCTCACGAACGAGGGCGGTGCGCCGCTGGCGACGAAGAAGTTTGCTTCTAAGACTGCCCTCAGCGAAATTCAAGAGAGCCGCGTAAGCGACACTCGGACGGCCCCGGAGCCAAGAGCGAAACGGGCCACGACACTGCGTTTGCGGTGTCTGTTCTTTGACAATTGAATAATGAAGAAAGAGAAACGTGGGCGGCAGAGTCCTGCTGAGCCTCTTACTCCGCCAGGGGTAATTGGTTCGAACGAGACTTTGGCGGATCACGTTTCGTGAGAATAAGTCTACCAAGATACGCAAGTATCTAGGTGTGAATGTTCTCGTCGATTCATGCGTGACCAAATAAGCCAAATCAAAGTCTTACTAAACTTGAGA
>NZ_CP083952.1:3167500-3385000 GCF_006442545.2 Mesorhizobium sp. B2-1-8
AGCTCGCCGACGCGCCGGTGACACTGACTTTCAATGCCAGGAACCCGGACGCGACCGCCTTGCTGGCGCTCTACGGCCTGCCGGCGCTGCCGCTCGGCATGCTGGGCGAAGCAAGCACCGATATCCAGGCCAAGGGCACGTTTGGCGGCGGCCTGGCGACGACCTTCAGCCTTGCCGGCAACGACTTCAAGGCCGGCTTCGAGGGAACGGTCGCAGACACGCCGCAAGGTCCGACGGCCAAGGGCAAGGTCAATCTCGACGCGTCCGACATCGAGCCGTGGCTAATGACGACGGGAATCGGCCTGCCCGGCATGGGCGCCGGCATGTCGACATCGCTGGCCGCGCAGGCCGATTACGGCAACGGCCTGCTGGTGCTCTCCGGGCTCAGCGGCGCCATCAACGAGGCGGCTGTGTCGGGCGACATCAACCTCGATGTCAAGCAAGGGGTCGACGGCAAGGACGGCGTGCCGCATCTGGCCGGCGCACTGGCGCTCGACGAACTCGACCTCGATCCGATGGCGGTGGCGCTGTTTGGCGATTCCGCTTTTCTCATGGACAAGAATGGGGCCGACAAGAGTGAGAAGGCAGGTGCGTGGCCGTCGGCGCCGTTCAGCCAGAAGTCCAGCCTGCCGTTCACTGCCGATCTCGACCTGACCACGGCTTCGCTGGCCGCCGGCCCGTTGGCCACCGCTTATGATGCGGCCTTCTCGCTCAAGCTCGACCCGGAAGGCATTCGGGTCGCCGATCTCAAAGCCAAGTTCCTCGGCGGGGCGCTCTCTGGCCTGTTCGAATTGAAGAACAATGACGGCACCGGGCTTCTCACCGGACAGATGAAACTGGCGGGTGCCGATCTGGCTGATGTGTTGCCGAACGCGGGCATCGGCGGCAGCGGCGATTTCTCGACGACGCTGTCGACCAGCGGCAAGTCGGTCGATGCGATGATTGCCGCTCTGTCGGGATCCGGCACGGCGACGCTGAAGGGCTTGCAGATCGCCGGCGTCAATCCTGACGCGTTCGCCGCGTTCCTCGCCAAGGCGGATGCGATCGGCCGCGATATCGACGCCGCCAAGACGGCCAGCTTCGCGCCTGGCATCGCCGCCGCCGGCAGCTTCGCCGCAAAAGACGCCGAGGTCGCCTTCACGATTGCCGGCGGCACGCTCAGGGCGCCGCCGATCAGCCTTGAAAATCCGGCGGCGACCTTGTCGGCCGACATCACGGCCGACCTCAATGCCAGCACGGTTTCGGCCAAGGGCGCGGTCACCTATCGGCCCGGCGACGCGGCGCTGGTCGGCTCCGAGCCGGTCGTGAATTTCACCGCGGAGGGCCCGTTCGGCGCCGTGAAACGGCAGTTCGACAGCGAGCCGCTGGCGCAGTTCCTGACCCAGCGCGCGCTGGAAAAAGAACAGCAACGCGTCGAGGCGATGCAGGCCGCGCTGCTGGAGAAACAGCGGCTGCGGCGCGAGGTGCGCTACTACGCGGCACTCCAGGATGCCCGCGACAAGGCCGCTGAGGAACTGCGCCAACAGGAGGAAGCGGCGCGCCTGAAAGCAGAGGCCGACGCCAAGGCGAAAGCGGAAGCCGACGCTCAGGCCCAGGCTGAAGCGGATGCCAAGGCGAAGGCCGACGCGGAAGCGAAAGCCAAGGCGGATGCAGAAGCGAAAGCCAAGGCCGATGCCGATGCCAAGGCTGCAGCGGAACAGCAGGCGGCGGACGAGGCGGCCAAGGCGCAGGCCGAGCAGGAGCGTCAGAAGGCGGAGGAGGCGATGCGCATTGCCTCCCAGGAAAAAGCCAGGCTCGAAGCCGAGCGCAAGGCGGCGGAACAGGCGCCCAAGGCCGAGCGCGTGCCCGCCAACGACAATCCGTCTCCGGCCAAGCCGAAAGCCAATCCATTCACGGTCGACAACCTGTTGAAGTCGCTGCAATAGGGCCGCGCTGTCCGGCTGCTCACCCGAGAGGCATCGTCTCGAACGTTTCGGCGCCGTCAGCGACGTATCTGGCGTGGCGGAAGTCGCGGATGGTGGCAAGCTTGCCGCCCTGCCAACCCAGCAGGATGAAGTATGTCGGCGCAGCCTTCGGGTCGTTGGGATCGCGCACGAGGATTGCCGGACGGCCTTCGACGAAACCAGGCTGGAAATGCCAGTCCTGCACCCGCGAATAATTGCCGAAATAGGTGGCCACCTCCTTGCGACCGTTCAGCCTTGCCCTGGCCACCAGTTCCAGCCGCACTTCATCGGCCAGCATGTCCCGCACGGCGTCGAAATCGCGGGCGTTGAAGCGATCGACATAGGCGTCGAGCAACAGGCGCTCCGATGCACTCAGCCGAGGAACAGGACGATCGTCCTGTTCCTCGGCGATTTCACGCAACCGGCCACGGCCACGATGCAGCGCGGCCTTGATCGCGGGGATGCTGGTGTCGAGCGTGGTGCTGATCTCCTGCAGCGAATAGCCCAGGACATCCATCATGATGACGCTGCTTCGTTGCGCGACGGGAAGGCGCATGAAACTGTGCAATCCGGCTGCCGCGGCCTGCCGGGCGGCGATGGAATTTGCCGGGTCGGCGATCATGTCCGGCTCCTCGTCGGAGAAAGTCTTCTCACGGGCGCGGCGGCGCAGGAAATCGAGCGCCGCATTGTGGGCGATGCGAAACAGCCAGCCTTCGGGATTGGCGATCGGCCCGGCGCCGGGCAAGGCCTCGAATGCCTTGGCCAAGGCCTCCTGCAAGACGTCCTCGCCATCGACGACCGAACCTGTCATGCGGGCGCAGTAGCGATGCAGCTTGGGGCGCAATTCGCCGAACAAGCGGTCGAAAGGCTCGCGGATTTCGCCTTGACTGTTCATGCTGCGGCCGTTCTTGGCGTGGTTCTATCCAGGCTACTCATCCAGCATCCGATAATGGCCCACAACCGTCATCACGTCACGATGCGGAGGGTCGATGCAGCGATCCCTGATGCCATTTTGGAAGGCCTCGAAAGCGGCAAGTCCTGTGATGATGTCGGCATGCTCGTCGGTTTCGATCTCGACGAGATGGACGAAAGTGCCGTCGCCGGAGCGCCAGGTCATGTAGCGAACGCCTTCCGGCGATTTGCCGCGCAGTTCCTCGAACACAGCCTTGACCAGGCGCTCGTTCTCGTCGGCCCGGTCCGGCTTCGTCTTGTAGCGTATCAGATGGTGTTTCATCGCATCGGCTCCTTTGGCTATCGCGTGTCCAAGACGCCGCGGCCAGGCCAAAGGATTCGGATTCCGAATAAATTGTTCGATATCGGCCCGCACGGACGCCGGGCGTCAGTCTTGGCCCCGATCGAGCAGGCGCCGCAGCATGGGTTCTATGCGCGAGAGCTCGTCGAGATGCGCGGCGGACAATTCGGCAAGGCAATCGTCGGCGCGCTCGGTCAGCCGCAGCAGCACGCGGCGGTGGTCGTCCTTGTCCTGGTCGCGCACGACCAATCCCGCCTCGCCGAGGCGGTTGACCAGTTCGACGGCGCTGTGGTGGCGGATGCGCAGGCGTTCCGCCAGGTCGCCGACCGTCACCGGCCCGCCGCCGGGAAATCCCCTGATCGCCAGCAGTGCCTGGTGCTGGCGCGGGGTCAGGCCGGCGTCCTCGGCCTGCACCTGGCTGAATTCGAGGAAGCGGCGGATCAGGTAGCGGAACTCGGACAGCCGCTGGTAGTCGGATTGCCTGATGGTGGGGCGTGGTGTCTTGGGCGGCTGCTTCATATCGGAGATGTCTTCGTTTTCCGGTGAAAGCTCAAACGAAATTTCGAGTAACCGGCTTGAACAGATATATCGTGTTACGATACATAGCCGACCGACATCCGGCTGGCCACTTCGACCGTGCCGCTGAACCAGACACGGCCACCGCCAGGAAGCAAAGCCACCATGAAGACCCACAACTCCAATCCCGGTCATCTCAGGGATTTCACCACGGATGCCCGAGTGTTGCTCGTCGCCGCGATAGCGGTGGTGGTGGCGACCGCCGGGCTGTTTGCCGGCATCGTGCTTCTGAAGCTGATCCGGCTGGCCACCAACATCGCCTATTTCGGTCAGTTCTCGCTCGCCGAGCTGAAGCTGCAGGATACGCCGCTCGGGCTTGCCGCTGTCATCGTTCCGGTCGTCGGCGCGCTGATCATCGGCCTGATGGCGCGCTATGGCAGCGAGAAGATCCGCGGCCACGGCATTCCCGAGGCCATCGAGGCGATCCTGCTCGGGCGTTCCAGACTGGACGCCAAGGTGGCAATCCTGAAGCCGCTGTCGTCGGCGATCTCGATCGGCTCCGGCGGGCCGTTCGGCGCCGAGGGGCCGATCATCATGACCGGCGGTGCCATCGGCTCGCTGATCGCGCAGATGCTGCCGGTCAGCGACAACGAGCGCAAGACACTGTTGGTCGCGGGGGCGGCGGCCGGCATGACCACCGTGTTCGGCACGCCGATCGCCGCCATCATGCTGGCGGTGGAACTGCTTTTGTTCGAATGGACGCCACGCAGCTTCATTCCCGTGGCGGTGGCGGCCATCGTGGCGGAGGTGGAGCGCACGATGCTGCACATGCCGGGGCCGATCTTTCCGTTCCAGGGCAGCATGGCGATTTCTTTCCTCGGCCTTGGCGGCTGGGTGCTGATCGGCATCTGCGCAGGTCTTTTGTCGGGACTGCTGACGCAGATGGTCTATGCCTGCGAGGACGGCTTCCAGAAGCTGCCGATCCACTGGATGTGGTGGCCGATGCTCGGCGGCCTGGTGGTCGGCATCGGCGGCTTGATCGACCCGCGGGCGCTCGGCGTTGGCTATGACAACATCGCCGACATGCTGGACGGCCGCACGATCGCCACCGCGGCACTGCTGCTGCTGGTGGTCAAAGCCATCATCTGGTCGGTGGCGCTCGGCTCGGGAACCTCGGGCGGCGTGCTGGCGCCGCTGCTGATCATGGGTGGCGCAATGGGCGCGGTGCTTGCCGGAATCCTGCCGGCGGCGGACCCGGGCTTCTGGGCGCTGCTGGCCATGGCCGCCACCATGGGCGGCACGATGCGCGCGCCGCTGACGGCCACTTTCTTCGCAGTCGAGCTGACCGGAAACACGCATGTGCTGGTGCCGCTGATCGCGGCTTGTGCGGCGGCGCATGCGGTCACCGTATTGTTGATGAAGCGTTCGATCCTGACCGAGAAGATCGCCAGACGGGGACATCATCTGGTTCGCGAATATCGCGTCGACCCATTCGCGCTCACCAGGGTGCGCGAGGTGATGACGTCGGACGTCGAGAGCGTGCCGACGACGATGACGCTGCATGGCGCGGCCGCCTTCCTGACCGCGCCGGAAACCCGGCATCCGAGTTTTCCCGTGGTCGATGAAAACAGGCAGGTGCTCGGTCTTATCGATCCGCCGGCGATCCTGCGCTGGCGCCGTGCCGGCAAGCACCGGACGACGACGCTCGGCGAACTGCTGGCCGGAAGCAAGGTGACGCTGGCCTATCCCGACGAATATCTGGAAGGCCTGTCGGACAAACTGTTGACGGCCAATGTATCGCATCTGCCGGTCGTGGCGCGTGAGGATGGAAGACTGGTCGGCTATGTCGGCTGGAAGGATCTGATGCGCGTGCGCTCGCGCAAGCAGGCCGAGGAGCGCGAGCGTTCGACCTTGCTCGGCTTCGGCACCAGACGCAAGAGTGAGGAAGGCACGGTTTCGTCTTAAGTATTGCCGGCGCCGCGCTTCGCCCACTCCAGGACATGGAGCCTCAGCGCCGAGGACAGGTTGGTGTCGCGCGGCCGGATCTCGTCGACTTCGGCAACGAGGGCGGCGAGCGTCAGCTTTCTCGCCGCTGCGATGGCGACGAGATCGTCATAGAAGGGCTTTTCGAGGGAATAGCTGGTGCGATGGCCGCGAATGGTCACCGAGCGTTTTTCGACGGCGCTCATTGACCGTCTGGTTGGCTGGGATCGTCAGATTGGCTGGGGTCGCAAGGTTCGCCGGGCTTTTCGCGGTGATGGCCCGCGACGAATTTTTCGCTCCTGTCGGCGATCAGGCGGTCGCGCTGCTTTTCGGCCTTGGTGCGGCCGTGCAAGGCACGATTCTGGCTGGCCGCTTGTTCCTTGTCGTCCCGCGCCTTCTGCTTGCGAGCCTGGCGGAGATTGACGATGTCGGCCACGGACCGCGAAGCCTATTTCTTGCGGAAGGCGTCGAGCGAGACCACTTCTGCGCCCTTGGCGCCGGCATCGGCAGGGGCGGGCTTCTTCTCCGCTTCGGCTGCGGCCTTCTTCTCGGCCTTCGGCTTCTTCTCGGAGACGATGGTCAGCGGCTCGGGCGCCGGTGCTGCCGGTTCCTCGTCGGGCTGCGCATCGGTCTTGACGTCGAATTCGAGTTCGAAATTGACCGAAGGATCGTAGAAACCGCGCACGGCCGAGAACGGGATCTCGAGTTTCTCCGGCACGTCGGAGAAAGAGAGACCGACCTCGAACCCAGTGTCCGTCACCTTCAGGTCCCAATACTGGAACTGGATGACGATGGTCATCTGCTCGGGATAGCGCTCCCGCAGGCGCGACGACACGCGCACGCCCGGCGCGCCGGTCAGGAAGGTGATGAAGAAATGATGGTTGCCGGGGAGGCCGGTGCGCGCGACCTCGGCCAGGACCTTGCGCATGACGCCGCGCAACGCCTCCTGGGCCAGAATGTCGTAGCGGATGTGGTCGTCGGCCATGAGTTGGTCGGGTTCCGTTGAATCGTCCGCATAGCTGTAATCAAGCTTGAGCGCGGCGTAAACCTGATATAGACCGCCGCCGCGCCGAAGCGAGGACTATTGCCAACGATTTGATCGGCAAGGCGGCTTCGCCGCAACCGCAAATGTCATGCGTTAGCCAGCGCAGTGTGTTTTTTCGCGCTGGCCGGGGAAGGGCGCTTGCCGAAGGCGCGCAGGAAGGTGCGCACGCCGTTGGTTGCCGATTGCACCACCTCGTCCTCGCGCGGCGTGCCGCCAAGCATGAAGGTGGTCTGCAATTCGGCATTGACGAGGCCAAGGAACTGGCGTGCCGCGACGTCGGGATCGTCGATCGTGAGGTGGCCGCCATAGGCGAGGCGGGCGAAGCGGGCAGCGATTGCCGGCCATGTCCGGCCCGGGCCCTGTTCGCGCCATTCGGCAAAGAGTTCGGGATAGCGCTCGCCCTCGGTCTGGATCAGCTTGCGCAGGAACTTTCCGTCGCGATTGCAGATGCAGTTCTGGTTCAGGCGCACGGCAAAACCGATCAGGTCCGCTTCAAGATCGCCGGGCTGATCGGGGAAGGTGGCGATGGTGGCGAAAATGCCGGCGTTGCAGCGCTCGGTCAGGTCGCGCACGACGGCGATGAACAGTTTTTCCTTGTCGCCATGGTGGTTGTAGACGGTCTGGCGCGACACGCCCGCCTCAATCGCGATCAGGTCGATATTGGCGCCGGCGAAGCCCTCGCGGCAGAACACACCGGCGGCGGCGTCGATGATCGACAGACGCTTGGCCTCATGGCCGCGTGGCGGGAAAATGTCAGGAGAAACGCCCGGTCTCATGAAAATCTATATAGAGGTGATTGACGATTTAGACAAGGCTGTCTAAATTTGTGGACGCGACATAAGGGGATTTCGCTCCAGAGGGACGAATAAATTCGCTCCAGGAGTCGGAATTCCACGGGATGGAACGTCCTGGGGTCAGACGTCGCCTGGCGACGGCAACCAGATTCGAAAGAAGCCAATATCATGAGTCCCAAATTCCTCCGCATCGCGGTCGTGCTCGGCCTGTTGTCCGCCATCGGCCCGTTCGCCATCGACATGTATCTGCCCGCGCTGCCGTCGATCGGCACCGATCTGCATGCCGGCACCGCCGCCGTGCAGATGAGCCTTCTGATCTTCTTCCTGTCGATGGGCTTCGGCCAGATCGTCGTCGGGCCGATCTCGGACATGGTCGGCCGCAAGCTGCCGCTCTATGGCGGCCTGGCGCTGTTCATGGCCGGTGGCATCGGTTCGGCAATGGCGCCGACCATCGAGTGGCTGATCGCCTTCCGCTTCCTGCAGGGGCTTGGCGCCAGCGCCGGCATGGCCATTCCGCGCGCCATCGTGCGCGACCTGCACACCGGCAATGAGGCGGCCAAGCTGATGTCGCTGCTGATGCTGGTGTTTTCGGTGTCGCCGATCCTGGCGCCGCTGACCGGCAGCCAGATCATCGAGAATTTCGGCTGGCGCGCCGTGTTCTGGACGGTGACCGGCGCGGCGGTGCTTGCCACCATCCTGCTCGCGACCTCACTCAAGGAGACGCGGCCGGCGGAAGAACGGGTCGGGTCCTCCTTCGGCACCGCTCTTGCCGGCTACCGTTTCCTGATGGGCGACCGGAATTTCCTTGGCCTGGTGGCGATCGCCGGCTTCGGCATTGCGAGCTTCTTCGTCTATCTGTCGAGTTCGTCCTTCATCCTGATCGACCACTACGGGCTGTCGCCTTCGGTCTACAGCGTGTTCTTCTCGATCAACGCGGTTGCCTTCATCGGTATGTCGCAACTGACCGGCCTGCTTTCCGAAAGGTTCGGGCTGAAGCGCGTGGTGTGGGTGGCGGTGACCGGCTACGCCACGACGATGGTTGTGCTGTTCGCCATCATGGCGACGGGTGTCGACCGGCTCGACGTGATGGCCGCGCTGCTGTTCGTCGGCTACGGCTTCCTCGGCCTGGTGATCCCGACCACGTCGGTGCTGGCCATGGAAGAGCATGGCGAGATCGCCGGCACGGCGTCGGCGCTGATGGGCACACTGCACTTTGCCATCGGCGCACTTGCCATGGGCGTTGCCGGCGTGTTTTTCGACGGCACGCCGCTGCCGATGGTCGCCGGCATCACGCTGTGCGCGGTGATATCGTTCGCACTGGCCAAGGCCACGCTCGGCCGTTCGCGGGCAGCCGTCGAGGCGCCGGCGGAATAGGAAATCCTCAATGAACCAGGAAAGGCCGGGTCGATCCCGGCCTTTTTTGTGCCGGAGGCATAGTGGGCGACACAAGCTGCAGTCGCTTAACCCATTACAAAACCGGCGTTTGCCTCCGGGGTTCACGATTACTCTTTGGCTGCTGACGGCGCTCAGCTGAGTTCCTGAGCGAGGCCGATGAGAAGCCCTTCGGGCCCACGGATGTAGCAGAGCCGATACACGTCCTTGTACTGAACCACTTTGCCTACGAGCTGCGCGCCGTGCGTGCGGAGCCTCTCAAGCGTATCGTCGATGTCGTCCACGGTGAACATGACGCGAAGGTAGCCCAGGGCGTTGACCGGGGCGTTCCGGTGATCCGCGACGACAGGCGGCGTGAGGAAGCGGGAGAGCTCCAGCCGGCTGTGGCCGTCGGGTGTGCGCATCATGGCAATCTCGGCATGCTGATCGCCCAGCCCGGTGACACGTCCGGCCCATTCTCCTTCGATCGTGGCCCGCCCCTCGAACTCGAGGCCGAGTTCGCGAAAGAAATCGATCGCCGCTCCGAGGTCTTCGACGACGATTCCCACATTGTCCATCCGCTTGAGCGCCATGTGTCCGATCTCCAAGATGTCGGCTCAATCCATAAGGTATCGCCAGGTTCCAACAACGCGCATGAAAGGTCGGATCTGTCCGCCTCTTTATGTCCGCGATGTCAGCGGCAATCCAGCAGCGTCGAGGAGGAAGCGCACGCGCTCCCCGACTGGCGCGAGCGGCAAGGTCACCAATTCGCAGCCGAGTTCGGCGTAAACGCCTGCCACCGATCGGCAAGTGCGCTCGGCCTCGTCGAGCGTTTGCCTGCGTTCTTCGTCCCGGGCGAAAATCTCCGGCCATGGCGGGGCGATGAAGACGCGACGCGCATAGCGGAACTCCATGGCGGCACTGGCGAGGTGACCCGGCACCGGCAAGCCGCAGAGCCTGAGATAGCCGATCGTGTCCGGCACGCCGCGATCAAAGAAGACCGGTCCGGCCAACTCGCTGGCCGCACGATACGAGCGCATTTCCCAAGACAGCATCAGTTCGGCGAACAATGCCCGATCGCTCCAGGGCAGGGCGGTTCCGCCAATGGCGGTTTGGTCGCGGATGATGCCGCGTCCGGCCTCGACGGATGTCGCAAAGCCAGCCTGCCGCAAGGCTTCGATCAGAGTGGTCTTGCCGGAGCCTGGGCCGCCCGTCAGCACGAAGAATCGATCGGAATCGTTTTGCATCTCTGTCCATGGAGAAAGAGGCACGCGACGCAGCGGCTTCGCGGCCGTGCGAAGTCTTGACGACAGGAGCCGTCGTGCGTGACGCAAATTGAAGGGGGAGAAGTGGAGGTTTCTGTTGCCAGGTACCTCCGAACCCCGCCTAGAAGTGCGAACCCCTAGGGCTTGATTTGAAGCTATCGCACTGCATTAAGCAGCGAGACGTGCTTCCGCATAGTTGTCGTTGGCAACTATAAGTTTAGCCCGATAACGGTGGTACAATGCCGGGCAAAAGTACGATCTTTACACCTTCGTCGATCCTATTTCGCCCCCAGCAAAAACCGCTCCGTCTTAAACAGCGGCTTTTGGTGGAGGCGCCGGGTACCGCCCCCGGGTCCGAACGGCTTATTTCATCGCCCATTTATCGCCATAGTCGGTCAAGCCGACGAAGCGAATATAGGGTGCGTCGCGTGGAAATGAAAGGCCGCAATGGCGCTTTGTCCCTGTGTCAAATCGCGACGCCGAGGGTTGACTTGGGAGCGGTCTCAACCGAAGCTTTGCGAGCGGTGAGGAGTTACCGACCTAGCGCATAAGTTGCGAAGCGCGCCACAGCCCTCACCGATCGGATCCGTGGCGCCGACGAGGGGAATTTTGATGGTCGACTATCTTGCGGATGTGAAGAAATATGACGGCGCGGCAAACGCCGATGCGGTCGAAAAGATCGTCAAGCATCTGGGCATTGCGCTGAGGAACCGCGACTCCTCGCTGGTGTCCTGCACGGACCCGAAGGAATTGGCGCGGGTCAAGGAGAGCTGGGTGGCCAAGAAGCTCGGCGTCAGCGACAGGGCGAAAGCCGACGCGGCGATCGAAAAGACCTGCAAGGCGATGCACGCCGACAACACCAAGAACCGCGTGACCTTCTACTATCTGGTGGCCAAGGACCTGGGCAAGCTCGGTTCCCTCTAAGGATTTGGTGGCATGGCGACACTGGTGGCTGAATGCGTCGCTTCAGTGTCGATTCTGCTACTTGCCGGATGTAGGCGCCGCCCCTCATTGCCCTGCCGGGCATTTCTCCCCGTATAGTGATGGGGAGAAATGGGCTGGCCGCAGCCTCGACGTGTATTTATCGCTGACAATTGGCGAATTCACGGACGATAGCGTCCCTCTCCCCGTTACTATACGGGGAGAGGATGCCGGCAGGCAGGTGAGGGGCAGCGCTAACCTTTGAAGAGTGATGGGGGCAAGCGACGCCTCATCCCCTTTTGGTGTGTTCGGCAGCCCGCTCGGCAGCTATAATACCCACACTCTCGAATCGAGCCCGGAACCGATGCGCCAATATCTCGACCTCTTGCAGCATGTGCTGGACAACGGCGCCGATCGCGGCGACCGCACCGGCACCGGTACGCGCTCCGTCTTCGGCTACCAGATGCGTTTCGATCTGGCGCGCGGTTTTCCGGTCACCACCACCAAGAAGCTGCACCTGAAGTCGATCATCCATGAACTCCTGTGGTTCCTGGCCGGCGACACCAACATCAAATACCTGACCGATCACGGCGTTTCGATCTGGGATGAATGGGCCGACGAGAATGGCGACCTTGGTCCGGTCTACGGCAAGCAGTGGCGGTCCTGGCCGGATGGCCACGGCGGCTCGATCGACCAGATCGCCAATCTTCTCAAGGAGATCCGCCGTAATCCTCAATCGCGGCGGCTGATCGTCTCGGCCTGGAATCCCGCCGAGGTGGAAGCCATGGCGCTGCCGCCTTGCCACTGCCTGTTCCAGTTCTACGTGTCCGAGGGCCGGCTTTCCTGCCAGCTCTACCAGCGCTCCGCCGACATCTTCCTCGGCGTGCCGTTCAACATCGCGTCCTACGCGCTGCTGACGCTGATGGTGGCGCAGGTGACCGGGCTGAAGCCGGGCGATTTCGTCCACACGCTCGGCGACGCGCATCTCTACTCCAACCATTTCGAGCAGGCGCGCGAACAGTTGCAGCGCACGCCTCGGGCGCTGCCGACGATGTGGATCAACCCGGAGGTGAAGGACCTGTTCGCCTTCCGCCTCGAGGATTTCCGGCTGGAAAACTACGTCGCCGATGCGTCGATCAAGGCGCCGATCGCGGTCTGAGCCGCGGCTTTTCAGTCGATGCCGACCATCACGTCCGAAGCCTTCGCCACGACATAGGCCTGCTTGCCCTTTTCGAGCTTGAGGTCGGCGACGGCTTCGTTGGTGATCGAAGCGGTGACGACGGTGCCGCCACCGATGTCGATTCTGACATGCGAGGAGGTGGCTCCCTTGACGATTTCGGTGATCGTTCCGTTGAGGACGTCCACGAGCCTCACTCGACCAGATGAGTTCCAGCAGCGCAGGCCTTCCCTTGTTATATCCATGCGGATATATCGGTTGGAGGCTTGAGCCGACCGGATTTCAGACCCAGGGAGAGTTTTCGATGACGCGCAGAGGTTTCGGGTTGAAAGCGATCGCCATTGGCGGTTTCGCGGCGACGTTGATGGCGGCAATGCCGGTAGCGCACGCGGAAGGCAAGGTCGTGGTGTTCGCGGCAGCCAGCCTCAAGGACGCGCTGGACGCGGTGAACAAGGCCTGCGAGGCCGATGTCGGCGGGGCCGCGACCGTCTCCTATGCCGCTAGTTCGGCGCTGGCCAAGCAGATCGAGGGCGGGGCGCCGGCCGACGTCTTCATCTCGGCCGACCTCGACTGGATGAAATATCTCTCCGACAAAAAGCTGACCAAGCCCGATACGGAAGTGAAGTTGCTCGGCAACGAGATCGTGCTGGTGGCGCCGAAGGATTCGACGGTCGAAGCCAAGATCGAGAAGGGCTTCGACCTCGCAAGGCTGGTCGGCGACGGCAAGCTCGCCATGGGCGACTTCAAGGCGGTGCCGGCCGGCAAGTACGGCAAGGCGGCGCTGGAATCGCTCGGCGTCTGGTCCTCGGTCGAGGGCAAGGTGGCGCAGGCCGAAAATGTCCGTGCGGCGCTCAAGCTGGTTTCAACCGGCGAAGCGGCCCTCGGCATCGTCTATGCCACCGACGCGCACGCCGAAAAGGGCGTCAAGGTGGTCGGCACCTTCCCCGAGGATTCGCATCCGCCGATCATCTATCCGGTTGCCCAGACCGCCGATTCGAAGGACAAGGATACGCCAGCCTTCCTGAAGTGCCTGCAATCCGCCAAGGCAGGTGCGCTCTTCAGGGAACAGGGTTTTACCGTGCTCACGCCGAGCAACTGAGTTCGAAAGGCCCCGATACCGCGAGATGACATGGCTGTTGGACCTCACTCCCGACGAATGGAATGCGGTCCGGCTGTCGATCAAGGTGGCGACGGCCGCGATGCTCGCCAGCCTGCCGCCGGGCATAGCGATCGCGCTGCTGCTTGCCCGGGGGGAATTCTGGGGCAAGACACTGCTCAACGGGCTGGTGCACCTGCCGCTGATCCTGCCCCCCGTGGTGACAGGTTATCTCTTGCTTTTGACTTTCGGCAGGCGCGGCCCGGCCGGCGCATTCCTCGCCGAGCATTTCGGCATCGTCTTCTCGTTCCGCTGGACGGGTGCGGCGCTCGCCTGCGGCGTCATGGGCTTTCCCCTGATGGTGCGCGCGATCCGGCTGTCGATCGAGGCGGTGGACCGAAAGATGGAGGCGGCCGCGGGAACGCTCGGAGCCAACCCTTTGTGGGTGTTCGGCACCATTACGCTGCCGCTGATCCTGCCCGGGCTGATCGCCGGCGCCATCCTGTCCTTCGCCAAGGCGATGGGCGAGTTCGGCGCGACGATCACTTTCGTCTCCAACATTCCTGGCGAGACGCAGACGCTGCCGACGGCGATCTACACCTTTACCCAGGTGCCGGGCGGCGATGAAGGGGCGCTGCGGCTGACGCTGATTTCCATCGTCATCTCGATGGCGGCACTGGTCGCCTCGGAAGTGCTGGCGCGGCGGGTCGGGCGGCGGATGGACATCGAATGAGCGTCCGTGTCGACATTAGCCACCGGCTTGGCGATTTCGCCATCGACGCCCGATTCGAGAGCGCCGGACGGCTGACGGCGCTGTTCGGGCCGTCGGGTTCCGGCAAGACGACGCTGATCAACATGATCGCGGGACTGATCCGGCCGGACAAGGGACGCATCGAGGTCGACGGCCGGGTGCTTGTCGACACCGGTGCCGGCATTTTCGTGCCAAGGCACAAGCGCCGCATCGGCATGGTGTTCCAGGATGCGCGCCTGTTTCCGCATATGAGCGTGAAGAGCAATCTGCACTACGGCCGTTGGTTCACGCCGGCGGCGGAACGCTACGCGGACATGGACAGTGTTGTCGAACTGCTCGGCATCGGCCCGTTGCTCGGGCGGCGACCGGCAAAGCTCTCGGGCGGCGAGAAACAGCGCGTGGCGATCGGCAGGGCATTGCTTGCCAGCCCGAGGCTGCTGCTCATGGACGAGCCGCTGGCCTCGCTCGACGAAGCGCGCAAGGCCGAGATCCTGCCCTATATCGAACGGCTGCGCGACGAAACGAAGATCCCGATCGTCTATGTCAGCCATTCGGTTGCCGAGGTGGCCCGGCTGGCGAGCGACGTGGTGATGCTGGCGCACGGCAAGGTCACCGCCGGCGGTCCGACCGAGGCTGTCATGCAAAGGCTCGACCTGTTGCCGGTCGAAGAGCGCGGCGAGGGTGGCGCCGTGCTGGACACCAAGGTGCTGCGCCACGACGAGACTTTCGGTATGACCGTGCTCGGCTCGGCCGCCGGCGAGATCCGGGTGCCGCGCCTTGCAATGAAGCCCGGGGCTCCCGTGCGTGTCCGCATTCGCGCTCGCGACGTGATGATCGCGACGGAGAAACCGACCGGCCTCAGCGCGCTCAACATCCTGCCCGGCACGGTCGTCGCGATCAGCCCGGGCGAGGGGCCAGCGGTCGAAGTCGGCATCGACTGCAACGGCGCAACCGTGCTGGCCCGCATCACGGAACAGTCGCGGCAGGTGCTTGAGCTGCGGCTCGGCGGCAACGTCTTTGCGGTGGTGAAGACCGTGAGTTTCGACCGGGCGAACACCGGCGCCGGCTTGCCGCTCGAGGTCGACGGCTGACAGCAGCGGTGACCGCCGCTATATTGTATTGGAATAACGGTCGCCTAAGCTGAAGCGATCGCGGAGGAGCAAAAATGCCGTCGCTGAGCTTGCGAATAAATCTCGATCCGGACGGACGGATAGGCCCTGGCAAGGTCGAGCTTCTGGAGCACATCGCCACCTTCGGTTCGATCTCGGCAGCCGCGCGCGGCATGGAGATGTCCTACAAGCACGCCTGGGATCTGGTCGAGGACATGAACCGGGTGTTCGGCAAGCCGCTGGTCTCGGCGCAAACCGGAGGCCACAAGGGCGGCGGCGCGCAACTGACGACGGTCGGCCTGGCGGTGGTCAGCCGTTTTCGCGCCATCGAGCGCGCAGCGACCGCCGCGGCAGCGACTCATATGGATGCGTTGCAGGCGGAGATTGAAGCGGGGTAGGGGAGTAAGGGAATAGGCAGTAGGCAGTAGGGCACCTAGTCCAATTTCTGGCCGGCAGAGATCTTTGTTCCGAATCATATCTGACGCGCGTCTAGTGTTCTTCCCTACTGCCTACTGCCTATTCTTCCGGCTTCCGCAGCAAATACGTGTCCATGATCCAGCCTTTTTCCCGGCGGGCTTCGTCGCGGCGCTTTTCGATCTCGGCGCCGACATCGCCGAGGCGGCCGGAGATGATGATCTCGTCCGGCGTGCCGAGATAGGCGCCCCATTGGATGAAAAGGTTCTTGTCCGCGAGCGTGTTGAAGGCGCATTTGCCGTCGAGCATGACGACGGCGCTGCCGGCATTGTCCGGCATGCCTTCCTCGGCCAGGCGGCGGCCGGTGGTGATCAGCACGGGATCGCCGATGCGGTTCAGCGCCGTTTTGTGGCTGGCGGCCAGGGCCTGGATGGCCGTTATGCCGGGGATGACTTCCAGTTCGAAGGCGACATGGCCCCTCAGGCGCACGCGCTCGAGGATGCGCAAGGCGCTGTCGTAGAGCGAGGGATCACCCCAGATCAGGAAGGCGCCGCAACCATCGGCGGCAATCTCGTCGCGGATCAGTCCCTCGTAGATGGCGGCGATGGCTTCGTGCCAGTCGTCGACGGTCGAGCGATAGGAAGACGTTGGTTCAGCGCGCACCGGCACGTCGAACTCGACCCTGCGTGAGGTCGGGTTGGTGACGAAGCGGTCGCAGATTTCGCGCCGCAGGTTGGCTAGGTCGGTCTTGTCGGCGCCCTTGTCGGGAATAAACAGGACGTCCGCCCGGTTCAGGCCTGATATGGCCTTGACGGTCATGTGGTCGGGATTGCCGGCGCCGATGCCGATGACGAGAAGCTTGCGCATGGCGCGAACTCCTGCCCGATCGTAACCTGTTAGTCCAGACCGCACGCGTGTCCAGACCGCTCCAGCGTGAGCACTGACGCGGAAGGACTTTGAAACGCCGCGTTGAAACGGCTAGGGTCCTGCGGGCATTCTCGCCGAGGAGGCTTTCATGCTGCGACATGTTCTGACCACCGTGCTGGCCCTGTCGGCTGCGCCGGCAATCGCCAATGATTCGGTTGCCGAGCTTGGCACCGGCGGTCTGATCCTGTCGCGCAGCGATGCCGTGGCGATGCAAAGCGAGGATCTTTTCATCTCGCCCGAAGAGGTGACGGTCGATTACGTCTTCCACAACAACACCGACAAGGATGTCGAGGCGATCGTCGCCTTCCCGATGCCCGACATTTCGGGCGATCCCGAAGAGATGCCGGCGATCCCCGAAAACCAGAGCGATAATTTCCTCGGCTTCGAGGTGACGATCGACGGCGCGCCGGCAAAGCCGCAACTCGAGCAGAAGGTGTTCGCGCTCGGCATCGATATCAGCGCCGATTTGAAGGCGCAAAACGTGCCCTTCAATCCGTTCGGCGACGCCGCCAAGGCGACGCTCGCGAAACTGCCGCAAACGGTGGCTGACGACTGGGTCGACCGCGGCATCATCATCGAGGATCCGGAAACCGAGAGTGGGCAAAAACCCGGCTATGCGCCGTTCTGGCAATTGCGCTCGACCTATTGGTGGCGCTCGACTTTTCCGGCCAACAAGGACGTTCACGTCTCGCACCGCTACAAGCCGAGTGTCGGCGGCACGTCGTCGGTGAGCTTTTTCAATGAGGGCCAGTTCCAGGGCTCATACGCAGGCTACAAGACCCGCTACTGCATGGACGACACCTTCGAGAATGCGGTGCGCAAGGCGGCGAAGGCCAATCCGGACGGTTATCCCAAATTCTACGAAAGCCGCATCGCCTATATCCTGACCACCGGCGGCAACTGGGCGGCGGGCACCATCGGCAAGTTCAAGCTGACCGTCGACAAGGGCAATCCGAAAGCCCTGGTCTCGTTCTGCGGCGACAACGTCAAAAAGGTCGGGCCGACGAGTTTCGAGATGACGGCGCACGATTTCTATCCCGAGCACGATATCGACATCCTCCTGCTCGAACCATCTGACAGCAATGGCGGGGACGCAAACTGATGCATGTCGCGATCTACGTCGCCATTGCCGAGAACGGCGTGATCGGACGGGACGGCGGGTTGCCCTGGCGGCTCTCCACCGACCTCAAGCGCTTCAAGGCCGATACGATGGGCAAGCCCATCATCATGGGCCGCAAAACCTTTGAAGGCATCGGCCGGCCCCTGCCGGGCAGGCTGAACGTCGTCGTTACGCGCGACAAGGCCTGGCGCGCCGAGGGCGTCGAGGTGGCGCATACTCTGGAAGCCGCGATCCAACTGGCGACCGTGCGCGGACGCTGCATGACAGGCGTCGACGAGGTCTGCATCATCGGCGGCGGCGAGATCTATGCCCAGGCGCTGCCGCTGGCTGACCGTCTGCACGTCACCCATGTGCTGGCCGCCGTCGATGGCGATGCGCATTTCCCGCCGATCGACCCTGATACATGGCACGTGGTCGGTTCGCAGGAGGTCCCATCAGGAGAAAAGGACAGCCACGCGACTCGCTATACGGTTTACGAGCGCCGCCGCGAGATGGTTTGAAGACAAAAACGCAATTGTAGGACGACAAAGGGTCGCTGCCGGCCCAAAACGGATGAAGTCGACAGGCATCGCGTTGAAAGCGTGCCGTGGCGTCCCTATAGAAGAACGACACTGGATTTGCGCCGTAACTGCGGCGCTTGAGGGAATTCCAAGCGAAAGGACATTCATGCCCTGGAACGACAAAGGTGGCGGAGGCGGCGGCCCGTGGGGTGGCGGCGGCAACAATCAGGGACCCTGGGGGCAGGGACCCAAGGGGCCGAGCGGCCCGCAGGGGTCGCCTCCCGACCTCGAAGACATCATTCGCCGTGGCCAGGATCGGCTGAGGCGCGTGCTGCCCGGCGGCGGTGGCGCCAGTCCGGCCGTGTTCGGGCTGATCGCCGCGGTGCTGGTCGTTTTGTGGGCCTTCCAGGCGGTCTATACCGTGCAGCCCGACGAGGTCGCGGTCGAACTGCGCTTCGGCAAGCCGAAGGCCCAGCTTTCCCAGCCAGGCCTGCACTTCCACTGGTGGCCGCTCGAGACCGTCGAGACGGCCAAGATTTCAGAGCAGCTCGTAGACATTGGCGGTGGCAATACCAGCGGCAACGGCCTGATGCTTTCGGGCGACCAGAACATCGTCAATGTACAGTTTTCGGTTGCCTATCAGGTCTCCGATCCCCGCGCTTACCTGTTCGATGTCTCCGACCCGGACGGTATGCTGAGGCAGGTTGCCGAAAGCGCCATGCGCGAAGCCGTCGGCCGCCGGCCGGCGCAGGACATTTTCCGCGACGACCGCCAGGGCATTGCCGCCTCAGTGCGCGAGATCATCCAGACGACGCTGGACGGCTACAAGGCCGGCCTACAGGTCAATGCCGTCTCCATCGAGGATGCGGCACCGCCACGCGAGGTTGCGGACGCGTTCGACGAGGTGCAGCGCGCCGAGCAGGACGAGGACAAGTTCGTCGAGCAGGCCAATCAGTATTCCAACCAGAAGCTCGGCCAGGCGCGTGGCGAGGCGGCCCAGGTCCGCGAAGACGCGGCCGCCTACAAGAACCGTGTGGTGCAGGAAGCCGAAGGTGAGGCCCAGCGCTTCATCTCGGTCTATGACGAATATGTCAAAGCCCCCGATGTCACGCGCAAACGCCTTTATCTGGAAACCATGGAGAGGGTTCTGAAGGACTCGAGCAAGGTCATCGTCGAACAGGGCAACGGACAAGGTGTCGTGCCTTATCTGCCGCTGCCCGCATTGCAGCCGAAACCGCCGGCGCCTGCTGCGCCCGCTGCGAAAACGGGAGGTACCCAGTGATGGCCAACCGTCTTCCCATCTTCGTCGTCGTAGTCGCGGTCATCCTGTTCCTGATCTATTCCTCGGTCTTCGTGGTCAATGCGCGCCAGCAGGCGCTGGTGCTGCGCTTCGGCGAGATCGTCGACGTCAAGACCGAACCCGGCATCTACTTCAAGGCGCCGTTCTCGTTCTTCGACGCCGACACGGTGCAACTGATCGAGAACAGGGTGCTGCGCTTCGATCTCGACAACATCCGCGTCCAGGTGTCGGGCGGCAAGTTCTACGAGGTCGATGCCTTCATCGCCTACCGCATCTCGGATCCGCGCGTCTTCCGTGCGGCGGTGTCCGGTCAGATCGAACTGGCTGAAGCGCGGCTCAGGACGCGTCTCGACGCTGCCTTGCGCCGCGTCTACGGTCTGCGCGATTTCGAGGCCGCGCTCTCCGAAGAGCGTGCCGTGATGATGCGCGAAGTTCGCGATCAGCTCAGGCCCGACGCCACGTCGCTCGGCTTGCAGATCGAGGACGTCCGCATCCGCCGCACCGATCTGACGGCCGAAGTCTCGCAGCAGACCTACGACCGCATGAAGGCGGAACGCCTGGCGGAGGCTGCGCGGCTGAGGGCACGCGGCAACGAAGCGGCACAGCGCATCACCGCGCGCGCCGATCGTGAAGTGGTCGAGATCGTTGCCGAAGCGCGGAAGGAGTCCGAGATCCTGCGCGGCGAGGGCGAAGCCCAGCGCAGCGCCACCTTCGCGGGAGCCTATCAGCGTGATCCGGCCTTCTTCGACTTCTACCGGTCGATGAACGCCTATGGCACCGCGCTGGATAACACCGGGACGACGATGGTGCTGTCGCCGAGCTCGGAGTTCTTCCGCTTCTTCCGCGATCCCGACGGCAAGGAAGGGCCGGCGAAGCCGCCGGCCCCCGCCGCGCCAGCTGCGGCACCTGCTGCGCCGACGACGGCACCTGCCGCGCCGACGACACAACCCAGCACCGGCCAGTAACGGCCCGTGCAGGATTTCTTCGCGGCGATAGGCCTGGTCCTCGTCATAGAGGGCCTGGTCTACGGCGGCTTCCCCGGCTTTGCGAGGAAACTCGCGGGCGAAGTGCTGTCGATGCCGGAGAATGCACTGCGGATTGGCGGGCTGGTGGCGATCGCCATCGGTGTCGGCGTCGTCTGGCTGATCCGAGGCGGGTAGAGGCGGGCGGTTTGCGGAATAACGCTCGATTTACACTCTGCCGATAGCCATAGCCGCAAACGTGCCGTATTTCTTGCCATCATGGCGCAACACGGCGTTTTCGTCGAAGCGCTTTTCTCTTTCAGAAATGCCGGGAGGCTTCTCGATGACATCCAACACCCTTTTGCGCGCCGCTCGACGGACGTTGGTCGCCGGCGCGGCAGCGCTTGTCCTGGGCACCGCCGCCGTTCCGTCCTTCGTGACGCCGACATTCGCCGCCGATGGACCTGCCTCGGTGGCCGACCTGGCAGAAGGCGTGCTCGGCGCGGTGGTCAACATCTCGACCTCGCAGACGGTGAAGGGCACCGAAGGTCCGGGCGCCGTGCCGATGCCGCAGCTGCCCGAAGGCTCGCCGTTCCAGGATTTCTTCGATGACTTCTTCAAGAACCGCGGCGGCAACAAGGACAATGGGTCGCAGAAGGTGCAATCGCTCGGTTCGGGTTTCGTCATCGACGCCGAGCAAGGGATCGTCGTCACCAACAACCACGTGATCGCCGATGCCGACGACATCGAGGTCAATTTTTCCGATGGCGTGACCTTGAAGGCTACCCTGGTCGGCACCGACACCAAGACCGACGTCGCGGTGCTGAAAGTCGATCCGAAAGGCCACAAGCTGACGGCGGTGAAATTCGGCGATTCCACCAAGATGCGCGTCGGCGACTGGGTGATGGCGGTCGGCAATCCGTTCGGCCTCGGCGGCACGGTCACGGTCGGCATCGTCTCGGCGCGCAACCGCGACATCAATTCCGGTCCCTATGACGATTTCATCCAGACCGACGCGGCGATCAACCGCGGCAATTCGGGCGGACCGCTGTTCAACAGCGCCGGCGAGGTCATCGGCATGAACACCGCGATCATTTCGCCGTCCGGCGGCTCGATCGGCATCGGTTTCTCCATTCCCTCGCAACTCGCCGCGGGCGTCGTCGAGCAGTTGCGCCAATATGGCGAGACGCGGCGCGGCTGGCTCGGCGTGCGTATCCAGCCGGTGACGGACGACATCGCGGAAAGCCTCGGCATGACGACCGCCAAGGGCGCGCTGGTGGCCGGCGTCATCAAGGGCGGGCCTGTCGACAACGGCACCATCCAGGCCGGCGACGTCATCATCAAGTTCGACGGCAAGGACATCCATGAAATGCGCGACCTGCCGCGCGTCGTCGCTGAAAGCCCCGTCGGCAAGGCCGTCGACGTGCTGATCGTGCGCAAGGGCGTCGAGCAGACGGTGAAGGTGACGCTCGGGCGGCTCGAGGATGGCGAGAAGCTCGCCAGCGGCGAGAATGGCAACACCGACCAGAACAAGGGCGGCGACAAGGCTCCGGCCGTCTCGACCGCCGCGGTGCTCGGAATGACGGTCGGCGAACTCAACGACGAGACGCGCAAGAAGTTCAGCATCGCCGGCGATGTCTCCGGCGTCGTCATCACGGATGTGGCCAAGGACTCCGCCGCCGCCGAACGCGGTATCCAGCCGGGCGAAGTGATCACCGAGATCGCGCAGGAATCGGTCGCCACGCCCAAGGACGTCATGGACCGGATCGGTGCCCTGAAGGAGCAGGGGCGCAAGAACGCGTTGCTGATGCTGGCGTCGAAGACCGGTGAGCTCCGATTCGTGACGATCCGGATGGATTGATCCGGTAGGGCCTGCAAAATCTGATTTTGATGGAAGGGGCGGTTAGAGAGCCGCCCTTTTTCTCGCCTGCCAATCCTGGCGAGACAGCCGGTAGAACACATGCCGCTTGAGCGCGGGGTGGCTGTCCGGAATGTCGGGATGGTCGAAGTCGCTGGCCGGCTCGGCGCTCATGCCGAGGCGTTTCATGACGGCGGTGGAGCGATGATTGTCGGCGACGGCGAAGGAGACGATCTCGTTGACGCCCAGCGTCTCGAAGCCGTAGGCGAGCCAGGCCTCCGCCGCCTCGGTGACGTAGCCCTTGCCCCAGTATTCCGGTGCCAGCCGCCAGCCGATCTCGATCGTGCCGGCCGGCAGGGAGGGCACATGATCGGTTTCGAGGAGCCCGACGAAGCCGATGCACTCGCCGGTGGCCGCGACCTCGGCGGCGGCAAAACCATAGCCGTCCTCGGCGATCCAGGATCGGAACTCATCCATCTTGGCGTCGGCGGTGGCACGGTCGCGGCGGAACGGGAAGAACTCCATCACGCGTTCATCGGAATTGATGCGATGGAACAGTTCGCGGTCGCGATCCTTCCAATTGCGCAGGATCAGGCGTTCGGTACGGATTGGTTTCATTGCACGAATTCTTCCTGCCTGTAGCCCTGCAGATAGAGCAGCGCGGTTAGGTCGGCATGGTCGATCCGGACTTTTGCCTGCGCCGCGACGCTAGGCTTGGCATGGAGCGCGACACCGGTGCCGGCCAGGCGGATCATGTCGAGATCGTTGGCGCCGTCGCCGACGGCGATGGCATCGGCCGGCGTCAGGCCAAGGCGCGCACAGATTTCGAGCAGCGCCTCGGCCTTGGCGGCGCGGCCGAGGATCGGCTCGCCGACCAGCCCGGTGAAGCGTCCATCCTGGTCGAGCAGGCTGTTGGCGCGGTTTTCCTGAAAGCCAAGCATCGCAGCGATGCGCGTGGTGAACACCTCGAAGCCGCCCGAGACGAGCGCCGTCCAGGCGCCGTTGGCGCGCATGGTCTGGACCAGCGCGCGGCCGCCCGAAGCCAGCGTCAGCCGATTGGCGACGATATGCTCGACCACGGCGGCATCGAGACCCTTGAGCAATGCCACGCGCTCGCGCAGCGCCGGCTCGAAGGCGACCTCGCCATTCATCGATCGCGCGGTGATGGCGGCCACGTGATCCTTGACGCCGATCTCGTCGGCCAGTTCGTCGATGCACTCCTGGTCGATCATGGTCGAATCCATGTCGGCGAGAAGGATTTTCTTGCGGCGTGTTTCGGCCTGCTGGACGATCACGTCGATGGGCTCGACGGCCAATGCGGCACGAAGGTTTACAATCGTTTCATCAGCCTGCGCCACTGGCGGCAAGGCAAGATCGCAGGCAATCCCCTCGGCCAGCCAGATGACAGCGCTTGCGCCCACCGACCGTGAGGCCATATTCGCAAGCGACGGCGACAGAGCGCGGTCAGCGGGATGGGAAACAAGCGTGGCAATGAGCGGCATCGAGAATTCCGGGACGGATGCGGGCAAAGGCCGCGTGAAGAACGCGATCCTGATAGCCGGGCCAACCGCCAGCGGCAAGTCGGCGCTGGCGCTCGAACTGGCCGAACGCACAGGCGGCGTCATCGTCAACACCGATTCCATGCAGGGCTATTCGGTTCTCGACGTTCTGACCGCCCGGCCGGAGGCGACCGAGCTCGCACGAGCGCCGCATTTTCTCTACGGGCATGTGCATCCCAGCTCCGCCTACTCGACCGGTGCCTGGCTGCGCGACGTGATGAAACTCATCGATGACGGCACGTTCTTCGAACGGCCTGACGGAGCGCTCTCGCGGCGGCCAATCTTCGTCGGCGGCACAGGCCTTTATTTTCGCGCGCTGGCCGAGGGTATTTCGGAAATGCCCGACATTCCGCAGCGAATCCGCGACCGCTGGCGCTGTGAGTTGAAGGAGCACGGCGCGGTCAAATTGCATGGCATCCTGCTGCGCGAGGATTTGAAAGCCGCCATGCAGTTGAAGCCGACCGACAGCCAGCGCATCGTGCGGGCGCTCGAGGTGCTCGACGCGTCCGGCCGGTCGATCCTCGAATGGCAGGCCGAGCGCGGCCGGCCGCTGATCGACAGGCAGAGCGCGCAGTTCCTGGTCATCGAGCCGGATCGGGCGGCGCTGGTCGACCGCATCGAAAGACGTTTCGACCGGATGCTGCACAAGGGCGCGCTGGAGGAAGTCAAGCAGCTTGCGGCCCTTCATCTGGATCCAGACCTGCCGGCGATGAAGGCGATCGGGGTTCGCGAGCTGCAGGCCGCAATGGCAGGGCAATCGAGCTTTCCCGAGGCGATCGAGCGCGCCAAGATCGCAACCAGGCAGTATGCCAAACGGCAGGCGACCTGGTTTCGACATCAGCTGGGGCCGGAATGGCGAAGATTGCGCCCCGATGACAATTTCGAAACCACGATCCAAACACTTGTTGCTAATGCAACTTGAAAAGTTGGCCTTGAGGGCAAGGTTCCCGCCGAAGTTGCCGGAATTAACGCTCCGTAAGCCGGTCCATGCCATAAGGTCCTGGGGTACTTTTCCATCGGGGAGCAGATGCGTTTTCACAAGGCGGAATCCGCTTTCTTCGTCTTCATCTTCGTGATCCTGGCTGCCGGCCTGGTGACGCTGCACTCCTATGGGCTCTTGCAATCCTTCGCCCCGGAACTCCATACGCAGTCGGGCCTGGACAAGGTCATCTACCTCAACAAGCTGTTGTTCGCGACGGGCGTGCTGCTTGCGACCGCGCTGTTTTTCGGCGTCTTCTTCATCTACCCGCTGATCCGCAAACAGGCGACGGAAGAAGGCAAACTTCGCGCCATGACGGTTTCGCTCAGCGCCCGCTCCGAAACGCTCGAGCACGCCGCCCTGACCGATGGCCTGACCGGCATGCAGAACCGACGCTATTTCGATGACGCGCTGAAGGAATATCTCGAGGAGTTCCGCCGCATCGAAAAGCCGGTCGGGCTGATGATCCTCGATCTCGACCATTTCAAGCAGGTCAACGACACGCATGGCCACGATGTCGGCGACGAGGTGCTCAGGGCGGTCGCCAGTTGCCTCAAGGACATGACACGCTATCACGACGTCGTGGCGCGCCTGGGCGGTGAGGAGTTCGCCGTTGTCACGCCCAATATGGAGGCGGACCTTCTGGCCAAATTCGCCGAGCGCATCCGCAAGGCGATCGCCAACATGTCGATCCTCTCCGGCAACAATGTCCGGCTCAAGATCACGACCAGCGTCGGGCTTGCCGTCTGGGACCGCAAGGAAACGGCGGAGGAGTTCTATCGCCGCGCCGACCGCCAGCTCTACGAAGCCAAGAGGCAAGGCCGCAATCGCGTCTGCGCCTGAAATCCCGTCACTAAATTCGTGATGCTGGCCGCTTGATGCCGACTTCTGCGCTTCCGGTGCTCACGGACCAAACGTCCGCTCCGCTCCGGTTCTCGAAGTCGACACCAATCGACTCAGCCTGACGAATTTCCTGACGGGATTTACCCAAGCTGTCCAGCGAAGCAGAACCACGGAAATTTGACGCGAAAGCAGGGGTTAAGCTCAATCGTTCTGCGGGCGCAGGCCGAAGGTGGCGGGTTTGAGGCCGTAGCGCGTGTCGAAATCTTCGTCCGACTGCACGCGCGCCGCCGCTGGCGCTTTACGATAGTCGGGGTCGCCGGCCTGCCGGCCGGAATCGACCACCTCGGCGAAGGCCATCGCCTGGCTCTGCGGTTTCGGCACGTTGCGCAGCCGCTCGACGATCGCCACCAGATCGACCTCGCCGGCTTTAGACGTCATTTCTTCGTCGCGCTTGGCCGTGCCGGGAAGCAGGTGAGCGGGCAGTCTTTCGAATTTCAGCCGCATGGTCGTCGCCACGCCTTCGCCGAAGGCGATTGCTTCGCGCTGGCCCATGGAGGACAGGAACGCGAGCGTGGAGGCGGACGAATCGGCTATTGCCGAGCGGATGATCGCCTGGTCCTGCTCGTTGGCGAGCCGCATGGCGAAGAAGGTCGAGCATTGCGACAGGATGGTCGGGTCGAGCTCGCCAGGGCGCTGGGTGACGACGCCGAGATAGCAGCCATATTTGCGGCCTTCCTTGGCGATGCGCGACAGCGCATGCCGGGTCGGCGCGAAGCCGAGACGAGCATCGGCCGGCATGTAGCGGTGCGCTTCCTCGCATAAAAACAGGAGTTGCAGCTTGCCTTCGCTCCACAAGGCAAGGTCGAAGGCTAGGCGCGCCAGCACCGAACAGACGGAATTGACCACTTCCGAAGGCATCCCGGCCATCTCGAAGCAGGTTACCGGTCGGCCATGATGCGGCACGCGGAAGATGTTGCCGATCGTCTCGTGGATGGTGTCCTCGATGAGGCGCGAATTGAACATGAAGCGGTAGCGCGGATCGGCAGCCGCGGATTCGATGCGCGTCTTCAACGATTTGAGCGTCGGGCGATCGTTCTTGCTTTCGAGCAAGCCCATGCGCTCGTCGATCTGCTTGAGCAGGTCGGCGATGCGATAAGGCACCGGGGTATCGGCGGTCAGCGCATCGCTGCCGCGCCTGAGGTAGGCGCCGGAATTGGGGTTGCGATAGAGGTTTTTGGCCATCGGAACGAGGTCGCGAAGAGCGTCGATCTCTTCCGGCACCGTTTCGCGTCCGCGAAACAGCACCTCGGCGAATTCCTCCAGCGTGAACATCCAGAACGGCAGGTCGAGTGTCTTGGAATCGACCCTGACGCAATATTCGGGTAGCGAGGCCGCGAATTCGTTGTGCGGATCGAGGATCAGGATGCGCAGGTCGGGTCGCGCCGCGATCGACTTGCGCAGCAGCAGCGACACGGCGGTCGACTTGCCGACGCCGGTCGTGCCGACAATGGCGAAATGGCGCGCCAGCGTATCGTCGATCGCGATGTTGGCGGCGATGGCCTCGTCTTGCGCCAGCGAGCCGATGGTAAGGGAATGGCGGCCGGCCAGGTCATAGACTGCCTGCAGGTCGCGGGTGCGGATGCGGTGCGCGACGGCGCCGATATGCGGATAGCTCGTGATGCCGCGGTCAAAGATCGGCTTGGCGCCGGGCTCGGCGCCGTCGCGCACTTCGCCGATCAGCTCGATGCTGACCTCGATGGCGTTCTGGCCCTCATTGCTCCAGGCGCGATCCGACTTGCCGATCGCATAGACCAGGCCAACGGTGCGCGTGGTGCCCAGATTGATGGAGATCATCTTGCCGACCGTCCACAGGCCGGTGACCGCGCCGTCGACATCCTCGGCATAGGCGCTGATGGTGGCGCGCGCGCCGTCGCATTGCACGACGTTGCCCAGGATGCGCCGAACGTTCTGCTCTGCGTTGCGGCGCTCCTGCGATGTCGGTTCTCCGACGGAAGCCTCGCGTTCGACATACATGGACAGGCCAATCCCCATTTCCCTGGAGACCGGACCCTACAGGATCGGGGTTAAGGTCGGATGAGGTCGGATGGTGTAGAGAGGATTAAGGTCCGGGTGAAAATTATCGTGAGATGGCTCTTCACTCGAGTTCCCTATTTCGCTATAATGGACGAATGGATGATATAGCGAACGATATTTCCTCGACCATCGGCAGGCGCATTCACGCCGAGAGGATCATGCGGGATTGGTCGCTGGCCGAACTCGCCGAGAGGTCCGGCGTTTCCAAGGCGATGCTGAGCACGATCGAGCGCGGCATGACCAGCCCGACCGCCGCGCTTCTGGTGCGCATCGCGGCGGCCTTCGGCATGACGCTCTCGACCCTCATCGCGCGCGCGGAATTGCAAGGCGGCGGGCTGCTGCGCACGGCCGACCAGCCGGTGTGGCGCGACCCCGATACGGGCTATGTCAGGCGGCATCTGTCGCCGGCCTGCGACATGCCGCTCGAACTGATCAAGGTCCATCTGCCGGCAGGCGCGAAAGTCAGCTTGCCGGCGGCTTCCTACGCCTTCATCAAGCAACAGATCTGGCTGATTTCGGGAAAACTCGAATTCACCGAGGGGGATCAGGTGCACAGGCTCGAGCCCGGCGACTGCCTGGCACTTGGGGCGCCGTCGGATTGCACCTTCCATGCGCTGGAGCCGGGCGCCGACTATCTCGTCGCGCTGGTCAGGGGCTGACATCATGGCAAGACGGCCAAAGCGCTCCCACAATGGGGGGCCGCCTCTTGACGACTACAAGGGACCGCCATGGGGCAAGGGCGATCCTTACATCTTCCTGGCCTGGCAGGCGGCGCACGCCAAGGCGTGGAAGGCGCCGAGCCGCGAGGTGATGCTGATGCGCATGGACAAGGCTGAACGGCTGGGCCTGACCTATGAGGAATACACGCTCGAGATCCTCGAGCGCGGTCGGCATCTCAGGGAAGAGGACACCGAACGCATCAGCGCCATCAAGGCCGCGCGCAAGCGGCGTCGTGTGCGCCATCTCGATTGACCCAGCGCTGTCGATCCCATCAATCGTTTCCAGAGGACCAGATATGAATGCCATAGAAATCGGGCCGTTGACCGCCAGCCAGGAAACACTCGCACTGCTGACGGATCTGCTGGTCGAAACGGTTGCCGCCGGCGGATCGGTCAGCTTCATGCATCCGCTGGCGCCGGAGGCGGCAAGGGCATTCTGGGAGACGTCGCTGGCCGCGGCGGCGCGAGGGCAAAGAGTGGTGCTTGGGGCATGGGACGGCGGGGCTCTGGTCGGCACCGTCACCTTGCTGCTCGACTGCCCGCCCAACCAGCCGCATCGGGCCGAGATCGCCAAGCTGATGACATCGGTCGAGCAGCGGGGCAGGGGTGTCGGGACACGCCTGATGCGGGCCGCCGAACGCCTTGCGGTGGAGAAGGGGCGCACGCTGCTGGTTCTGGATACGGCGACGGAGGAGGGTGCTTCAGGACTTTATGAGAAGCTCGGCTTCACCCTGGCCGGCGAGGTACCGGATTATGCGCTGAAGCCGCATGGCGGGCTGACGGGCACACTGATCTACTGGAAGCGTATCGGCACAGCGTCGCGGTAGCGCCGGTCAGGTCCGGGCCTTTCCGGCAAGGCGCTTTATCAGCCAGTGGCGGAAATCCTGCTCGGCGCTGGTCAGGTGCGCGGTCGACGGCCTGGTCAGAAAATGCCCCGACGTGCTGGGGAGCTCAAAATCGGAAAGCGGGACCAGCGCCCCACTGTCGAGCGCCGCGTCGATCAACGGGCGCGACCCCAGAAGCACGCCGGCACCGGCGCTCGCCGCCTCCATCGCGGCGACGAAACTGTCGAAGCGATGAGACCGCTGGGGATGGCCGGCCAATCCGGCCGCCGCGAACCATTCCGACCACATCTCGCGCGCGCCGGCCACGAGAAGCAGCGGCAGCGATGTCCAGTCGGCGGCCTTGGCCAAAGCCGGACTTGCTACCGGTACAAGCCGCTCGGCGGTCAGCCTCTCGGCCTCGCGTCCAGGAAAGGATCCATTGCCGAAACGAATGTCGAGCGCCGAGCCCGGCAGATCGTAGTCGGTCGGGCGGTGGATCGTCACCAGATCGAGCTGGACGCGCGGCAGCGCCTCGGCGAGATCGGGCAGCGCCGGAACCAATGCCAGCAAGGCAAACGAGATCGGCGCCCGAATCTGGACGGTCCGCACGGCGCG
This sequence comes from Mesorhizobium sp. B2-1-8, assembly GCF_006442545.2. NCBI lineage: Bacteria > Pseudomonadati > Pseudomonadota > Alphaproteobacteria > Hyphomicrobiales > Phyllobacteriaceae > Mesorhizobium > Mesorhizobium sp. B2-1-8. The sequence continues at coordinate 3,197,438 of NZ_CP083952.1, forward strand.
CGGTTCGAACAATTCCGTGGTGCTGCTGCCAATGGTGGCGAAGGCCGACTGGATGTGCGGCAGGTAGGCGGCGCCCTCGGGCGACAGCGCGACCCCACGCGCCAGCCGCGAGAACAGCCGCGTCTTCAGCCGTTCCTCGAGCAGCCGGATATGCTGGCTGACGGCCGCCTGGGTCAGGCCGAGTTCGGCAGCCGCCGCGGTGAAATTCGACAGCCGTGCCGCGGCCTCGAAACTGCGCAGCCAGTCGAGTGGAGGCAGCGTGGGGATAAATCTCCGAGCCATTACGAGAATTCGGCCTTTGGCTAAAAAATGATAATTTGAGTTATGCCTGCGGTGCGCTCAACATGCAATCGAAGCCCAGGATCTGGCCATGGGCGGATAGACACGGGAACCTGATCTCCATGTTGACCCACGCGCTGATCGGCGACGAAGGCAGAACAATCGAACTTGGCTGGCAGGATGGAAGGCGCACCCGCTTTCACGCCATCTGGCTGCGCGACAATGCGCTCGACGACAAGACGCGCAGCGCCGGCAATGGCCAGCGCTTGGTCACCATCCTCGACATTCCGGCCGGTACGAGAATTGGCGCTGCTTCGATCAAGGCCGAAGCGCTGGAGATCAGCTTCGAACCGGAGGGAAAAACGGTCAGCTTTCCCGCCCAATGGCTTGATGCAAACGCCTATGATCGCGACGAGACACGCCAGCCCGGTTGGACAGGCGATGTCATCCAGCGCTGGACCAAGGCGACGATGCAGAACTCGCTGCCGCGCGCCAGTTATCCGGCGGCCTTCCACGGCCGCGGTGTCCTGCGCGAATGGCTTTCGGCGGTGAGGACTTACGGCTTTGCGGTGATGGACGGGCTGCCGGCCGAATCCGGGGCGCTGTGCAAGGTATCCGACCTGTTCGGCTATATCAGGGAGACCAATTACGGCCGCTGGTTCGAAGTGCGCGCCGAGGTCAACCCGAACAACCTCGCCTACACCAATCTCGGCCTGCAGGCGCATACCGACAATCCCTATCGCGATCCGGTGCCGACGCTGCAGATCCTGTTCTGCATCGAGAACACGGTGAAGGGCGGTGAATCCAGCGTCGTTGACGGCTTTGCCGTGGCGGCCGCCCTACAGGCGGAAAACCCCGACGGTTTTCGGCTGTTGAGCTCCCATGCGGCGCGGTTCGAATATGCGGGGTCGTCCGGTGTGCGGCTGCAGTCCAAACGGCCGATGATCGAGCTCGGACCCGATGGCGAATTGATCTGCATCCGCTTCAACAACCGCTCGCTGGCGCCGACCGTCGATGTGCCGTTCGCCGACATGGATCGCTACTATGGCGCCTACCGCCGCTTCGCCGAACTGATCGAGGATCCGTCCTTCGAAGTCACCTTCAAGCTCGAGCCCGGCCAGGCCTTCATCGTCGACAACACCCGCGTCATGCATGCGCGCAAGGCGTTTTCCGGCACCGGCAAGCGCTGGCTGCAGGGATGCTACGCAGACAAGGACGGCCTGCTGTCGACGCTCGCCGCGATCGAACACGGCTTCAAGGAGGCCGCGGAATGAGCGGCCAGGATCTGAACGCGGACACCATCGTCGAATTCATCGCCGACATTTTTGAGCGCAGGGGTGCCGAATCCTATCTCGGCGAGCCGGTGACGATGTCCGAGCACATGCTGCAAGGAGCTTGGCTGGCGGAACAGGACGGAGCGCCCGAGGTGCTGGTGGCCGCCGCGCTGCTGCACGACATCGGCCACTACACCAGCGAGTTCGGCACCTATTCCCCCGACGATGTCGAGGACAAGCACCATGACGAGGCCGGCGGCGAGGTGCTGGCGCCGTTCTTCCCGCCGGTCATCGTCGAATGCGTCCGGCTGCATGTCGCCGCCAAACGCTATCTCTGCGCCACGGACCCGACCTATTTCTCCAGGCTGTCGCCGGCTTCGGTTCACACCTTGTCGCTGCAGGGCGGACCGATGAGTGCCGACGAGGTCGCCGCGTTCCGCAAGAACCCGTTCCACGAGGAAGCGGTGCGGGTTCGCATCTGGGACGAGGGCGGCAAGGTTGCAAATATGCGGACGCGGGCGTTCCGCGACTATGTGCCGTTGCTGCAGCGCGTCGTGCACGACTTCGCCAATCGCGCCTGACGCGACCAATCACCGCGAGACAGCCATGTGTTTCTCCTTCGATGGCGAAAGCGCGGTGGCCGCACACCGGCCGGAGACCTGCGGCGAGCGTTTGGCTGCCGCAAGTGCTCTCGCCCCGGTTGTCGATCATCCGAGCGGCGGGCTCAGCCCTCCCGCCGCCGCGGTTTCGTTCAAACCCCTCGAGGCAGGACTAAGCCTTGTGATGAACCTCCTGCAATCCGTAGACCGGTGTGGGCAAGCCAGCTTGCCGGGCTTTTAGCTGCAGCGCCAGATATTGCGAATAGTGGCGCGACTGATGGAGGTTGCCGCCATGGAACCACAGCGCCTCCTGCTGGGTCGGCTTCCACATGTTGCGCTGCTCGCCTTCCCAGGGGCCGGGATCCTTGGCGGTGTCGGAGCCAAGGCCCCAGACCTTGCCGACCTTGTCCGCCACCTCCAGCGAAATGAGGTCCGCCGCCCAGCCGTTCATCGAGCCGTAGCCGGTGGCATAGATGACGAGATCGGCCGGCAATTCGGTTCCATCGGCGAATTTGACACCGGTTTGCGTCAGCTCCTGAACCGCGGCGCCTGGTCCGCTCTTGAGCTTGATCGAACCGTCGATGACGAGGTCGCAGGCGCCGACATCGATGTAGTAGCCTGAACCACGGCGCAGATATTTCATGAAGAGGCCCGAGCCGTCATCGCCCCAGTCGAGCAGGAAGCCGGCCTTTTCCAGGTCCGCGTAGAACTTGGCGTCGCGTTCCTTCATCTGCTGGTAAAGCGGGATCTGGAATTCGTGCAGGATGCGGTAGGGCAGGGAGGCGAAGATCATGTCGGCCTTGCGTGTCGTCATGCCGTTCTCGACCGCCTGCTCCGAATAGAGCGCGCCGAGCCCAATATCCATAAGTGTATCGGACTTGACGATGTGCGTGGAGGAACGCTGCACCATAGTCACATCAGCGCCACCCTCCCAGAGTGCCGCGCAGATGTCGTGGGCGGAGTTGTTGGAGCCGATGACAACGACCTTCTTGCCGCGGTATTTGTCGGGACCTGGATGGGTCGAGGAATGCTGCTGCTCGCCCTTGAAGATGTCCTGGCCCTTGTATTTCGGCCAGTTCGCCTTGCCGGACATGCCGGTGGCCAGCACCAACTGCTTGGGCTTGAGCACGATCTCTTCGCCGTCGCGTTCGACCACGACGGTCCATTCCTTGGTCTTCTTGTCGTATTTCGCGGATTTCGCCGAGGTGGAGGACCAGTAATTCAGTTCCATCACCTTGGTGTACATCTCGAGCCAGTCGCCGATCTTGTCCTTGGGCGCGAAGACCGGCCAGTTCTTGGGGAAGTCGATATAGGGCAGATGGTCGTACCAGACCGGATCGTGCAGGCAGAGCGACTTGTAGCGCTTGCGCCAGGAATCGCCGGGGCGCTCGTTCTTCTCGATGATGATGGCTGAAACGCCGAGCTGGCGCAGGCGCGCGCCGAGCGCGATGCCGCCCTGGCCGCCGCCGATGATCACGACATAAGGCTGCTTGCTGCGGCCGAGTTCGGCGAGTTCATCGTCACGTTCCTCGCGCCAGGATTTCCTGTCCTTGCCGTGGCCGTGTTTGGCGCCAAGCGGGCGGGTGAACCCCGCCTTTTCCTCATGGCCTTTGAGTTCGGCCATGGTGGTGAGCAAGGTCCAGATCAGCTCGCCCTTGAACCGCACCAGGCCGAAACCGCGCGCCACCTCGGTCTCGAAGGTGATCCAGGCGGTGGTGACGCCGTCCGCCTCGGTCGCCTCCTCGCCTTCGGCCACTTTCCATTCGCTCGGCTTGGTTCCAGCCAGGGTCGCCGTCAGCATGTCGCGCACCTGATCCTGGCCCTCCATCGTCCTCAGGTTCCAGGTGAAGGTGACGAGGTCGCGCCAGTAGCAATCCGCCTGGAAACAGTTGACGGCCGCGTCGATGTCGCCGGTCTCCAGCGCCTTGCCAAACTTGTCGAGCAGCGCTTGCGCCTTCGTTGTGGGTGTTCTCTCGAGCATGGTTTCTCCTCCGGTTGTCGGTTTCCAAGAGCGCCTGTTCAGGCTTCCACTGGAACAGCAAGCGGCCGGCCAGGACCTCCCTACCTGGGGAAGGGACTCCCATTCGCCGGCAACGCGTCTCCTCCCAGGCACGTCGTCAGCCCGGGATAGTGGTGCGTCGATGGGACGGGCTCAACTGTACTATGGTAGCGCGTGGCGGAGCCCTATCTCACAGGCGAGTGAATTCGTGCCGTACCCCATTGACGACCCCGCGCGTTCGCCTTTATGGTCCGCCACCATGAAAACGGCACTCATTCTCGTAGGAAGGCGCGTGGGCAAGGCGGTGTAACCGCCGGGCGAAGACCTCCCATGCGCACACACAGGCTCCCTCGGGGGCCTTTTTTATTGCCTGAAACACGACTAAACGACCAGCAACGCCCAAATGGCGACAGTACGGGACCAGACCGATGAGCAATGGACAGAGTGAGCGGCGCGAGATGCCAAGTAGGGAAATGACTGGCGCCGAAATGGTGGTGCAGGCGCTGAAGGACAATGGCGTCAAGCATGTCTTCGGCTATCCGGGCGGCGCCGTTCTCCCGATCTATGACGAGATTTTCCAGCAGGACGAGGTCGAGCATATTCTCGTGCGGCACGAGCAGGGCGCCGGCCACGCCGCCGAGGGCTATGCGCGGTCGACCGGCAAGGCCGGCGTCATGCTGGTGACATCGGGCCCGGGCGCCACTAATGCGGTGACGCCGCTACAGGACGCGCTGATGGATTCGATCCCGCTGGTCTGCCTGACCGGCCAGGTGCCGACTTCGCTGATCGGCTCCGACGCGTTCCAGGAATGCGATACGGTCGGCATCACGCGCCCCTGCACCAAGCACAACTGGCTGGTGAAGGACGTCAACGAGCTCGCCGCGACCATCCACGAGGCCTTCCATGTCGCGACGACCGGCCGTCCCGGTCCGGTCGTGGTCGACATCCCGAAAGACGTGCAGTTCGCCAAGGGCTTCTATGTCCCGCCGCAGATCGCGCCGCGCACCAGCTACCAGCCGAAAGTCCAGGGCGACCTGGAGAAGATCAAGGCCGCGGTCGAACTGATGGCTACCGCCAGGAAGCCGGTCATCTATTCGGGCGGCGGCGTCATCAATTCCGGCCCGGAAGCGAGCCATCTCCTGCGCGAACTGGTGGATCTCACCGGTTTCCCGATCACCTCGACGCTGATGGGTCTCGGCGCCTATCCGGCCTCGGGCAAGAACTGGTTGGGCATGCTGGGCATGCACGGCACCTACGAAGCCAACATGGCCATGCATGATTGCGACGTGATGATCTGCATCGGCGCGCGTTTCGATGACCGCATCACCGGCAGGCTGAATGCGTTTTCGCCGAACTCGCGAAAAATCCATATCGATATCGATGCGTCCTCGATCAACAAGAACGTCCACACCGAAGTGCCTATCATCGGCGATGTCGGCCGGGTGCTGGAAGACATGGTGCGGCTGTGGCGGGCAACCGCCAAGACCGACAAGAAGGCGCTCTATCCCTGGTGGGAGCAGATCGCCAAATGGCGCGCGCGCGATTCACTCGCCTTCAAGATGAACAACGACGTGATCATGCCGCAATACGCCATCCAGCGGCTCTATGAACTGACCAAGACCATGGACACCTACATCACCACCGAGGTCGGTCAGCACCAGATGTGGGCGGCGCAGCACTATCATTTCGAGAAGCCGAACCGCTGGATGACATCGGGAGGCCTGGGCACGATGGGCTACGGCCTGCCGGCCGCGCTCGGCGTGCAGATCGCGCATCCCGATGCACTGGTCGTCGACATCGCCGGCGACGCCTCGGTGCAGATGACCATGCAGGAGATGAGCGCGGCGGTGCAGCACGATGCACCGATCAAGATCTTCATCCTCAACAACCAGTATATGGGCATGGTGCGGCAGTGGCAGCAGCTGCTGCACGGCAATCGTCTGTCGCATTCCTACACCGAGGCGATGCCGGACTTCGTCAAGCTGGCCGAGGCCTATGGCGGTCACGGCATTCGCTGCGACAAGCCCGACGAACTGGACGACGCGATCAAGGAGATGATCTCGGTCAGGAAGCCGGTGCTGTTCGACTGCCGCGTGGCAACGCTCGCCAACTGCTTCCCGATGATCCCTTCGGGCAAGGCGCATAACGAGATGCTGTTGCCCGACGAGGCGACCGACGAGGCGGTTGCCAATGCCGTCGACGCCAAGGGCAGGGAACTGGTGTAGACGACGAGCCGAGGCAGGGCTTGTCAAAAGAAGCCGTGCGAAAACAGATAATTAGGTCCAGAATTTGAGATTCATGTCATGAACGCACAGCACCTTCAACCCACCGGGTCCGCCTACTTCATCGCCAAGGAGACGGAGAGGCCGGAAAACCACACGCTTTCCGTGCTGGTCGATAACGAACCGGGCGTGCTTGCCCGGGTCATCGGCCTGTTTTCCGGGCGCGGCTACAATATCGAGAGCCTGACTGTCTCGGAGACCGAGCATGAAAAACACCTGTCACGTATCACCATCGTGACGCGCGGCACGCCGCATGTGCTGGAACAGATCAAGCATCAGCTCGAGCGCATCGTGCCGGTCCACCGCGTCGTCGATCTCACCGTGCGTTCGCACGAGTTCGGGCAGGAGCGGCCGCTGGAGCGGGAACTGGCGCTGGTCAAGGTTGCCGGCACCGGCGAGGCCCGGGTCGAAGCGCTGCGCCTGGCGGACGCCTTCCGCGCCAGTGTCATCGACGCCAACACCGAGCATTTCATCTTCGAGATCACCGGCAAGGGCTCCAAGATCGACCAGTTCATCGCCATCATGAAGCCGCTCGGCCTGGTCGAGATCTGCCGCACCGGCGTGGCGGCGATGAACCGCGGCTCGCAGGGGATGTAGGCCGACACGGATCAGTCCTCGGGTTTTGCCGATGGGGCCTCGACCTTGCCGCTGGCCAGGGCCTTGCTTTCCCTTTTCAGCGGCCGCGACACCGGGCAGACATCCTGAACGAAGCCGTTCAGGGTGTTCACCAGATTGTTCTCGACCAGCGAGTAGTGGATGAACTGTCCCTGACGCTCCCTGGCGATGAGGCCGGCCGTCTCCAGAATGTTCAGGTGCTGCGAGATCGATGGCTTCGACATGTCGAAGCGCGCCGCGATCTCGCCCGCAGTCAGCGACGAGTGGGCGAGGTAGGCGAGAATCCTGCGCCGGGGCGCCGACGACAGCGCCTCGAACACACGCTGGATCGCCCCGCTGCCGCCGATGCCGGCCTCAGCCTCCTGTTCTGCTTTCTCGACCACTGTGCGCACCTCGTAATCGCAGACATCGTCGAGACGCCTGCCGGTATTTTCCCGAACGTCATTTAGACTATTGCCTAAATACCTAATCCGGCATAATAGATGATTAGCTTATTGCCTAAATACTGGCCGGGACGCCAAAAGGCAAGGCTGTGGTTCGGAAAATGTTCATGCGAGGAGGGGTTCCCGATGAAGACCATATCCACGGGCAGAATGATTTCTCGACAAGACAGCGACGCACGCGATGGCAGGGTTGTCTGGATGCCGGCCAAGTCGATCTGGGTCGGCGCGATGACGATTGTCGCCATCGTGTTCGGACCGCTTACCTTCAGCTGGAGCGCCTTTCTCCTGTTCGTCGTCACGAGCGCGGTGACCATCTGCGCCGGGCATTCGGTCGGCATGCACCGGCTGCTCATCCATCGCTCCTTCAAGGTCCATATCTGGATCGAACACGCGCTGGTCTATCTCGGCGTGCTGGTCGGCATGGCCGGCCCTTTCGGGATGATCCATGCGCATGACATCCGTGACTGGGCACAGCGCCAGACGGCTTGCCACGACCTGCATGCGCACCGCCGGCCGTTTTTCATCGACGCTTTCTGGCAGATGCATTGCGCGGTCGTCTTGCGCGATCCGCCCGATTTCGTCATCGAGCCGTCGATCAGGAATGACCGGTTCTACAAATTCCTGGAACGCACATGGATGCTGCAGCAGCTGCCATGGGCCGTTCTGTTCTTGGCTGTCGGCGGCTGGAGCTGGGTCGTCTGGGGCATCGCGGTGCGTGTTTCGGTATCCCTCACCGGACATTGGCTGGTCGGCCATTTCGCGCATCGAGGCGGGGACCAGGGATGGTGCGTGGACGGCGTGGCGGTGCAGGGCTACAATCTGCCACGGTTCGGATTGGTCACGTTCGGCGAGAGTTTTCACGGCAATCATCACGCCTTTCCCGAATCGGCGCGGCTCGGCCTGGAGCGGGGGCAGATCGACCTTGGCTGGATCTTCATCCGGGTTCTTGCCGGCCTCGGTCTCGCTCACGGCGTAAAGCTGCCGGAGAATACGCCAAGGCGGAAGGGGTTGCGCCGGCTACGCGGCAGGGAGCAGGGCATGGCTGTCGTTGACAGGCGGTTGCCGGCTTCATGATCATGGGCAGCCAGCGGCCGCGAGTGGACCAACGGATTGCTGTTGCGGCAGGTGCTTCGGGTATCTAAGTCAATATTGCTGACCTTCCTGTTTTTACGCAATTTCGGATGGAAAACCGCTACGCACTTTTCCTGGAATTGCGCTAGTGAGCCCGATGTCACTCGATGCATTCCTCGCACTGCTCGTCTATGCCTTCGTGACGTCGATCACGCCGGGGCCGAACAACCTCATGCTGCTGGCCTCCGGCGTCAATTTCGGACTGGTCAGAAGCGTGCCGCACCTGCTCGGCATCAGCATCGGTTTTCTCGTCCTGTTGCTCGCCGTCGGCTTCGGGCTTGGCGCGGTGCTGACCGCGTTCCCGACGCTGCACACCGGGCTGAAGATAGCCGGCGCCGTCTATCTGCTCTACCTGGCCTGGAAGATCGCGATGTCACGCTCGCTTGGCGGCAAGGGTGAGACGGATACGCGGCCGATGCGCTTCATCGATGCGGCGGCTTTCCAATGGGTCAATCCCAAGGCCTGGGTGATGGCGATCACCGCGATGGCCGTCTACACCAATCCGGAGCGGCCGTTCCTGTCCGTCGTCCTGATTGGCATGGCTTTCACCGTGGTCAATCTTCCCAGCGTCTCGGTCTGGGCGGGATTCGGTACGGCGTTACGCGGTTTCCTGTCCGACCCGATGCGGCTGAAATGGTTCAACATAGCCATGGGCGTGCTGCTGGCGGCGACGCTTTGGCCAATGCTGCGGTAAGTTAAGGCCTTCAGGCGCGGCACGCACAAAGCGGGGGCATTCTGTAAACTCTGGTTCACATCCATTTTGACCATTTGTGAACTATGGATTACAAAGCGATCCATGATCGAAGTCCGGAAAACAGCTGAATTCGCCGGCTGGTTCAAGTCCCTCAAGGATGTCCGCGCCAAGGCTCGCATTCAGATTCGGATCGATCGTGTCGAGCTTGGCAACCTTGGCGATGCCAAGTTTTCGATGGCATCGGCGAATTGCGGGTCGACCATGGTCCGGGCTATCGCATCTATTTCGTCAAGGCGAGCAACACGATCATTATCCTGCTCTGCGGCGGCGGCAAGTCATCACAAAAGGCTGACACCAAGAAAGCCATCGGCATGGCGAAGGAGGTCAAATGACCATCGAAACCACCAAATGGGACGCTTCAGAATTCCTCGACAGCGAGGAGGAAATCTTCGCTTATATCGAAGCGGCCTTCGAAGACGGCGATCCCGCCCTTATCACCCATGCGCTCGGCAACGTGGCCAGATCTCGGGGCATGACATCCATTGCCAAAGACGCTGGCGTGACACGTGAGGCGCTGTACAAGGCTCTAAGCGACAAGGGCGATCCCAAACTTTCAACCCTGCTCGGCGTCATGAGGGCACTCGGGCTCAGATTGACGGCGGAGGCCGTACCAAAGGACAATCATGCCGAGGCACGCCTCGCAGGCTAGTTAGCCATAAAAGCGACGTAACCAACGTGGCGCCCGATGGCTTCGACGAGATGGCTTGCCAAGTAACTCACGGCATGAAAGCCCCCAAAGCCGGCCTGGTTGAGGCCGGACGAAAGTGCGTGATCTCGTCTCACGACGCTGAATGTGTCCCATCGGCCCGGCTGCACAACTATTGTGCAGTGCACATTAAATCTTCGTAATGCCGTGTTTTGGCCCTTTTCCGACAAACCCGCGTCCTATCTATTCGGCGAAATCGCGGCAATGAGCCGTGAATTGCGCTAGAATACGACCACCTGGCTATGGCGTGTCGGACGGAGAGGTCTTTTTGTCGATGCGTGGAAAAGTCATTCTATTATTGCTTGCGGTCGCATGTGTCGGCGCGGCCTGGCTCTATCTGTCGCCAGACGCGCTGAACAAGGCACGGCAGATCATCGGCGCAAAGCAGGTCGCCGCGACAGACAAGCCGGCGGCCGACAAGCCGGCAGGCGGCAAACAGTCCGGTGGCGGCGGTGGCGCCCGTTCGGCCTCGATCGTTTCGGCGACGGCAACGACGGCCGACTTTCCGATCCGCCGCTATGCCATCGGCTTCGTCTCCTCTCCGGCCGTGGTCAACATCAACGCGCGCGTCTCCAGCCAGATCGTGTCGATCGACGTCAAGGACGGGCAGATGGTGAAGGCAGGCGACCTCCTGTTCTCGCTCGACGACCGGGCGCTGAAGGCTCAACTCGCCAAGGACCAAGCAACACTTGCCAAGGACCAGGCGCTGCTCGCCAGTTCGAGTTCCGATCTTCAGCGCGCCAAGGACCTTGTCGCCAAACAGGCCGGTACGCAGCAGACTTACGATCAGGCCGTTGCCGCGCAGAAGGCGGCGGCGGCGACCGTCGATGCCGACAAGGCGACGATCGACGCGGACAATGTCCAGCTTGGCTTTGCCACCATCACCGCGCCGATCGCCGGCAGGCTGGGTGCCGTGAATGTCGCCGTCGGCGACCTCGTGACTGTCAGCAATGGCAACAGCAGCACGGCGACGCCGCTGGTGACCATCACCCAGATGGACCCGCTGCAGGTCAACTTCAATCTGCCGGAAAGCGACCTTGCGCTGCTGCACAAGGCGCTTGCCAATCCACAGCAGAACGCCGTGACGTTGACCCAAAGCGGCGACCCGACGCCGATCGGCAAGGGCACGCTCGATTTCGTCGATTCCAGCGTCGACACCGCGTCGGGCACAATCGCCACACGGGCAAGCATTCCCAATGCCGATCTTTCGCTATGGCCCGGCCAGTATGTGAACGTCGTGCTCGACGCCGGCGTCATGCCGCGGATGACCTCGGTTCCGACCGTCGCGGTCCAGCCCAGCCAGAAGGGGTCGTTCGTCTATGTGGTCAAGCCCGACAACACCGTCGAGATGCGGCCGGTGCAGGTGGCGCTGACCGAAGGCCAGAACAGCGCCATCAGCCAAGGGCTGAAAAGCGGTGAGAAGGTCGTCACCGAAGGCCAGACAAGGCTGAAGGACGGTGCGGCGGTGCATGAAGGCAAGGCCACGGCGAATGCCGCGCCCAAGGTGGCCGAGGCGACCAACGCCGGCGAGGCGGCCCAATGATTTCCGAATTCTGCATTCGCAGGCCCGTCGCAACGCTGCTGATGTCGTTCGCCCTCATTCTGGGCGGTATTTTCGCTTACAAGTTCCTGCCGGTGGCGGCACTGCCGAGCGCGGAGTTCCCGGTGGTCAACGTGTCGGCACAGCTGCCTGGTGCATCGCCGGAAACCATGGCCACATCCGTGGCGACGCCGCTGATCAAGCAGTTCGCGACCATCGCCGGCATCGATTCCATTTCGACCACCAACTCGCTCGGTCAGACTTCGATCGCCATCCAGTTCGTGCTCAACCGCGACATCGACGCGGCCGCGGCCGACGTCCAGGCGGCAATCGCGCGCACGCAGCGGCAACTGCCGCCGGAGATGACGGCCCCGCCCAGCTACCGCAAGGTCAATCCGGCCGACGCGCCGATCCTTTTGATGTCGCTGGTCAGCGATACGGTCCCGCTGACGGATCTCGATGCTTTCGCGGAAAATGTCATCTCGCCTTCGCTTTCGACGATCGATGGTGTGGCGCAGGTTTCGATCTATGGCCAGCAGAAATATGCGGTGCGTGTCCAGATTGATCCGACCGCGCTGGCGGCGCGCGGCATCTCGATCGACCAGTTGCAGACGGCGATCGCATCCGCCAACAGCAACACGCCGCTCGGCGTGCTGCAGAACAACAAGCAGCAGCTCACCATCACCGCCAACACCCAGCTCACCAACGCTGCCGGCTTCTCCAACCTCATCATCGCCACCAAGAACGGCCATCCCGTGCGGTTGGGGGAGGTGACACGTGTCATCGATTCGGTTCAGACCACCACGACGGCGAGCTGGTATGATGGCACCCGCGCCATCATCCTCGCAGTCCAGCGCCAGCCCGACGCCAACACGGTCGACGTGGTCGACAAGGTCAAGGCGATGCTGCCCTCGTTCCAGGATCAGATGCCGGCAGCTGCCTCGATCAAGCTTCTCAACGACCGCTCGACATCGATCCGCCAGGCCGTCAACGACGTGCAGTTCACGCTGCTTCTGACCATCGCGCTGGTGGTGATGGTGATCTTCGTGTTCCTGCGCCGTGTCACCGCGACGATCATTCCTGCGGTGGCGGTGCCGATTTCGCTGATCGCAACGCTCGGCGCGATGTTCCTGTTCGGCTTTTCCATCGACAATATCTCATTGATGGGCCTGACACTGGCGGTGGGGCTCGTCGTCGACGACGCCATCGTGATGCTCGAGAACATCTTCCGTCACATGGAAGAGGATGGGCTGTCAGCGTTCGACGCGGCGCTGAAAGGCGCGCGCGAGATCGGTTTCACCATCATCTCGATCTCGATCTCGCTGGTGGCTGTGTTCATTCCCGTGCTTCTGATGGGCGGTGTGATCGGGCGCATCTTCAACGAATTCGCCGTCGTGGTGACCGTCGCGATCCTGGCGTCGATGTTCGTGTCGCTGACGCTGACGCCCATGCTTTGTTCGCGGCTGCTGTCTGTCAGCAAGGCCGACCGTGAGGCACATGGCGGTGGCCACAGGCATGATCTTTTCACACGCAGCTATGACTGGATTTTGACCTTCTGCCTGCGGCACACCTTCCTAGTGTTTCTGGTCTTCATCGGAACGGCTGCACTGTCGGTATGGCTGATCCAGATTTCTCCAAAAGGCTTTTTCCCACAAGAGGATATCGGCCAAGTGTCGGTGACGACGATTGCCCGGCAGGACATTTCCTTCGACGCCATGGTCAAACTGCAGAGCCAGGTTGCCGATGTCTTCTCGCATTCCCCATACGTAACACATGTGGCCTGGTCAGTCGGCGGTGGGGGCAGCGCCCTCAATCAGGGCCGTCTCTATGTGCAGCTCAAGGATAAGAGCCAGCGCCCCGACATCGAGAAGGTGCAGGCCGATCTGAGGCGGCAGCTTTCCAGTGTGGCCGGTATCGAAACTTACATGCAGCCGGTGCAGAACCTCAGGCTCGGTTCGCGTTCCTCCGCCAGCGCTTATCAGCTTGTCGTGCAAGGCCTCGATACGGCGCAGGCCGATATCTGGGCGCAGAAGATGGACGACGCCATGGCGGCGGACCACGCGACCTTCACCGACGTCACCAGCGATCTGCAGAACAATGCGCTGCAGGCAACGCTGGTGGTCGACCGTGACAAGGCCGCCCAACTCGGCATCGACACCGATACGCTGCGTTCAAGTCTCTATGGCGGTTTCGGCACCGCACAGGTCTCGACGATCTTCGGTTCGGCCGACAGCTACGAGGTCGTCATGGAGCTCGATCCGCAAATCGAATGGTCGCCGGAGCGGATGCTGGCCATTCAGGTCAGGACGGCGAGCGGCAGGTTGGTGCCGCTTGGCGCCTTCGCCCGGGTCGATCGCACGGCTGGAGCTTTGACCGTCAACCAACTCGGTCAGCTCCCGGCGGTGACGATCTCCTACAATCTGCCGCAAGGCGTGGCGCTCGGCGACAGCGTGACGCGCATCAACGCGATCAAAGAGCAGATCGGCATGCCGAAGGCGATCTCGACCACTTTTGCCGGCACGGCCAAGACCTTCCAGGATTCACTTGCCAACCAGGGCCTGCTGATCGGCGGCGCGATCCTGACCATCTATATCGTGCTCGGCATCCTCTATGAGAGCTTCATCCACCCGCTCACCATTCTCACGGGCCTGCCATCGGCGGTGTTGGGAGCGCTCGTTGCGCTGCGCTTCGCCGGCATGGACCTGTCGGTCATCGCGGTGATCGGCATCCTGATGCTGATCGGCATCGTCAAGAAGAACGGCATCATGATGGTCGACGTCGCGCTCGAACTGCGACGAGAAGGCATGTCGGCCACGGACTCCATCCACAAGGCCTGCCTGATGCGGTTCAGGCCGATCATGATGACGACGCTGGCGGCACTGATGGGCACGTTTCCGATCGCGCTCGGTACCGGCGCCAGCGCGGAACTTCGCCAGCCGCTGGGCGTAGCCGTCGTCGGCGGCCTGCTCGCCTCGCAGGCGCTGACGCTGTTCGTGACGCCGGTGATCTACGTCTATATGGAGAACTTCTCCGGCTGGCTCGTCGGTCTCTTGCCAAAGCGCAAGGGTGAGATGCATCTGGTCGAAGAAGGCGATCAGCCTTCGCTGTTCGGCACCAATGACGACATCCCGGCTGAGCCGCAGAAGACGGCCGCCGAGTAGCAGGGCAGGCAAGACGCCGGCCCCCGTTGGCCCAAGCCATGGAGCTTGCGGCCGGCGGGTCGGAACCGTAATTTGCCGTCATGTCCCACGATCATGACCATGACAACGAACTCGATCCGTTTGCCGCCCGGGTGCGGGCGCTCGAAACCATCCTGACCCGCAAGGGGCTGATCGATCCGGCCGCGATCGACGTCATCGTCGATACCTACGAGACGAAAATCGGCCCGCGCAACGGCGCCAGGGTGGTGGCCAAGGCGTGGAGCGATCCCGCCTTTGCCGAGTGGCTGAAGCGCGATGCGACGGCGGCGATCGAATCGCTGGGCTATAGCGGGCGCCAAGGCGAGCACATGCAGGCGGTTTTCAACACCGGGGATACCCACAACCTCGTCGTCTGCACGCTGTGCTCCTGCTATCCCTGGTCGGTGCTTGGCTTGCCGCCGGTGTGGTACAAGGCGCCGCCCTACCGGTCGCGGGCGGTGATCGATCCGCGCGGCGTGCTCGAGGAATTCGGGCTGGTGCTGCCGGCCGGGACGAAGATACGCGTCTGCGATTCGACGGCGGAACTGCGCTATCTCGTCGTGCCGATGCGGCCCGAGCGCACCGAAGGCTGGAGCGAGGAGCGGCTGGCCGAACTGGTCAGCCGCGATGCGATGATCGGCACCGCTCTGGCGAGGCAACCGGCATGAACGGGCCGCAGGATCTCGGCGGACAGATGGGATTCGGCCCGATCTCGCCCGAAAAGGATGAACCCTATTTCCATGCGGAATGGGAGAGGCGGGCGCTCGGCGTGACGCTCTGCGCCGGCGGCATGGGGGCCTGGAACATCGACGAGAGCCGGCACGCGCGGGAATCGCTGCATCCGGCCGACTATTATGGCTCGAGCTACTATCAAATCTGGATCAAGGCGCTGGAGACCCTGCTCAAGCGGCACGGCTTCGTCAGCGAGCGCGACCTCAGGGCAGGCGAGGCGATCGATCCGGCGGCGACCCCGAAACGGGTGCTGAAGGCCGAGAATGTGCCGGCCGTTCTGGCCAAGGGCGGTCCTTGTGACCGGCCGGTCGAGACAGCGCCGCGCTTCAAGGCCGGTGATTCGGTGCGAACCAAAAACATCAACCCGACCGGTCATACCAGGCTGCCGCGTTATGCGCGGGACAAGCAGGGCACGATCGAGGCGGTGCGCGACGGCTTCGTCTTTCCCGACAGCAACGCGCATGGGCAGGGCGAGAATCCGCAGTGGGTCTATACCGTGGTTTTCGATGGCACGGAAATCTGGGGCGAGAGCGCCGACCCGACACTGACCGTCTCAATCGACGCCTGGGAGAGTTATCTTGAGCCGGTCTGAGGCGAAGAAGGGGCCCGCCGCCAGTTTGCCCGCTGGCCTCGACGCACCGGTTTTCGCCGAGCCATGGCAGGCCGAAGCGTTCGCCATGACGGTGGCGCTGCACGACAAGGGCCTGTTTTCGTGGGGCGAGTGGGCGGATGCCCTGTCGGCCGAGGTGAAGAAGCCAGGTGCCGCGGCGGACGGCCATGATTATTACGAGCATTGGCTGGCGGCGCTGGAAGGGCTGCTTGCCTCCAAGGCGCTGGCCGCCAAGCCCGATGTCGATTCGATGGCGCAGGCCTGGGAGCGCGCCGCGCATGCCACGCCACATGGCAAGCCGATCCTGCTGGAGAACGATCCGCGCGCTGCCAGCTGAAGTTGCGCGGCTGCTTTTTTCGTTCCCTTTACGTTCTTGCTTGCGGCTGATAGCCTGAACCGCAGTCGCCACCGGCTGTGTCGATGCTGGTGGCGGCTATCTTGCCTTTGCCTTGCGAATCCGGTCACACGATCAGATGGAATTTTCACCCCAACAAGATGAGGCGCTGCAGGCGGTCGCCCGCTGGCTGAAGACCGGCAAGCCGCAGTTGTTCCGGCTTTTCGGCTATGCCGGGACCGGAAAGACGACGCTGGCGCGCTATTTTGCCGAGCATGTCGACGGCCAGGTGCAGTTCGCCGCCTTCACCGGCAAGGCGGCGCAAGTGCTGCGCTCCAAGGGCGCGGTCAACGCCCGCACCATCCATTCGCTCATTTACCGGCCCAAGGGCGAGGAATCGGTAGCCGACGAGGTGACCGGCAAGACCTCGATGTCGCCGACCTTTTCGCTCAACCGGCAGAGCCCGATCTCGCGCGCGAAACTGGTCGTCATCGACGAATGCTCGATGGTCGACGAGCAGCTTGGCCGCGACCTGATGAGTTTCGGAACGCCGATCCTGGTGCTGGGCGATCCCGGCCAGTTGCCGCCGATCTCGGGCGGCGGCTTCTTCACCGATCACGAGCCCGACTTCTTGCTGACCGAAATCCACCGGCAGGCGCGCGACAATCCGATCCTGCGGCTGGCGCTCGACGTGCGCGAGGGCCGCGAATTCATGCGCGGCGACTATGGCACCGCGCAGGTGATCGGCAAGGAAGACGTCAACCAGGAACTGGTGCTGAGGGCCGACCAGGTGCTGGTCGGCACCAACCGCACGCGGCGGCGCTACAACCAGCGCCTGCGCGAACTGAAAGGCTTCAATGCCGATTACCCACAAGCGGGCGACAAGCTGGTGTGCCTGCGCAACGATCCGGCCAAAGGCCTGCTCAACGGCTCGCTGTGGAAGGTGATGACGGCGTCGCGCGAGACGGTGAAGCCCGGCATCAACCTTCTGGTTTCGCCCGAAGAGGACGATCCGGATCGCGGCGTCGCCAAGATCAAGCTGCTCAAGGCGGCGTTCGAGGATCCGGACGCCGAAATCCCCTGGCAGCAGAAAAAGCGCTTCGACGATTTCGACTATGGCTATGCGCTGACGGTGCACAAGGCACAGGGCTCGCAGTGGAACGAGATCGTGCTGTTCGACGAAAGCTGGGCCTTCAAGGAAACGCGCCAGCGCTGGCTTTACACGGCCATCACCCGGGCCGCAGAACGACTGACCATCGTCAGATAGAAGCGGGGAGACGGAAACCGCGTTTCATTGTTTTTCTGGAGCGGGTGTGGCCTCCTCACTCGTCGGCTGCGCGCCGAGCCATTCCCAGGCAGCAGCTTCGTCCTCGAGCTTGAAATACCTGAATTCGACGGGCGACGAATCGGGCAAGGCGCGTCGCGCGTTCGACGTCCAGTCAGGGGCGCCGATCGCCGCGCAACGGCCAATATGTTCCAATGCCTGGACGGCACCCTTCTTGATGGTCTCATCGGAGATATCCGCCCAGTCGACGCCCTCGTGATCGATTATGCGCACGGCCACGTCGATTCTCTGATGGAGCAAATAGGCCGCCTCCAGCAGGCCGAACAGGTTCTCGGCATCCGCAGCCGAGACATGGCCGACCACATCGATGGCAAAGAGGTCGTCGCGGCTGGTGTCGATGCGGCGAATCGCCGGCACGGATTGGAGGAAATTCAAGGTGGAACCTCCCTTTCGCGGAATATGTTGGTCTTCTGGAACACCGGAAAGGCCCTATCTGTTCCCGTCAAAGACGCTATAGATGCGCCGTTTCAAAATGCGTCGCGCCGAAACGAATGAGCGTGGCGCGCCTCGATCGCCTGTTTCACGGACGCCAAATCATGCCCGCCAAGCTTTCTGTCAACCTCAACGCCATCGCCATGCTGCGTAACCGGCGCGACCTGCCATGGCCAAGCGTGATCGGTGTCGGCCGCCTTGCCCTTGCCGCCGGAGCGCATGGGCTGACGGTGCATCCGCGCCCCGACGAACGTCACACCCGGCATTCCGACCTGCCCGAGATCAGGGCGCTGATCGACGATGAGTTCCCGCAGGCGGAATTCAATATCGAGGGCTACCCAAGCGAGGATTTCCTGGCGCTCGTGGAAAAGCACCAGCCCGAACAGGTGACGCTGGTGCCTGACGATCCCGCGCAGGCAACCTCCGACCATGGCTGGAACTTCGTTGCCGATGCGGCGTTCCTGACGCCGATCGTCAAGCGTCTGAAGAAGGGCGGTTTCAGGGTCTCGCTGTTTTCCGACGCGGATCCCGCCGGCATAGGGGCCGCGCGCGACACGGGCGCCGATCGTATCGAACTCTATACCGGCCCCTATGGCAGCTACCATTCCGATTTCGCTAAAGCGGCCAAGGAATTGGAAAGGTTGGGGAGAACCGCTGACGCGGCATTTGCCGCCGGCCTCCAGGTCAATGCCGGGCACGATCTGACGGTGGCCAATCTGCCTGATCTGGCAAGGCGCATTCCGGCATTGGCCGAAGTGTCGATCGGACATGGGTTGACAGCCGACGCGTTGGAGTATGGCATGGCCGGCACAGTGGGTCGGTTTCTCAGCGCTTGCGGCTGGTAGGGGTAATGCTTCGTATTGGTATGGCAGCCATCGCGTGCACTTGATATCGTATCGCAGCATGCATAGAGCAACGCGCGCTTTTCGGAGAGTGGTCGATGGCCCTTGCCAATAGCGGGAGCGAGGCTGAAACCGTCGAGCAGTCGAGCCATTCGGAGGTCGAGCAGCACAGTACCAAGGTCCTGATGCTGGGCGCGCTCGGTGTCGTCTATGGCGATATAGGCACAAGTCCGATTTACGCTTTTCGCGAGGCGCTTCACGCCTCAGCCGGCATCGATACGCGCGTTCACGTGCTTGGCGTGCTGTCGCTTATCGTCTGGGCGCTGACGATCATCGTAACCATCAAATACGTCGCCTTCGTGCTTCGCGCCGACAACAAGGGCGAAGGCGGCACGCTGTCGCTGATGTCGTTGGCACGCAGCGCCTATCCCAAGGGCGCCCGGCTGATCCTCGTGATCGGTCTTTGCGGCGCGGCGCTGTTTTTCGGCGATTCGATCATAACGCCGGCCATCTCGGTGCTGTCGGCGGTCGAAGGCCTGACGGTGGTGACCCCGAAGCTGGACGCCTATGTGGTGCCGATCACGCTGGTCATCCTTGCCATCCTGTTTTCCGTGCAGCGCTTCGGCACGGGAAAGGTGGCGGCGGTGTTCGGGCCGGTGACGGCGCTGTGGTTCCTGGCCATCGGTGTCGCGGGCCTCTGGCACTTGATGGATGATCCATCGATCCTGCTGGCCATCAATCCCTATTACGCGGTCGCCTATCTGGCCAGCACACCCACCGCCGCCTTCGTCACTGTCGGCGCTGTGTTCCTGGCTGTAACCGGGGCCGAGGCGCTCTACGTGGATCTCGGCCATTTCGGACGCAAGCCGATCGTGCTGGCATGGTTTTCCGTGGTTTTCCCCTGCCTGCTGCTCAACTATTTCGGGCAGGGCGCCTTTGTGCTCGCCAATGACGGAAAACCGACCAATCCATTCTTCCAGATGCTGCCCGACTGGGCGCTGATGCCGATGGTGGGACTTGCAACGGCCGCGACGGTCATTGCCAGCCAGGCGGTCATTTCGGGTGCTTTTTCGCTGACCCGGCAGGCGGTGCAGCTCAACCTTCTGCCACGTATCGAGGTCCAGCATACCTCGGAAATGCAGTCCGGGCAGATCTATATGCCGCGCGTCAATCTGCTCATCGCGTTGGGGGTGATGCTGCTGGTGGTCGGTTTCGGCAGTTCGAGTTCGCTGGCATCCGCCTACGGCATCTCGGTGACCGGCGAAATGCTGATGACGACGATCCTGCTGTTCGTGGTGATGCGCAAGATGTGGAAATGGAGGCTGGCGCTCGCCCTGGCGCTGACCTTGCTGTTCGGCATCATCGACAGCGGCTTCTTCCTGGCCAATGTCGTGAAGATCGTGGAAGGCGGCTGGGTCTCGATCACCGTTGCCTGCCTGATGGGGCTGATCATGTGGACGTGGATACGCGGCAGCCGCTATCTCTTCGACAAGACCCGCCGCAACGAGATCCCGCTCGATTTCCTCGCCGGCAACCTTTTGAAGAAAAAGCCGCAGCTGGTCTCGGGCACCGCCGTATTCCTGACCAGCGATCCGCTCAGCGCGCCGACCGCGCTGATGCACAGCCTCAAGCACTACAAGGTGCTGCACGAGCAGAACGTCATCCTCTCGGTGGTGACGGCGCCCCAGCCCGTCGTGCCCGACAGCGAACGCGTCAAGATGGAGACGGTCAACGAGCTGTTCATGCGGGTGACGCTGACTTTCGGCTACATGGAACAGCCCAACATCCCGCGCGCGTTGGCGATCTGTCGCAAGCAGGGCTGGAAGTTCGACATCATGACGACGTCCTTCTTCCTGTCGCGGCGCTCGCTCAAGGCTTCGCCCAATTCCGGCATGCCCGTGTGGCAGGACCGGCTGTTCATCGGCCTGGCGCGCTCGGCGGCCGATGCGACGGAGTATTTCCAGATACCCACCGGCCGCGTCGTTGAAATCGGCACGCAGGTCGCCATTTAACAGACACGCGCTTGCCGGGCCGCGGGTCTGCCCTCCGCGAGAAGTCGCCCCGCAAGAGCCGCGCGCTGCCGACATGAGTGCCATAACGCTACGGCACTTGATATTGCACTGCAGCAAGCGTAGAGCACCGCGCGTTTATCGGAGTGTCGTGCATGGCCCTTGCCAATGCTGGTAGTGAGGCAGAACCCGTCGACCAATCGAGCCATCCCGAAATCGAGCAGCACAGCACCAAGGTGTTGATGCTGGGCGCACTCGGCGTGGTCTATGGCGATATCGGCACCAGCCCGATCTATGCGCTCCGGGAGGCGTTGCACGCTTCGTCCGGCAGCGATGTCGCGACCCGTGCCGATATTCTCGGCGTGCTGTCGCTGATCATCTGGTCGCTGACTATTACCGTCACGGTAAAGTACATCATGTTCGTGCTGCGTGCCGACAACCGCGGCGAGGGCGGCGTGCTGTCGCTGATGGCGCTGGCCCGCGGCAGTTTTCCGAAGCGCTCGGCGGTGATTCTCGGCATCGGCATCGTCGGCGCCTCGCTGTTTTTCGGTGACGCGGTCATCACGCCGGCGATTTCGGTGCTTTCGGCGGTCGAGGGCATGAATGTCGTCACCCCCACTTTCCAGCCCTATGTCGTGCCATTGACGCTGGTCATCCTCGCCGTGGTGTTTGCCGTCCAGCGCTTCGGTACCGGCGGCGTTGGGCTGGTGTTCGGGCCGGTGACCGCGGTGTGGTTCCTGGCCATCGGTCTATCCGGCATCAATCACATCATCGTCGATCCGGAAATCCTGTGGGCCGTCAGCCCGCACTATATCGTCGCTTTCCTGATCAATTCGCCCGACGTCGCCTTCGTGACGGTCGGCGCCGTCTTCCTTGCCGTGACCGGCGCGGAAGCGCTCTATGCCGATCTCGGCCATTTCGGCCGCAAGCCGATCGTGCTTGCCTGGCTGGCGATCGTTTTCCCTTGCCTGCTGCTCAATTATGCCGGGCAAGGCGCCTTCATACTGGCGAATGGCGGCGTGGTCGGCCATCCGTTCTTCGAGATGAACGGGGGTTGGACGCTGATCCCGATGGTGGTGCTGGCGACGGCGGCTACCGTCATTGCCAGCCAGGCGGTCATTTCAGGGGCTTTTTCGCTGACCCGGCAGGCGGTGCAGCTCAACATGCTGCCGCGGCTGGAAATCCTGCACACATCGGAAAAGCAGTCCGGCCAGATCTACATGCCGCGCGTCAACCTGCTGCTGGCCCTGGTGGTGATGATGCTGGTGGTCGGCTTCGGCGAGTCCAGCAAGCTGGCCTCCGCCTACGGCATCTCGGTGACCGGCAACATGCTGGTGACGACGGTGCTGCTCTATGTCGTCATGACCCGTATCTGGAAATGGAAGCTGTCGCTGGCGATTCCGCTGACGGTGCTGTTCGCCTTCATCGACATCGGCTTCTTCGCCTCCAACATCGTCAAGGTGTTCGAAGGCGGCTGGGCGTCGCTGGTCGTGGCCTTCACCATCGTGCTGGGCATGTGGACCTGGGTGCGCGGCAGCCGCTATCTGTTCGACAAGACCCGCCGCAACGAGATCCCGCTCGATTTCCTCGCCGGCAACCTTTTGAAGAAAAAGCCGCAGCTGGTATCCGGCACTGCGGTGTTCCTGACCAGCGATCCGCTCAGCGCGCCGACCTCGCTGATGCACAGCCTCAAGCACTACAAGGTGCTGCACGAACAGAATGTCATCCTTTCGGTGGTGACCGCCCCTCAGCCGGTGGTGCCCGACAGCGACCGCGTCAAGATGGAGACGGTCAACGAGCTGTTCATGCGGGTGACGCTGACCTTCGGCTACATGGAACAGCCTAACATCCCGCGCGCGTTGGCGATCTGCCGCAAGCAGGGCTGGAAGTTCGACATCATGACGACGTCCTTCTTCCTGTCGCGGCGCTCGCTCAAGGCTTCGCCCAATTCCGGCATGCCGGTATGGCAGGACAGGCTGTTCATCGGCCTGGCGCGCACGGCGGCGGACGCCACTGAATATTTCCAGATCCCGACCGGACGTGTGGTAGAAATCGGCACACAGGTGGCGATCTGACGAGTTCGATCGTCTCGACCTGAATGGGGAGGGCTGAGATGAGCGGCGAATTGGTGCTTGTCACCGGCGGATCGGGTTTCCTTGGCGCGCACTGTATCCTTGCCCTGTTGAAGGCGGGCTATCGCGTGCGCACGACGGTACGCTCCGCCAAGCGCGAAGCCGACGTTATCGCCATGCTGAAGGCCGGCGGCGCTGAGCCGGGCGACAGGCTCTCCTTTGCCATCGCCGACCTCATGAGCGACGCTGGCTGGCCCGACGCCGTCGCCGGCTGCGACTATGTCCTGCATGTCGCGTCACCGTTCCCGCCCGGCGTGCCCAAACACGAGGACGAGCTGATCGTTCCGGCCCGCGAAGGCGCTTTGCGTGTGCTCAAGGCTGCACGAGACGCCGGCGTCAGGCGCGTCGTGCTGACGTCGTCCTTCGCGGCCATCGGCTATGGCAAGATGCCGCCCGACGGCCGGCCCTTCACCGAGGAGAGCTGGACCGATCCAACGGCCAAGGTCAGCGCCTATGTGAAGTCGAAGACGCTCGCCGAGCGCGCGGCTTGGGATTTCATCGCCGCCGAGGGTGGCAGTTTGGAGTTGGCGGTCGTCAATCCGGTCGGAATTTTCGGGCCTGTCCTCGGATCAGACCATTCGACGTCCACCGAATTTGTCCAGCGCATGATGAACGGTGCCATGCCGGGATTGCCGCGCCTGTCCTTCGGCGTGGTCGATGCGCGCGACGTGGCCGACCTGCACGTGCGCGCCATGACCAATCCCGCCGCCAAGGGCGAGCGGTTTCTGGCCGTCGCTGGCGATTTCATGACGGTGCGGGCGATCGCGCGGACTGTGAAGACGCGGCTCGGCGCCGCCGCCTCGCGGGTCTCGACGCGGGAGCTTCCCGATTGGCTTGTGCGGGCGGTGGGGCTGTTCAACGCGGAAGCCGCGCAATTGGTGACGGAACTCGGCAAGGTCAAGAACGCCACCAACGCCAAGGCCGTGCGCATGCTCGGCTGGGCGCCGCGCTCGCGCGAGGACGCGCTGGCCGCCACCGGAGAAAGCCTGATCCGGCTTGGGTTGGTCAAAACCCCGAAATAGCGCGGCGGGAGAAAGACTTCCCGCCGCGCGCGTTTCAGTCTGCCAGTGCGGCCTTGTTGGCCTCGAGGAACTGCTTCAGCGGTACCGACTTCCGACCGGAAAGCTTTTCGACGGAGTCCGTCACCATGCCAAGGTCGCCGGCGCGCGTGGCAGCATCGAAGGATACGAGAAGCCGGGCGATGGGCTCGGGAAGGCCCGCGCCTTTCATCCCCTCGGCCAAGGCCTCGTCCGAAAGCTGAATGACCTGGATCGGTTTGCCGGTGACTTCGGTAACGAGTGCGGCGACTTCGGCTGATGTATAGGCCCTGGGTCCGGTCAGTGTGTAGGTCTTGCTTTCGGTCGCGTCCGAAGCCAGCCCCGCCGCAATGGCCGCGGCGAGGTCGTCACGCGCGCCATAGGAAATGGCGCCGTCGCCCGCGGACGTATACCAGTGGCCCGAGGCGAGGATCTGCGGCACCGCCATGAACAGGTTCTCGTCATACCAGCCATTGCGGAAGATCGTGTAGGGGATGCCGCTGGCCTTGATCGCCTGTTCGGTGTCGTAATGGTCGGGCGCGAAGAGCACCGGTGAACCCGGCTCCGTGTTGGGCAGCGAGGTGTAAAGCAGGTGGCCGACGCCGGCCTTGCTGGCCGCAGCGACCGCCGCGAGCTGCTGTTCGCGGCGCTTTCCCTGGATCGCCAGCTCGTTGGTCGAAATGATCAGCGCCCGGTCGGCGCCGGCGAAGGCTTTGGCAAGCGAGGCCTGATCGTCGAAATCGGCCTCGCGAACGGTGACGCCGCGCGCCGACAGGTCGGCAAGATTGGCGGGCGTGCGGGTCGTGGCGATGATCCGGGCCGCCGGTATCTCGAACGTGTCCAGAAGATGGTTGATGACGCTGCGGCCGAGCTGGCCGGACGCGCCGGTGACGAGAAGAGTTGCGGTCATGGAGGATCCTGACATTGCGCCGGAAGGGCGGTTCGGGTGGCGGTCTCAAAAAGAGACCAGCACTAAAATAGGAATTGACCCACCGCCGTAAAGAAGGCAGTTTTTCGGGAGGTAGGCACACGCAGGGAACCAGCCATGGACAGCCGGACCGTCAATCTGAAATCCAAACTCGAAGTCTACAAAGCGATGACCGACGGCGGAAACATCGCGGATTGCCCGGTCCGCGACGTCATCCAGGGACTCAATGGCAAATGGAGTTCGCTGTTGACGGCGGCCCTTGCCGAGCAGCCCTATCGCTTCGGCGAGCTGCGGCGGCTGGTTCCCGATATCTCGCAGCGCATGCTGACCCAGACGCTCTACGATCTGCAGCGCGACGGCTATGTGCATCGCGAAGTGTTTCCAACCAAGCCGCCCAGTGTCGAATACAGCCTGACCGACCTTGGGCGATCGATGTTCGACGCTTTGCAGTATCTGTTGCAGTGGGCTGAAAACAACCACGACGCGGTGCGCGACGCGCGCACTGCCTTCGACTCGACACAGGCTTGAGCAGACGCGGTTCCTGGCTTCGATGGTGGCCGGCACGGTGATCGATCCGTTCAGGCGGGCTGGGCTTGCCGAAGCGCGGTGGCCGGATCGCCTTGCCGAATGAGACTCGAGAGAAAAGACTCCTTCGCCCGCAGGAAAGCATGCAGGCGCTGCGGATAGTCGGGCGCGACGGCGCCCTTGATCGAGGTGCGTTCGCTCAACGCCTCGCGCCAGGCTTGGACAAGCGGCTTGCCGTCCAGGATGCCGAAATCGCCGATGCGGTCGAAGGCGTCGAGGTAGCGAAAGACCGGACCGTAAACTGCATCGACGAGTGAAAAGCGGCTGCCAGCGAACCATGGCCTGCTCCGCAGGGTATCGTCAGCGAGTTCAGCCTCAAGGCGGCCAAACATCGCCGACAGCGCACTGGACTCGGCGAGGAAGCCGGCCTCGCTCGGCGCTGAATAGAACCGGCCGATGGCGTTGAGGATGGCTGAGCCGTACTCGATCCAGGCGCGGTGCCGGGCGCGGGCATAAGGGTCGGCCGGGTGGAGCGGATTGGCCTGTGTTTCCTCGAGGAATTCGAGGATGACCGCGGATTCGAAGATCATCGTCTCGTCGCCATTTTGCCGTACGCGCAGCAGCGGCACCTTGCCGAGCGGGGAGATCACCTTGAACCAGTCCGGCTTGTTGGCGAGGTCGATGTCGACGCGTTCGAACGGGACGCCCTTCTCGGCCAACGAGATCGCCGCACGCTGGACATAGGGGCAAAGGGGGTGGCTGACGAGACTGAGGGTGTCGGGATGCCGCATGGGGATGTGCCTCTCGATATCGATGCAATTGCATCTATGTAGATGCGCTTGCATTGATCGTCAAGCTTGATGCAATTGCATCTATCTCTTATGGTGCAGCCATGACAGAGATGCCTTCGCCGGATGCAATCAAGGTCTGGGCCCGCCTGATGCGGGTTTCGCGCCAATTGATGGAACGCGCCGAGGAGGCTCTGAAGGAGGGCGGCCTGCCGCCGCTTCCATGGTACGACGTGCTGCACGAGCTTGCCGAGGCCGGCGAGGGCGGCTTGCGCCCGTTTCAATTGATCGAGCGCACCCTTTTTGCGCAATACAACATCTCGCGGCTGTTGGCCCGGCTCGAGACCGACGGTCTGGTCGAAAAACTGCCGGTGGCCGATGACGGGCGTGGGCAAACCATCCGCATCACGGCCAGGGGACGTGAGACGCGCCGCCGGATGTGGGCGGTCTACGGACGTTCGATCGCCGAACTGGTGGGTGCCAAGCTTTCATCGGATGAGCTGAGCATGATCTCGGAACTGCTTGGCCAGCTGCGCCATCCGCCCGCCGCGGACTGAGCACGCGCATGGCGCGGCCGCGCGGGCATCGGCAGATATTTTCTTCTTTGCCCTTGCGCCGATCTTCGGATTGCGCAATATGCCGAACCGTAACGTACGGTACGGCAGGCCATATTCATCGACCTGCTTCGGGTGCCGAGGGAAGAACGTGTTGCACAGCGTGCCCGACATCGACAACAGCGAGACGCTGACGGAGCGGCAGCAGGCCGTCCTGGATGCGGCTTTGCGGTTGCTGGTCGAGGACGGCGACAACCTGACCATGGCCGCCGTCGCGCGGCGAGCGAGCTGTTCGAAGGAAACGCTCTACAAATGGTTCGGTGACCGCGACGGCCTGCTGACCGCGACCGTGCAGTGGCAGGCGTCCAAGGTGCGTGTGGCGCAGGTCGACGGCAAGGGGCTCGACCTTGTCTCGCTGGCGGCGAGCCTGGAGCGCTTTGCCCGCGACTGGCTCAAGGTCATTTCAAGCGATACCTCGATCGCGCTCAATAGGGTGGCGGTCGGTCATGCGGGTTCGGGTAAGGACAATCTCGGCGCCGTCGTGCTGGAGAATGGGCGCTTTGCACTGGCCAAGCGGTTGAAGCCGGTGCTGGAGGCCGGCCGGCAGGCCGGGCTCGTTGAATTTGCGGATGCCGAGACGGCGTTCCGTACCTTTTTCGGGCTGGTTGGCCGGGATGTGCAGATCCGTCTGCTGCTCGGTGACCGGCTGGAATTGACTGAGGCGGCGATCGGCGGCGATGCCATCCGCGCGACGCAACAGTTTCTCGCTCTTTTCGGAGCAAAAACCGGGCCTCAAGGCCCATAGAGCCGGATGATTTCAGGTCAAATCGACCTGAAATCTGAATCCGGCTCTACATCAAGAGATGGAGCATGATGTCGTCCGAAAACCGCTTCACACTTTTCGGCATCATGCTCTCTTCAAAACGGGAAGGAAGTAAAATGCGTGTCTATTACGATCGTGATGCCGATCTCAACCTGATCAAGGGCAAGAAGGTCGCCATCATCGGCTATGGCAGCCAGGGCAGGGCGCATGCGCTCAACCTCAAGGATTCCGGCGCCAAGGAGATCGCCATCGGCCTCAAGGCCGGCTCGGCGACCGCCAAGAAGGTCGAGGCCGACGGGCTCAAGGTGATGAGCGTCGCCGACGCCGCCAAATGGGCGGACCTGATGATGATGGCGACGCCCGACGAATTGCAGGCCGACATCTACAAGAACGAAATCGCGCCGAACATCCGCGACGGTGCCGCGATCGCCTTCGCTCACGGCCTCAATGTGCATTTCGGCCTCATCGAGCCGAAGTCGACCGTCGACGTCGTCATGATCGCGCCGAAGGGCCCGGGCCACACGGTGCGCGGCGAATACCAGAAGGGTGGCGGCGTGCCGTGCCTGGTCGCCGTCAACCAGGACGCCTCGGGCAATGCGCTCGACCTCGCTCTGTCCTACGCCTGCGGCGTCGGCGGCGGCCGTTCGGGCATCATCGAGACCAATTTCCGCGAGGAATGCGAGACCGACCTGTTCGGCGAGCAGGTCGTTCTGTGCGGCGGCCTGGTCGAACTGATCCGCGCCGGCTTCGAGACGCTGGTGGAAGCCGGTTACGCGCCGGAAATGGCCTATTTCGAGTGCCTGCACGAGGTCAAGCTGATCGTCGACCTGATCTATGAAGGCGGCATCGCCAACATGAACTATTCGATCTCCAACACCGCCGAGTGGGGCGAATATGTCTCGGGTCCGCGCATCATCACCGCCGAGACCAAGGCCGAGATGAAGCGTGTGCTGAAGGACATCCAGACGGGAAAATTCACCTCGGAATGGATGCAGGAATACCGCGCCGGCATGTCGCGCTTCAAGGGCATCCGCCGCATGAACGACAGCCACCAGATCGAGGAAGTCGGCTCCAAGCTGCGCGCGATGATGCCGTGGATTTCCAAGAACAAGCTGGTCGACAAAGCCAAGAACTGAACGATCCAGGCCCGACCAATAAAACGGCGCCGCGAGGCGCCGCTTTTATTTCAGATGGCCAGGTTCGATTACAGCTCAACCGTAAGGCGACCGGCACTGCTGGCGCGGGCCGTTGTAGGGCTGGAACGTGTTGTCCCAGGCTCGATACGACCGGTACCTGTTATAGCACCACTGGACATGGGCGCTGGAAAGCCGACCCGCACGGTAGTAGCGATGCGGGTGATAGTACCGCGGATAGGAGTCATAGTAATAGGGATCATAATAGTTGTTATAGGCCAGGCTGCCCAATCCAAGGCCGAGGCCTAGACCCAAAATGGCTGCCTCACCATCATCGAAGTTTCGACGATGATGCCGCCAGCGCCAGTTGTTATTGCCATTCCAGTTGCCGCCGTTCCAGTTACGGGAAAAATGACGTTGACCGCTGAAGTTGCCGGAGCGGAATCTGAAGTCGCCGCCGCCGTTGCGCCAGCGCCAGATCGGGCGATCGTTACCGCCGGCCCAGCTGTCGCGGACGGGGATGATCTGCGGCGCGGGCGTCGCGGTTGCGGTCGAGAGATCGGGTTGCAGGATCGGGCCGGCGAGCGACGGCACCGTCAGCCCCGCAACAAGGCCGAGGCTTATCAGCCCGGACCGGAAGGAAGAAAAGAGCGGTTTCATTTCACTCTCCAAGGAGTAAAGGCCCCACGCCGACACCCGGGAAGAGGCCTATTGATGGGACTTTTCCTATGAACGGAAGATGAACGGAAAGGTTCCGTCAACCATGACGGGCATGCGCCTTGACTCTTGTGTTGGCTGTCGCTTGCAGGCAAAGGTCGGGGCATGTCGCTGCGCCTTGCCACCTTCAATGTCGAGAACCTGATGAACAGGTTCGATTTTTCCGGCTATCGCAACCAGCTCAACGAAGACCGGACGCTGGCGCTGTTCGATATCCAGAGCGAGGCCGAATATAGGATGCTGGAACAGGCGCGTGCCATCGCGCAATCCGACGATACGCGCCAGCTGACGGCGCTGGCCATCGCCGCCACCCGTGCCGACATCATCTGCATGCAGGAGGTCGACAACATCGAGGCCCTGAAGGCCTTCGAATATGGCTATCTGTTCAAGATGGTGGGGCAGGGTTACCGCCAGAAATACACAACATCGGGCAATGATTCGCGCGGCATCGATGTCGCCCTGATGATGCGCAACGAAACCGCGCAGGGACAGCCGATCGAATTCGTGCGCATGACCAGCCACGCCTATGTCACCTACGAGCAGTTCGGGTTGCACACGCCGGAGCTTGCAGCCCTCGGCAGCCAGGCCAATGAACGCATCTTCCGGCGCGACTGCCTGGAAGTCGATGTCACCGTGGGCGCTGTGCCGCTGACGCTCTATCTCGTGCACTTCAAGTCGATGGGGTCGGCCCGCAACGGGCTCGACGGACGTGAGGCGACGATGCCGGTGCGCATCGCCGAGGCGCAGGCCGTGCGGCGCATCATCGAGGAGCGTTTCGGTGCGGAGACTGCCGACAAGACCGTGGCCGCCGACAAGCGCTGGGCGATCTGCGGCGACATGAACGACTACCGCCAGCGCGTGAAGATCGCCGGCGATGAGATCGACGGCTACCGTTTCCAGGTAGTCGACGAGAACCTGTCCTGCATCAATGTGCTGACAGCGGGCGGCTTCTGCGAAAACGTCGTCGAGCGGCGGCCGGAAATGAACCGATGGAGCTTCTATCACACACGCGGGCCGCAAGAGCGGCATCTGTGCCAACTCGACTACATCCTGCTGTCGAAGGGGCTGGCGGCGAAGAACGCCACCGCGGTACCCGACATCATCCGCAACGGCCAACCCTGGCGCACGATCTTTCCCACCGGCCAGGAAGTCGAGCGCTTCCCGCGCACCGGGTGGGATCGGCCCAAGGCTTCGGACCATTGCCCGGTGGCGATCACGCTGGACATGGTCTGATGGGCAGGATGTGGGCAGGATAGGGCCTGAGCCGACATGAGTTTTGATCTTCCGCGCAATGTCATCCTGCCGGTCGACGCCATCGATGTGCGCCTCGATGCCCGACCGCATCCCTTCGCGGTGGATAATGCCGAGGCGATCGCCGAGAACTGGCGGCAGGAGATAGCGGCCAATCCGGCGCTGTTCGATGGCACGGTGGTTCTGCTTTCAGAACTTGCCTATCGCGACCGCAGCCTCGTTGGCCGCTGCCATGCGGTCAACTACTCGACCTTCATGCTCTGGCGCAAGCGACGGGAAAATTCCGGCGCCGAGCACGCCTATGGCCATGCCATGCTGGTGGCCGGGGACAATGCGCTGGTGGCGATCCGCATGGGACGACACACAGTGGGTGCCGGCAGCGTCTATTTCGCCGCCGGCTCGTTCGAGCCGATCGATTTCCGTGATGGGCTGGTCGATGTCGATTTCAACATGATCCGCGAGGTGCGCGAGGAGACCGGCCTCGACCTGTCGGATGCCAGGCGCGGCGTGCGCTGGCACGCCCTGTCGGCGGCAAGCGGCACCGTCATCTTCCGCCGTTATCATGTCGATGGGTCGGCCAACGAGATTGCGCGCCGAATCTCGGCCTTCGTCGCCACCGAAGCCGATCCGGAGATCGAGGGACCGGTGGTCATCCGCCATGCCGGCGACCTGCCGGACGGGTTATCGCGGCACATGAAGCCGCTGATCGAGTGGCATTTCGCGAACGGAAATTAAATTCCGTGCCGTTGTCACGGATCGGCAGCGCGATGGTCCGAGCGGCTCTTGCAGATGAACAGCTATACGGGCTGTTGCGTAATGATAGCAGATTTGCGATATTGCTATCAATGACATCATTGTAGCTTTGGATGATATCAATGAGTGCTGTCACTATCCGCAATTTGCCAGAGGAAACGCTCCGCGCCCTGAAAGTGCGGGCAGCGCATCACGGCCGCAGCACCGAAGCCGAAATGCGTGAAATCCTGGAAACGGCCGTGCGGCCACCCAGTCGGGTCAAACTCGGCTCCCTGCTCGCCGCCATCGGCCGCGAGGCCGGATTGTCGGATGGGGACGTCGATGCCTTGCAGCAGCTCCGCGACAAGACACCGGGCGGGCCGGTGAGATTCGAATGATCCTCATCGACACCAATGTCATTTCCGAGCCGTGGAGACCTGCACCCGATCCCCGCGTCATCGGGTGGATCGACGCCCAGGCGGTCGAAACCCTGTATCTCTCGGCTGTCACCGTAGCCGAGTTGCGTTTCGGCATCGCGGCGATGCCTGCCGGCAAGCGCCGCACGATCCTGCAGGATCGTCTCGAGCAGGACGCGTTGCCGCTGTTTGCTGGCCGCATTCTGCCCTTCGACCTCGATGCGTCGCGCGCCTATGCCAACCTCATGGTACAGGCGAGAGCCGCGGGCAAGGCGATCGGCAACGCGGACGGCTACATCGCGGCCACTGCCGTAGCGCACGGTCTCACGATCGCCACACGCGACACCGGTCCATTCGCGGCCGCCGGGTTGAACACCGTCAATCCGTGGGAAGCAGCGATATAACCGGGCGTTCCATCCTAAGCCGTAGGCGAGCAATAGATCAGAAGACCGGCCGGCGTGTCGACGCTTATTCGTGCCTTAACGCGTCGATCGGATCGAGGCGGGCGCCGCGCAGGGCCGGGAAGAAGCCGAACACCATGCCGATCAGCGCGGAGAAGCCGACGGCGAGCAGGATGACTGCCGGGCTTGGCGCGAAGGGTATGGTCAGAGTCATCGAGGCGAGGCCGGCCAGCGCCAGGCCAATCAGGATGCCGATAATGCCGCCGAGCAGCGACAGCACGGTCGCCTCGACCAGGAACTGAATGAGGATGTGCTTTTCATGCGCGCCGATGGCGAGCCTGATACCGATTTCGCGGGTGCGCTCGGTGACCGACACCAGCATGATGTTCATGATGCCGATGCCGCCGACAAGCAGGCTGACGCCGGCGACCGCACCCAGCATGCCGGTCATGGTGGTGGTGGCGCTGGCCATGGCATCGGCGATCTGGGTCATGTCGCGGATGCCGAAATCGCTCTCGCGGTCGGGAGTTATGCGGCGCGCATCGCGCAAAATGTCCTCGACGCGCGGCTGCAATTCGGTGGTCGGCGTGCGGTCGTCGGCGGCGATGTAGATGTTGTCGATATCGCGGTTGCCGGCGATGCGGCGCTGATAGGCGGCGAGCGGCATCAGCACGACATTGTCCTGGTCCTGGCCGAAGCCGGTATAGCCCTTGGGTTCGAGCAGGCCGATGATCTTGCATGAGGTACGGTTGACGCGGATGATCTCGCCCTCGGGATCGCCGGCGCCGAAGAACTGCTGGCGCACCGTCTCGCCGATCAGGCACACGCCGGTGCCCGAGCGGGTTTCGGAATCGCTGAACGGACGGCCGGACACCAGCTTCCAGTCGCGCGCGTCGAGATAGGCGCTGTCGGTGCCGGTAACGCCTGAAGTCAGGCTTTCGGTGCCGAAGATGACGCGGACCTGCTTTTGCGAGGCCGGCGAAATGGCGCGCGCGCCGGTGAGATGCGCGACCAGCGCCGCCAGGTCCTTTTCCGCCAGCGGCCGCACCGCCTGGTCGAGCCCGCCCGGACCGCCGGGACCGGCTGGGCGCCCGGCTCGCACGACCAGCAGATTGCTGCCGAGCTTGGAAATGTCGGCCTTGACCTTTTGCGTGGTGCCGGAGCCGATGGTCAGCATGGCAATGACGGCGGCGACGCCGATGACGATGCCGAGCAGCGTCAGGAACGAGCGCAGCACGTTGCGGCGGATTGAGCGGAGCGAGAGGCGGACGGTTTCCCAGATCATGGTTATGCCGTCTCCAGTTTCGCGGTGTCGGAGGCGACGTGGCCGTCGAGGAAGCGGATGGTGCGCTCGGCATATTCGGCGACATCGGCCTCGTGTGTGACCATGGCGATGGTCAGGCCAAGCTCCTTGTTCAGCTTCGTCAGCAACTCCATGATTTCATGGGTGCGTGCAGTGTCGAGATTTCCGGTCGGCTCGTCGGCGACGAGCAGCGTTGGCCTGGTGACGATGGCGCGCGCTATCGCCACGCGCTGCTGCTGGCCGCCGGAGAGCTCCGCTGGCGTGTGGTGTTCGCGGCCGACGAGGCCGACCTGGGCCAGCGCCTGCATGGCAAGGTAGCGGCGCTCGCGGGCGGCGACGCCGCGATAGATCAGCGGCAGTTCGACATTTTCGGCCGCGGTGGTGCGGGCCAGCAGGTTGTAGCCCTGGAAGACGAAGCCGACATAAAGGTTGCGCAGCATGGCGCGGCGGTTGCGGTCGAGCCGGCCGGCATCGACGCCCATGAAGGAATAGGTTCCGGCCGTCGGTGTGTCGAGGCAGCCGATGATGTTCATCGCCGTCGATTTGCCGGAACCCGACGGACCCATGATGGCGACGAATTCGCCGCGCCGGATGGCAAGATCGACGCCGGCCAGTGCATGCACCTTGCCTTCGCCCTGGCCGTAGCTCTTCCAGACCTTGTCGAAGGTGATGAGGGGCGCGGCCACGGCCTCAGCTCCGCGATTGCGAGGCGGTGATGATCTGCGCGCCTTCCTCCAGGCCGGAGGTGATCTCGGTCAGTTCGCCATCGGTCGAGCCGATCTTGACGTTGACCGGATGCGGCCGGCCGTTCTCCAGCACATAGAGCGTGCGAGAACCATCGGTCGGTGGCTTCGCCGCCTGGCGCTGGCGGTTGGGGCGGCCCATGCGGCCGGTGAACAGGTCGCTGAGGCTCCAGCCGCGCGCGGCCTGCTGCGCCGGGCGGTAGCGGAAGGCGCCGGCGGGCACGGTGAGCACATCCTTGGCCTGCCGGGTGACCACCGAAACGGTAGCGGTCATGCCCGGGCGCAGCAGAAGTTCGCTGTTGTCGACCTCGAGCCGCGCATTGTAGGTGACGACGCCATCCGTCGTGACCGAGGCATAGGAGATGTCGCGGATTTCGGCATCGAACGGCCGGTCGGGGAAGGCGTCGACGGTGAAGCGGGCGTGCTGGCCTGACTTGACCGCACCGATGTCGGCTTCGTCGACCGCCGCCACCAGCTCCATGTTCCTCAAATCCGCGGCGATGATAAACAGCACCGGCGCCTGCAGCGAAGAGGCTACCGTCTGGCCGGGGTCGACCGAACGGGTCAGCACGATGCCATCGATCGGCGCGTAGATGGTGCTGTTGGCCAGGTCGGTCTGCTGCGATTTCAGGTCGGCATTGGCGATGGCCAGATTGGCCGCGGCGCTGTCGAGCGCCGCCCTGGAGCGGTCGCGCGTCGCGGTCGCCGCCTCGAGCGACTGGTCGGTGGCCATGCCGCGCTTGGTCAACGCGGCCGCGCGGACAAGCGCGCTTTCGTTCTCGGCCAGCGTTACCTTGGCGTCCTCGACATTGGCAGCCGCGGCTTTCGCGGACGCTTCGGCTCGTTCGATCTGGACCTGCAGCTTGGCGGTGTCGAGCGCCGCCAGCACGTCGCCCTTCTTCACCTGCTGGTTCTCATTGACCGCGACCGAGCGTATGATGCCGGAGAGCTGGCTTGATATGTCGACTTGGGTGAGCGGCTGCAGCGTGCCCGTCGCCGACACCTGGACGGTAAGGTCGGCCTTGGCCGCCGGCACTGTCGTGTAGTCTATCCTGGTCGGCGTGCCGGCGTACCATTGATAGCCCGCAAAAGCCGCGACGAGGACGATCAGCGCCAGCAACGCATAGAGCCAGCCACGCCGGCGCGTCTTGCGCAGACCTTGTCTGTCGAGTCCAAGCGCCGTCTCGATGGCGGAATCCGATTCCGTCTTTGGCAGATTGACAATCTGGTCCACGTCGGACCCCTGTGATGCGTAATGTCCCTATCTGTGCACAGATCAGGCTTACCGGTTCAAATATCAAATTAAATTTCGCCCATGTTGGGATTGAGGCAGGAATGCAAACCCGGAATTACTTGCTTTACGATGTGTTTACGACCCAGCGACTGGCCGGCAACCCGCTGGCGGTGGTGTTGGATTGCAAAGGTCTGGACACCGCCGCGATGCAGGCCATCGCGCGCGAGTTCAACCTGTCCGAATCGGTATTCGTGCTGCCGCCTGATAACCCAAAGCACCGAAACCGCATCCGCATCTTCACGCCCGACTATGAAATGCCATTCGCGGGCCACCCGACGGTGGGCTCGGCTATCGCGCTGGCGGAACTGGCCGGTGAGGGCGGAGCCGGCATCTTCGTGCTGGAAGAAAACATCGGCCCGGTGCGTTGCGCGGTCAGCAAGCACGATGGCGCCACCTTCGCCGAATTCGACCTGGCGAAACTGCCGGAGCCGTTGAAGCTCGATGCCGATCCGGAGGCGGTCGGGGCGGCGCTTGGCCTGGCGCCGCACGAGATCGGCTTCGAGAATCACCGTGTCGCCTTCTGGTCGGCGGGCGTGCCCTATGTGACCATTCCGGTCGCCAACCTCGAGGCGGCGGGCCGGATCAGGCTGGACAACCAGGCGTGGTCGGAACTGGCACCGCGCAAGACCGAATGGGCCTTCGCCAGTCCGTACGTCTATTGCCGCGAGACGGTGAATCACGAAAGCGCTTTTCATGTGCGCATGATCGTGCCCGGCACGCCGTCCTATGAGGACCCGGCGACGGGCTCCGCTGCGGCCGCTTTCGCCGGCGCCATCATGCATTTCGACGGCCCGACGGACGGGGTTTCGCAGCTATGGATCGAGCAGGGACTGGAGATGGGGCGGCCATCGCGCATCCGCCTCGAACTGACCGTACAGGGTGGAAAACTGGCGTCCGCGCGCATTGGCGGCAATGCGATCAAGGTGGCGGAAGGCAAGCTTTTCGTTTGACCGGGAGAGGCCTCGGTCGATTTGTCGGGAAATGATTCCAGCAGGGCTGGACAGGATCGGCATCGGCGGCTATATGGCCGCCAACGCCGGTTTTTGCCGGCCGAGTGGGTGCGTAGCTCAGTTGGTAGAGCAGCTGACTCTTAATCAGCGGGTCCACAGTTCAATCCTGTGCGCACCCACCAAATTCTAACAAAATCAATTTGTTGGACGAGGTGAGGGACCCTGGCGGATGCAGGCGGAAGTCCGTGTCCGCGGTATGTCCAGATATTTTGGGCCAGCACCGAAATTGCATCCTGGATCTAGATGCGCGTCATGCCGTTCTCCCGGCTGCCAAAATGTCGCGCTGGCGGCGGCCGATCTGTGCTTGGCCCTTGGTTTGATCCACGGCCCACTTCGATGATTCCCACCAGTGCGCGAATAAACTCAACCATATCGTTTGCCGTGATGGCTGCCTTGTCGGGGTTTTGCCCGATGTGCTCGGCTGCTTCGCAGCATGAACGGCGGATAAGATCGTAGTGTGTATCCCTTTCATCCTC
The DNA here is from genome assembly GCF_006442545.2 of Mesorhizobium sp. B2-1-8. Taxonomy (NCBI): domain Bacteria; kingdom Pseudomonadati; phylum Pseudomonadota; class Alphaproteobacteria; order Hyphomicrobiales; family Phyllobacteriaceae; genus Mesorhizobium; species Mesorhizobium sp. B2-1-8. The sequence goes on from NZ_CP083952.1 coordinate 3,234,806, forward strand.
CGGCAACGCCGCCAACTTCATGGCTCGGTTATAAATCAACCGCAGCAATAGTTCGAGAGCTGCTCCGACACTCATGCGTTTGCTCCGCATTGGTCGAGCGTCCCGGCGCCTGAGGGCGCGCGTTTGGAACGTCCGATGAGGAGGTGTTTCCCGTCCCCGTATGCAAGGCTGCATCACAGCCGTTAATATATTCTTTCTTGCTAATGTAAGTTCGCGGGAGCCTGCAGAAAGGCGAGCGGCGCCCGGCGCTTCTTCTTGCGGTCGAAATTTCAGTAGGCCCGAGCCAGGAAATCGCGAGCCCCCCTTGGGGGCATCCGAAAATTTATGAGGATTTGTACACAAGGCGTCCGCGCATGGGCGCATCATATCGCGAGGATGTCGGGCAACGCCGCACTGCCCGTGCGTTGGGCCCATGACGCAAAACGAGATCGCTGGCTATATGGACAAGGCTGGACCGTCCTTCGGTTCACGGGTACCGAAATTCACGAGAATTTGGATCGTTGTCTCGACGAAATATGTACGTTGGTCGGCGTTGAGCGCTTGAACAGGCCTCAGTGATGAACCAGGTGGGGTGGCTGGGCTGCAGGTGCCTTACTGCGCCGGTTTGCCGATGCTGGCCTTGAACTTGACCTTCATGGCGATCTGCCCGGTCACTGTCATCTGCGATCCCGCAGCACCTCCCATGCTGCGATCCCTGGCGTTGACGTTCGTGGTCACGCTGGTGACCTCGCATGTGTCGGCAACGGTATCGAGCACCATGGCGCAACTGCCGGCCGCGACCTTGTAGAATGAACGCAGCGCGGTTTGCTGCTGCGCCGCGACATCCTCGTCGTCCTTGACGGGAAGGGTCATGGTCAGACTGGATTGGATTTTGGCCAGCCCGTCGTCGCCGGCGCGCCGGAAGCGGCCATTCTCATCGACATACTGCGATAAAGCCGGCGCAACAGTGCCGCAAAGCAGCGCAATGACAGTTATCGCCTTCAAATACATCGTCTGATCTCCACATGAGATTTACTGGTCTCATGAAACAATCAAAACGGCGTTATTATTTTGGCTCAATCACGTTGAAAGTTTGACGGATTACTTCTCCGACACTCCCGCCTCGGCAAAGCTCGCCATTCTCGCATGGCACTCCAGCGCCGAGCGCACGATGTTGACGGCCAGGCACGCGCCGGAGCCTTCGCCGAGCCGCATGCCGAGATCGAGCAGCGGCGGCAGGGCGAGCGCTTCGAGCAGGCCGCGATGGCCCGATTCGGCGGAGACGTGTGCGGCGATCGTATGAGCAAGGCCGGTCGGGTGCAGTTTCGCCAGCGGCGCGGCGGCGGCGGTGCAGACGAAGCCATCGAGCAGCACGGGTATGCCCAGATGCCGCGCGGCGAGCGTGGCGCCGAAAATAGCGGCGAGTTCGCGCCCGCCAAGGGAGGCTGCGATCGCCAGCGGATCGGCAAGGGCTGCGGCGTGGCGCTTCAGGCCGGCTTCGATGGCGACCACCTTGCGCTTCAGGCCGGCATCGTCGACGCCGGTGCCGCGTCCGGTCCATTTTTCGGCACCGCCGCCGAACAGGGCAGCCGAAATGGCGGCGGCCGGCGTGGTGTTGCCGATGCCCATTTCGCCAAAGCAGACGAGGTCGATGTCTTTGGTCACCGCGTCATGGCCTGCGGACACTGCGGCGAGAAAAGCTTTCTCGTCCATCGCGGATGTCTGCGTGAAGTCGCCGGTCGGATGGTCGAGGTCGAGCGGGATGACGTCGAGCTCGGCGCCGGCGATGCGGGCGAGCTGGTTGATGGCGGCACCGCCGCCGGCAAAATTGGCCACCATCTGCACGGTGACTTCCGAAGGGTAGGCCGACACGCCTTGCGCGGTGACGCCGTGGTTGCCGGCGAAGACGAAGACTTTCACGCGGTCGAGCTTCGGCATGTCACGGCCTTGCCAGCGCGCCAGCCAGGCGGCGATCGATTCGAGCCGGCCGAGGCTGCCTTGCGGCTTGGTCAGTGTATCCTGGCGGCGGGCAACGGTATTGGCCGCGGCCTCGCTGCCGGCTGGCAGGTCGAGACAGGCTGCGCGCAGTTCATCGAGGGATTTGAAGGGCATGGGGGCAAGGTCTCCAGAAGGGAATCAGGTCGAGGGGGTCAGGAAAGAGCTACGGAAGCGACGAGAAGCACTACGATTTCGCTCAATTGCTGCAAGGCGCCAACCGTGTCGCCGGTCTGGCCATCGATCTGGTTGAGGCAAAGGGCGTGGAAGGCAGCAAACAGCAGGCCAAGGAGGATGAGCGCGGCGATGGCGCCGCCGGGGCCAAGCAGGAGCAGCGGAATAGCGCCGATCACGGCGCCGGCAATTGCCATTTCGAGCGAGACTGCGCCGGCCCCGGCCGACAGGCCGTCGGACCGCGCCGCCGGCAAGAGATGCATGAAGGCGCCCAGCACGCCGCGCGAAGCCGCATGCGCCGCCGCCAGGGCGAAGAGGGCTTGCGTGGGATCGGGGAGTTCCGAAAGCGTGCTCCAGCGGATCAGCAGCGACAGCGCCAGTGCCATGGCCCCATAGGCGCCGATGCGGCTGTCACGCATGATCTCGAGCTTGCGTCCGCGCGACTTGCCGCCACCGAAGCCGTCGGCGACGTCGGAGAGCCCATCCTCGTGCAGGCAGCCTGTGGTGAGCACGGTTGCAACAAGGGCCAGGGCGGCCGACGGTCCTATGGCAAGGCCAAAGCGTTCCGCCGTGGCAAAGACGATGGCGCCGATCAAGCCGACGACGAGGCCGGCAATAGGAGCGGCCCAGATCGCGGCGGAGAGGCTGCGGCCACGAAAATCGAACACGGGCAGCGGCAGGCGCGTGAAGAAGACCAGGCAAAGGGCGATGTCGTCGAGGACTTGCCGAGGTGACAGGGTGATTCTTCGGAACTTCATGGTTCTAGGCCCGCGCGATGGCGTGGAAGAAGGTGCCGCTGACATGGCCACGCCGGTAGCCGGATGCGCCGAGCGGATTGCCCTGGCCGTCGGCGAGGTCTGCCAGCGGCTCGTCATTGCCGGTCGCCGTCATCTGCGCATAGTGGAATTCGTGACCCCGGATCAGCGCGCCTTGCGGCCCCAGCGGACAGTCGGCGCGCAGCCGTGCCTCACGGTAGCCGAGATTCATCTTGCGCCTGGCGAAGCTGGTGGAATGGCCGAGCAGGCCGAGCATGCGATGCGTTTCGCCGGAGGCATCCTCCAGCGCTTCACCAAGCACCATGAAGCCACCGCACTCGCCATGGATCGGCTTCTTCGCGGCAAAACGCGCCATTCCCGCGTGGAAATTCGTAGCAGCTGCGAGTTTGCCGGCGTGAAGCTCGGGATAGCCACCGGGCAGCCAGCAGACATCGCAATCCTCGTCGGGCGCTTCATTTGCGAGCGGCGAGAACGGAACGATCTCCGCGCCGGCCTTGCGCCAACAGGCGGCGACATGCGGATAGAGGAAGGTGAAAGCGGCATCCTCGGCCAGTGCGATGCGCTGGCCGGGCGGCCGCAGCGCGTCGGCGAAGTCGCCAACCGCCGGGGCGAGGGGTGCTGCCAGCGCCATGACAGCGTCGAGGTCGAGCGACTTCTCGGCCATGTCGGCGAGCCGGTCGAGATGCGCCATCAGGTCATCATATTCGCCGGCCTGGACGAGGCCGAGATGGCGTTCGGGCAAATTGAGCGAGGGGTCGCGCAGGATGGCGCCGACGACGGGCAGGCCGATCGCCTCGATGGCGTCGCCGGAGAGCCGCCGGTGGCGCTCGCTGCCCAGCCGGTTCAGCACGACGCCCGCCATGCGCACGTCCGGATCGTAAGTCGCAAAACCCTTGGCGACGGCCGCCGCCGTGGTCGACTGGCCGGACACGTCGAGCACCAGCAGCACCGGCAGGCCGTAAAGCCGGGCGAGATCGGCGGCGGAACCGGTGCGCCCCGGCGAGGCCGGGATGCCGTCGAACAAGCCCATGGCGCTTTCGAGGATGACGAAGTCGGTATCGTCGGCTGCCTGTGCGGCCAGCGCATTGAGCAGCGACGGCGACATCGCCCAACTGTCGAGGTTGACGCCGGATAGCCCGGTGGCGGCGGTGTGGAAGCCGGGGTCGATGTAGTCCGGGCCGGATTTGGCGCCACGAACCTTCAGGCCGCGCCGCGTGAGCGCGCGCAGGATGCCGATGGTGACGCTTGTCTTGCCCGAACCGGAGCGCGGCGCGCCGATGATGATCGCGCGCGCCGTCATGCCTGCGCCGCCAATGCCGCGCGCATGGCGACGATGCCGCCGACGACGATCAATGCCGGCGAGGCGAGCCCGGCGGCCGCCGCTGCCTCGGCAATGGTGGCGAGCGTGGCGACGACGGTTCGCTCCTTTGGGGTGGTCGCAGCAACGATTACGGCCGCCGGCGTCGACGGCGCCAGTCCGCCGTCGAGCAGGGCGGCTGCTATCAGCGGCAGATTGGCCATGCCCATATAGACCACCACGGGCTGGCCGGTGCGGGCGATGGCCGCCCAGTCGATGTCGTCGTCGGTGCCTGCGGCGTGGCCGGTCGCAAGAATGACAGCCTTGTTGATGCCGCGCATGGTGGCCGGGATGCCGGTGGCCGCCAGCGCGCTGAGGCCCGATGTCAGGCCCGGCAGCACGCGAAACGCGATGTTTTCGCGCGCCAGCGCCAGCGCCTCTTCGCCGCCACGGCCAAAAATATAGGGGTCGCCGCCCTTCAGCCTGACGACGCGGCGGCCTTCGCGCGCCAGCCGCACCAACAAAGCGGTGATGTCGTCCTGCTTCATCGAGGGTTGGCCGCCGCGTTTTCCCGCAAAGAAAAGCTCGGCGTTATCGGCAACCGCGACGACATCAGGCGAAACCAGAGCGTCGTAGACCAGCGCATCCGCTTCGGCCAGCGCCGCCAGCACTTCCAGGGTCAGGCAGCCCGGATCGCCGGGGCCGGCGCCGGCCAACCAGACATGACCCGGCTCAAGCGGACGCGGCTTGAAGTTCAGCCGCGCGAGCGCCTGTTCGAGCGTGGCGTTTTCGCCCTTATTTCCAGTGCTGCCGCTCACAATCCGTCCCGTCCGCGAAAACGCCGCTGATAATGGGCGTCATACAATGAACTCTCGCCAAAGCCTTCCGCCGCCAGCGAGCGACCGACGAAGATGAGCGCCGTACGCTCCATCGGATCGGCGGCCAGTAGCGCCTCGATGGTCTCCAACGTGCCGGTCAGCACGCGCTCGTCCGGCCAGGAGGCGCGGAAGACGATCGCGACCGGGCAATCGCCGCCATAGTGCGGCGTCAGTTCGGCGACGACGCGGTCGATGGCGTGGATGGCAAGATGGATGGCCAGCGTGGCGCCGGTGCGGCCGAAGCCGGCCAAGGTTTCGCCGGGCGGCATTTTCGACGCACGCCCCGAAACGCGGGTCAGCACCAGGCTTTGCGCGACTTCGGGAATGGTCAGTTCGCGGCGAAGTGCGGCGGCGGCGGCCGCGAAGGAAGGGACGCCCGGCGTCAGCGTGTAGGGGATGCCATGCTTTTCCAGCCGGCGGATCTGCTCGGCGACGGCGCTCCACACCGACAGGTCGCCGGAGTGCAGGCGCGCAACGTCATGGCCGACTTTGTGGGCGGCCACATATTCAGCCTCGATCTCGTCCAGCGACATCGGCGCGGTGTCGATCAATCTTGTTCCCGGCGCGCAATGCTGCAGCAATTCCGGCGCGACGATGGAGCCGGCGTGAAGGCAGACCGGGCAACTCGCCAAGAGCCTTGCGCCACGCAGCGTGATGAGGTCGGCGGCACCTGGGCCGGCGCCGATGAAATGGACGGTCATGGCGCGTCTCCGCTGATGGCGATGGCGCAGGTGACCGCACCGAGCACGGTGCGCGGGCCAAGCAGGCTGCTGCACTTGCCGGCGACGGCAAGGGCCGAGGCTTCCGAGACCGATGGCGTGCCGGCGAGGTCCCGCGAGAGGCTGGAGTTGCTGAGCGTCCGCGGCGAGGCGGCCTCAAGGGTCGCCTCGTCGACGATGATGACGGGAAGGTTCAGCTTGCGACCAGCGGCGGCGATCGCGTCTTCATCCTTTTTGAGCGCCGCGGTGGCCAGTGCCGAAAGAGCCGACATCGCCAGGCCGTGCGCTTCGAGCGCGGTTTCTATCGCCGCGAGCACCTCCTGGACGGTGACGCCCTTTCGGCTGCCGATGCCCGCGACCATCATGGCTTTACCCAGCTCCATTGCGTGACAGGCATGGCCGGCCGCCATGCCTGCATTGAGCCGACCGGCGAAGCGCGGGAGATGGCGATGCGTGTGAGATCGCCGCCGCGCTTTGTGTGCTGGGCGAGGAGCAGGGCTTCCATTTCCAGCGTCACCGCGTTGGCGACAAGACGGCCGCCGGCGCGCAAAGCCTTGATGGCGGCGTTCAAGACGCCGGCGTCGCTGCCGCCACCGCCGATGAAGATGGCATCGGGCGTCTCCAGTTTTACAAGCGCCTTGGGCGCGCTGCCTTCCACGATGACGAGGCCGGGAACGCCGCAGGCAACGGCGTTGTGGCCGATGCGGGCGGCGCGGGCCGGATCGGCCTCGATGGCGATGGCGCGCATCGAGGGCTGGGCGAGCATCCATTCGATGCCGACGGAGCCTGAGCCGGCGCCGACGTCCCACAGCAATTCGCCGCGCCTCGGCGCCAGCGCCGACAGGGTCACGGCGCGGATTTCACGCTTGGTGATCTGGCCGTCATGCTCGAACAGATGATCGGCAAGGCCTGATGTGAGCGGCAGGACGCGCGCCTGCGGGGCCGAATCGATTTCGATGGCCAGCACGTTGAGCGGATTGATGTTTTCCAGATCGAAGGCATCGGCACGAACCGAACGCAATGTCTCCTTCGGCCCGCCCAACGCCTCCAGGACCGTCAACCGCGAAGCGCCGAAGTCGAGTTCGGTGAGCAGGCGGGCAATTGCAGCAGGTGCATCGCCATCCGATGTCAGCGCCAGGATGCGTGCGTTGGGCTGCAGCAGCGGGCGGATCAGGTCAATCGGGTGACCGTGCAGCGAGATGATCTCGATATCCTGCAGCGCCCAGCCAAGACGGGCGGCGGCCAGCGAAATCGCCGACGGCGCTGGGATGACATGCATCTCGCGCGGGTTGACCTTGCGGGCGAGGGTGGCGCCGACCCCGTGGAAGAACGGGTCGCCGGAGGCGAGCACGCAGACGTTTCTGCCGGCAAGCGCCAGGACGTCGGCCATCCCGGCATCGAACGGAACCGGCCAGGGACGCGGCTTGCCCGTGGCGAAGGAAGCGACGAGCGCCAGATGCCGCTTGCCGCCGAAGATGAACTCCGCCTCGGCGATCCGCCGCTTGGCCTCGTCGCCGAGACCGGCTAAACCGTCCTCGCCGATGCCGACGATGGTGAGCCATTTTGGCGTTGGCTGATTTTTTGACATGTCGCGCCGCCCCTCATCCGCCTGCCGGCACCTTCTCCCCGTATGGTGACGGGGAGAAGGGAGAAGCTTCGGCGCCGACGCCTCCCTCTTCCCGTTCTTCACGGGGAGAGGGTAAGGGTGAGGGGCAGCGCCGACGATGTTTAGCATGGTGCCCATGAAGAAGATTCTGATCCTCGGCGGCACAACAGAAGCGCGCCAATTGGCCGGAAAACTGGCGGAGGATTTCCTCGTCACGCTTTCGCTGGCCGGCCGTACGGAAAGTCCCGTCGCGCAGGGCGTGCCCGTGCGAAGTGGAGGGTTCGGCGGCGCCGATGGTCTGGCCACCTATCTCAGGCAGACGTCCATCGACCTGCTGATCGATGCCACGCATCCCTACGCGGCGCGAATCTCCGCCAATGCGGCAATGGCCGCGCGCAAGAGCGGCGTGCCGATCCTTGCCTTGCGGCGCTCGGGCTGGGAGGCCGTCGAAGGCGACCGCTGGCTTGAGGTCGACAGCGTTGCCGGCGCGGCGCGGGCGCTTGGCGATGTGCCGCGCCGTGTGTTTCTGGCGCTTGGCCGACAGGAGGTCGCGGCATTCGAGGCCGCACCCCAGCACCACTATCTCATCCGCAGCGTCGATCCGGTCGAGCCGAAGCTGGTTGTGCCCGACGCTGACTATCTGCTGGCGCGCGGACCGTTTGGCGAGACCGACGAGCGCGTGCTGCTCGAAAAGCATCGCATCGATGTCGTGGTGTCGAAGAACAGCGGCGGCGCAGCGACATACGGGAAGATTGCCGCGGCGCGGATGCTTGGCATCGAGGTGATCATGGTGCGCAGGCCCGATCTGCCGGACGTGCCTTCTGCTGAAACCGTCGAAGCGCTGGCCGCGATGGTGCGTCATTTTGTCGAGCCCGATGCCGAGCGAGGCGTGTAGACCAGCGCCGGCTTGTCGCCGCGCTTGATGATCCGGGTCTCCGGCGAACCGATGATGATACAGGTCGCCATGTCCGCCTTTTCTGCGTCGACATCGGCCAGCAGATAGACCTCGATGCGTTCGTCCGGGCGGCCGGCGGCGCGGCCGAAGATCACCGGCGTCGTGCCGGGCAGGATGGCGGTCAGGCATTCGAAGGCGCGGCCAAGCTGCCAGGGACGCGCCTTGCTGATTGGGTTGTAGAGCGCGATGACGAAGCCGGCGCCGGCCGCCGCCAGCAGGCGCAGTTCGATTAGATCCCATGGCTTCAGATTGTCGGAAAGCGAAATGGCACAAAAATCGTGGCCGAGCGGCGCGCCGATGCGGGCAGCGACCGCCAGCATGGCGGTGACGCCAGGCACGACGGCGACATCGACCGCACGCCATTCGGCCGGACCGGCCTCGATCGCCTCGCAGACCGCCGCGGCCATGGCAAACACGCCGGGATCGCCCCCGGACACCACGGCGACGTCGTGGCCCTCGGCGGCCTTGGTCAGGGCATCCTTGGAACGGGCGAGTTCCTCACGGTTGTCGGAAGCGACGCGGGTCTGGTCCGGGCGCAGCTCGAGCCGGTCGAGATAAGGCTTGTAGCCGTAGAAGAATTTTGCCTCGGCGATAGCGTGGCTGGCTTGCGGCGTGACCTGGTCGGCATTGCCGGGTCCGAGACCGATGACAGTGAGACGGCCGCTCATGCCTGCGCTCCAGCCAAGCCAGGCCTGCCGGACCAGCCGGCGACCAGCACGATGGCGAAATAGGGCGCCTTGTCGTCCGGCTTGTCGGCAAGCCGCATCGAGACGCTGCCGGCCATGGTGCCGCGCTCGACATAGACTGCGCGCGTCAGCTTGCCGGTCGCTTCCAGCGCGCGCCTGATCTTGGGCAGGTTGCGGCCGACCTTCATGATGACGGCGGCATCGGTGTCTGCGAGACGGCGGGTCAATTCAAACTCGCTCATCGTGCCGGGCAGTACGGTTAGCACGTCGTCACCCTGGACGATCGGCACACCGGTCTGCGACCAGCAGCCGGACATGGCGGTGACGCCGGGGATGACTTCGGTCGGGAAACGATGGGCGAGGCGCACATGCAGATGCATGTAGGAGCCATAGAACAACGGATCGCCTTCGGACAGCACGGCAACCATCTTGCCGGCGTCGAGGTGCTCGGCGACCCTGTCTGCCGACTCCTCGTAGAACCCTGATATCTGCGAGCGGTAATCGTCGTGATCCTTGTCGATCTCGGTGGTCACGGGATAGAGCAGCGGCAGTTCCACCATGTCGGGCCGGAAGCGCGCCTCGACGATGGCGCGCGCATTGCTGTTGTTGCCGCGTTTCGCGAAATAGGCCACGACATCGGCTTCGGCCAAGGTCCGCGCGGCCTTCAGCGTCAACAATTCGGGGTCGCCGGGACCGGTGCCGACGCCGACGAGACGGCCTTTGGGAAACGCGTTCACAGGCCCGGCCTCGCTAGCGAATTGAGCGCGGCGGCGGTCATGGCGCTGCCGCCAAGCCTGCCGCGCACGATGGCGTAGGGCACGCCATAGGAATTCTCGGCCAGCGCATCCTTGGATTCGGCGGCGCCGACGAAACCGACCGGCATGCCGATGATCGCTGCTGGCTTGGGCGCGCCGTCGCGCAGCTTCTCGAGGAGATAGAACAGCGCGGTTGGCGCGTTGCCGATGGCGACGACCGAACCGGCCATGCGCTCGCCCCACAGGTCGATCGCGGCGGCCGAGCGGGTATTGCCGATCTCCCTGGCGATGTCGTGCGTGCGCGGGTCGCGCAAGGTGCAGATCACCTCGTTGCCGGCCGGCAGCCGGGCTCGGGTGACGCCATGCGAGACCATTTCAGCGTCGCAGAAGATCGGCGCGCCGGCCGCCAAAGCGGTGCGGGCGGCGGTGACGAAATCGTTGGAGAAAACGAAATGACTTGCTGCCTCGACCTGGCCGCAGGCATGGATCATGCGGATGGCGACGTCGGCCTCGGCCTCCGAGAAGCGCGAGAGATCGGCCTCGGCGCGAATAATGGCGAAGGAGCGCTCGTAGATCGCCGTGCCGTCGTGGATGTAGTCGTAGGCGGCCATGCTCATTCCTGTTTGTAGGTCTCGGCGATGCCGGCCGTGCCCAGCCTTGTCAGGCAAGCGGCGGCGGCTTCGCCTTGAAATCGTGCGCTGTGGATCATCGCCGCGACGCGGCTGATGCCGCGCGCGGCGTCATAGCCCGGCCTGTAGCCGGCAGGAAGAGCCTTTGCCGTCGCGTTCACGACAAGTCCGGCTCCGTTTTCGTCGCCGACAATTGTGAGTGCTGCCGGGCCCGGATGTGCGCAGCCTTTTGCGCAGCCGGAAATGTGCAGGGTGAAGTCGAGGGTGTCGGCGTTTTCGGCGGCGATCGCCTCGGCGATGTCACGGGTCGCGATCCGGCCGGACGCGCAGGCCGGCGCGCCGGGGCAAGCCGCGATGCGCGTGCGGGGGTCGGTGGCGGAGGTGACGAAGCCGAGGGTCGTGGCGGTTTGCTGTAGAGGCTGACTGGTGTCCGCCGGCTGACCTAGGAACAGCAGGGCGCGGCCGGGGGCGAGGCGGATTTCGGTGGTGTCGAAGGCGAGGGCGCTTTGCGCGAGGCCGATGATTTTGTCCGCCGGCATGCTGCCGTAGGGGAGGCCGATGCCGAGGGCGTGGCCGTTGTTCAGGTTGAAGAGGCCGATCGCCAGGCGACTATGCTCTACGGCGCCCCCCTCTGTCCTGCCGGACAGGACAGAGGGGGGCGCCGTAGAGTGCCAGCTTGCAAGAGACGCCAATTGCCGCCCCGACAAATCCCGTGTGTGCGCCTCGCGGCCTTTCTCGGCAACCATCCGCAGCGCCGCGACGGCAATGTCGCGCGCCGCATCTTCATCCGCGACAGTGAGCGACCTCGCGGTCTGCCCATCACCCGCGACGGACACAAGCCAACGGCTGGCTATATCGGACCGCACCACTTTCAACCTGACATCGGCCGCCACGCCGTCCAGCGTCAGTTGCCCGCCGCCGTCGACGATCACCGCAACCTTCGGCCCCAACCTTGTTGCTAGCCCGGCTTCTTCAACGGCCATCCGAATGCGCCCAGCCATTAGCCTCGGATCGGCGATCTCCTGCGGGTCAATGCCGGCCAGCGGGCCGGTCTCGATCGGCACCCCGGTGCGCACCGCGATTCCCAATGCATCCACCTCCGCCGCCAGCAAGGCAGCGCTTTCCGCCGTCAGGCCGCGTATCTGCAGGCTGCCGCGCGCCGTCACCTCCATGATGCCGTTACCGTGCCGCAGGGCGGATTCGGCCAGCTCGATCAAGAGCTTCGGCGATAAGCCTTCAGTGACCGGATTAAGCCGCACCAGCAGGCCGTCGCCTGTCTGCATCGGCGCCGACAAGGCAGGGCAGGCGCCACGGCGCGAGAAGGCGTTCATGCCGCGACCCCGAGCGCGTTGGCCTCGACAATCAGTGCGGCGAGATCGTCGTCGATGGAATTGCGCAAGGGATGCCAGAGACCACGCCGGCGCGCCGATAGGAAACGCTCGGCGATGACTTTGGCGGCGGCGGGATTTTCGCGCAGGATGAAGGCGCGGACTTCCGCATCGCCGAGATAGGCATCATGCACCGCCTCGATCAGCGCGCCTGAAATGGCATGGGTGGTCTCGGCGAAGCCGACCAGCCGATCGACCGTCTCGGCGAATTCGGAGGCGCCGCGCGGACCGTGGCGCATCTGCCCTGATATGAAGCGGGCGTTGACGGCACGGGCGCGCACCACGCGCGACACCGCCTCGCCAACCGATCGCGATTTCGGCTTTTGCGGATCCGTGGTGTCGAGCACGATGACGTCGGCGTTCCTGCCGAGTGTGGCCAAGGCGGCCGAAAAGCCGCCGATGAAGGCGACGTCGGCCGAGCCTTCGAGAATGTCGCGGCCAGGGTCGTCGCCAGTGTGGACGAGAAGATCGGCCTCGGCGATGCGGCCTTCAAACGCTCCGGGTGCCGAGACGCCTTCGCCGCCGGCACCGCCGTAGGCATGCGAAGTGGCGTCGAGATAGGCGCGGCCGATCTCTTCGCGCGCCGCCCAGTCGCCGCTGGACAAAATCTCCTCGACGCCGGCGCCGTAAGTGCCGGGCGAGGTGCCGAAGATGCGCGGGCTGACCTTGCCGTCGGCGCGGGTCCTGGCGGCGAGCGGATTTTCCGAATCGTCCTCGTCGCGCGCGGCAACGGCTTTGGCTGCGGCGTCGATCAGTGCGATCTGGGTCGGGAACATGTCGCGGAACAGGCCTGATATGCGCCAGGTGACGTCGACGCGCGGGCGGCCGAGCGTAGCCGGCGGCAGCACCTCGATGCCGGTGATGCGGCCGGTGGCAGCATCCCATTGCGGCCGGCAGCCCATCAGCGCCAGGCCTTGCGCAATCTCCTCGCCGCCGGTACGCAGCGAGGCCGAGCCCCAGAGATCGATGACCAAGGAGCGGGGCCAGTCGCCATGCGATTGCATGTAGCCGCGCACCACTTCCTCGGCAGCCACCTTGCCGAGATCATAGGCGGTCGGCGTCGGCATGGTGCGCGGGTCCGAGGTGAACAGGTTACGGCCTGTCGGCAGCACGTCGGAGCGGCCGCGCGCGGGCGCGCCGGCCGGGCCAGCCTTGACGTGGCGGCCATCGAGCGCGGCGAGCAGCCCGGCCTTCTCGGCTTCCGCGCTTTGCCGGCGCATGGGGTCCGGCTCGTCGCCTGGGACGCGGCCGTAGACATGCAGCCCATCCTTGATGGCGAAATCCTTGAGGTCGCAGAGCCAGGCGTCGATGCGGCGCAGCGCTTCATCGGGCGCGTCGGTCGCGGCGACGCCGGCTTCGGAGGCGAGACCGGTCTTTTGCGCGGTTTCGACAATCAACCTGGCGAGACGGTCGCGGCGGCGGCGGTCGAGGCCGTCGGCCTGGGCATATTCGTCGACCAGCCGCTCGAGCTTGTGCTGGCCCTCGTCCAGTCCGGCGCCTGTCAGCGGCGGCGGCAGATGACCAAGCGTGACCGCGGCAATGCGTCGTTTGGCCTGCGCCGCTTCGCCGGGGTTGGAGACGATGAAGGGATAGATGACGGGCAGGCAGCCGGTCACGATCTCGGGAAAACAGGCTTGCGAGAGCGCCACCGTCTTGCCGGGCAGCCATTCCAGCGTGCCGTGGGCGCCGACATGGATCAAGGCATGGACGCCGAGCGATCTGCGCAGCCATAGGCCGAAGGCGATCAAAGCGTGGCGCGGAGGCAGCGTCGGATCGTGGTAGTCGGCGCGGCGGTCGGCGGAACGGCCGCGGTCGGGAGCGAGGGCCACGGTGATGTTGCCGAAATGCGCGGCGCGGAAGGGGAAGCTTGCGGCGGCTGGCGCTTGAGCGCCCCCCTCTGTCCTGCCGGACATCTCCCCCACGAGGGGGGAGATTGGCAGCTTCACCGCTGGCGCCCGTTCTGTAGCCTTGGAAATTGGCGAAAGCGGAGGTGCGGGCAAAATCTCCCCCCATGTGGGGGAGATGTCCGGCAGGACAGAGGGGGGCGCCTCGCGAAAGTCTGTCCCATCTTCCGCTCTGCCCCAGGCAGCCTCTACCGCAGCCATTGCCGCTGTCGGTAACTCCGTCGAAAAGGAGTGATAGTCGTCCAGCCTCAGCCCATTGTCACCGCGTTTCAGCAAATCCAGCAATTCACGCGGTGTTTGTGGAATCCCCTCAACGGCGTAGCCCTGTTCCCTCAAGTCGTGCAGCATGGCGATCACGCTGGACGGCACATCCAGCCCGACCGCATAGCCGGTGCGGCCGGGGGCGCTGGGATAATCGGGAATGAGGATCGCCAGCTTGCGTTCGGCGCGCGGGGTCTCTTGCAAACGGATGAAGGCCGCTACGCGCTTAGCCACTTGCTCCACACGATCCGCTTGCGGCTGGTTGGCCAACGCACGGTGGCCCAGCGCCGGGTCGACATCACTCTCGCCCTTGAAGGAAATGGCGCCGGCAAGGATGCGGCCATCGAGTTCGGGCAGCACGACATGCATGGCAAGGTCGGCGGGTGCCAGCCCGCGCTGGTTGTTTTCCCAGACGTCGCGGCGTGTGGTGGCGACGATGACCTGGAAGACAGGCACGCCGGCGCGGTCGAACAGGGTTTCCACGCCGGGCTCGGCGCCGGACGCGAAAGCGGTCGCGGCGATGATGGCGGCCGGTCTCAGCGATGCGATGGCACTTTCGGCGAACGCCAGGGAAACCGGATCCTTGAGACTGGAAACGAAGATCGGGACCGGTGCCAGTCCCTGGGAGCGCAACGCCTCGGCCAGCGCATCGATCGGGGCGACATCGGCCGCGAGCAGCATCGATCGATAGAAGAGAATAGGGACAATGGGAGCGCCGACATTTGAAAGGTCCGGCTTCTCCACGACCCCCAATCCAGACTGATAGTAGCCGGCCTTCGGCACGCTGACCGGACTGGCGACTGATGTATCCTGTCCGGCCAAGCCCGCCAGCCTGTGCACCAGCGCGTTCATATTGGCCGGGCCGCCCTCGCGGAAATAGCCGAGCAGGCCGTCGAGTTCGGCGCGGGGCAGCGTCGAGGCTTCGATCAGCCTGAGATCCTCGTCATGGCTTTCACCGGGAAGCAGCGCCAGTCTTATGCCGCGTTCGCGGGCAATTGCCGCCAGTTGGTCGCAGCCATAGCGCCACCAGTCGTAACCGCCGAGGATACGCACCAGGACGACCTTGGCGTGGCGGGCGACGCTGTCGACCCAGAGGTCGACCGACATGGGATGGCGCAGGTCGCGCAGTGCCGCCAGCCGCATCGAGGGCAGGCGATCGGCGTCGGCCTTCCATGCCGCCGCCAGCCCGGCGAGGTCGCTGTCGGTGAAGGATAGAGCCACGATATCCGCCGGCGTCTGCCTGAGATCGACAGGCTCGGCGAGATCGTCGAGCGAGGCGGAGGTCGTGGTGAGGATGTGCATCGCGCCCGTGCCCGAAAATCAGCCGGCGAGTATGCGTTCGATCGCCGGCCGGTTCAGCCCCTTGAGGCCGATGACGACCAGGCGCGAACGACGGTCGTCCCCGGCGGTCCAGGCGCGGTCATAGTAGTGATTGACGCGCGGGCCGACGGCCTGCAGCAGGAGCCGCATCGGCTTGCCGCCGACCTCGACGAAGCCTTTCACCCGCAACACGTTCTCCTGTTCGGCGGCCGCGGCGACGCGCTTTGCCAGCTCGTCGGGATTGGCGATCGAGGGAATGTCGACGATGAACGTGTCGAAGTCGTCATGCTCGTGGTCGAATGCGCCGTCGTGATGGGATTTGCGGTTCTCGATATCGTCCTCGACGGCGAGCCCGAGGCCGAGCAGCACCGAGGGATCGACCTTGCCATGAGACGTCGGCACGATCTTCACGGCGCGGGCGGCGTGTTTGCCGATGATGCTGTTAGCGCGGGCCGAGCCGTCGGCGTCCATCAGGTCGCTCTTCGACAGGATGATCAGATCGGCGCAGGCGATCTGGTCCTCGAACACTTCCTCGACCGGATCATCATGGTCGAGGCTTTCATCCCCGGCGCGCTGCGCCCGCAGGGCTTCCATGTCGTTGGCAACCCGGCCTTCGGCAAGTGCGGGACCGTCGACCACGGCGATGACGCCATCGACGGTCACGCGGCTCTTCACCGACGGCCACTGGAAAGCCTGGACCAGCGGCTTGGGCAGAGCGAGGCCCGAGGTTTCGATCAGGATATGGTCGACCTTCGGCGTCAGGGACAGGATCTGGTCGAGCGCCGGCACGAAATCGTCGGCGACGGTGCAGCAGATGCAGCCATTGGCCAGTTCGACGATGTTTTCCTCGGGGCAGGTGTCGATGCCGCAGCCCTTGAGGATTTCGCCGTCGATGCCGATGTCGCCGAACTCGTTGACGATGATGGCAATCCGTTTGCCGCCGGCGTTTTCCAGGAGATGGCGGACAAGGGTCGTCTTGCCGGCGCCGAGGAAGCCGGTGACGACGGTGCAGGGAACGCGGGAAACGGATGCGGTCATATCAGTCTTTCAGCATGTCGAGGGGAGGGATGCGGGCAACGAGGCCGCGTTTGAGGCTATCGGGCCTGCCCCGCCAGGGAATGAGGCCGTCGCTGGAGGTGGCGAAGAGTTTCGCGCCGGTGACGAGATCGGCACCGCTGGTCGGGGTCAGATCGCCAAACACATAGCTCCAGCATCCGTCGCGCAGGATTGCGGCGCTCAGCCGGCGCTTGCAATTGCCGAGGCATTCGACGGTGCGGATGCGGATGTTGTCGCCCGAGGCGGCTTGGCGCGTATCTTCAGCCAAAAGTTCGCCGGCCCGGGGATGAGCATCGGAGCCGGTCTCGTCGCGACAGGAGGCGCAGACGATGACAGTGATGCCGGCCAGGGAATCATCCCCGCCGGACGAAATGTCCGTTGTTTCAGCCGAAAAACTGCTGTCGCGATCCAAATCAGGCTCCTTGCCCGGAAAACCCGCCGGGCGATCGGATTCTTGCATTCCAGACGGCAGGTCTCCTGGCTCGCGGGTCATCGCCTTGGGTAGCCGCCTTCCCGGGACAATCCCAGTGGCTTTCGGCCTTGGCTCTTCGCTCACAGTTGCGGGGACAGCCGCGGATTTGGGATTTTCAATCCCGCACCGCATTCCCTCTTGGCCCCTCCCTTTGCCGAGAGGAGACCGTCTGGATTGGATTTAGGCTCTTGCGGGCAGCGGTGTCAACGCGAGCTTACGACACCGCGATGTCGGACAGCGCCGGGCCTAGATCGCCGGCGGGCGTCACTTCGATGCGTTCGAGGCCAAGCCAGCCCTGCATCTGCTTCAATTCCTCGGAGAGCTGAGCGGTGGTTTCGGGCGGTGCGCCGGGCTCGGCGTAAGCGGCATGGACACGCAGGACACTTGCCGGCCGGTCAGCTTTGAGGTCGACGCGCGCCACGATCCTGTCGCCGAGCAGGAAGGGCAGGACGTAGTAGCCATATTGGCGCTTGTCGGCGGGAGTGTAGATCTCGATGCGGTAGCGGAAATCGAACAGCCGCTCGCTGCGCGAGCGCTCGAAGACGACCGGATCGAACGGCGCCAGCAGGGCGCGGGCGTCGATCTTGCGTGGCAAGCGCGCGTCCCTATGAAGGTATGCCGGCTTGTCCCAGCCCTCGACCCGCACCGGTAGCAACTCGCCGGTCTCGACCAGTTCCTCCAGGCGGCCTTTCATGTCGGCGGGGGAGAGTCGAAAATAATCGCGCAGGTCGCCTGATGTCGCCACGCCATGGGCGCGGGCGGAGATGCGCAGCAATTCGCGATGCGCATCCTCGGCGGCTGGTACTGGCAGGTCGAGGATCGCCTGCGGCAGCACGCGCTCCGGCAAGTCGTAGAAGCGCTCGAAGCCGCGCCGGTGCGCCGTGGTGATGCGCCCGGCCCAGAACAGCCATTCGAAGGCGTGCTTGGCGTGGCTCCAGCCCCACCAGCCGCCGGAGCCTTTCTGGCCTTCCAGCGCGGAAGCGGCGATCGGCCCGCGTTCCACGACTTCGCGGTAGATCTCTTCTATATAGGCGGCGTGCTCACGGCCCCATTTGGCCAGCCCCAGATACATTTCATCGCCTTGCTCGGCGCGCCGCATGCGCCAGCGCATCAGCGGGTAGGTCTCGACCGGCAGGAATGAGGCCTCATGCGCCCAGTATTCGAACACAGTGCGCTTGCGGGTCACGGCGGCGTTGTCGAGCAAAGCGACGGGATAGGGGCCAAGACGCGAATAGAGGGGCATGTAATGGGCGCGAACCACCGCACTGACGGAATCGATCTGCAGCAGGCCGGTGCGAGACAGAACGCGGGCGAAGTGGCGGCGGTCGGGCGTGCCGGCGGGGCGGGGATCGAGAAATCCCTGAGCGGCGAGCGCGATGCGCCGGGCGGCGGCAAGCGAGATCTTTTCCTTCATGCGGATGCGTCTCTGGTGGACCTGTCTGGCGTTGCGGGGGGTGATTCCTGTCCATGCTAGCAGGGTTTTGGCGGCAACCTTGTCAGGAGAGAAAAGTGGAGTAAAAGACGAAGGAAATCAAACAGGAGCATATGGGACCAGTTTCTCCCGGATTGCCGTCCAGCTCGGTGTTTTGAACAAGGTTTGACTTGCTTCGCTGGAAGTGCTGCGCTAACCCTCGCCGCGTTGCAGCATAGGCTCCTTAAAACGGTTCAGCGGTTAATCTGTCACGCTTCCGCAATAAGGTCCGGTGCTGTAATCAACGTGGATTGGCGCCAACGGAAAGCCGCTGCATGAACGCACTCCTCAGTTCGTACCTGCCCATCGTCCTGTTTATCGGCGTGGCGCTGGTGGTCGGTCTGGCGCTGCTCGCGGCGCCGTTCCTGGTAGCCTACCGCAACCCGGATCCCGAGAAGCTGTCCGCCTATGAATGCGGATTCAACTCGTTCGACGACGCCCGCATGAAGTTCGACATCCGTTTCTACCTGGTGTCGATCCTGTTCATCATCTTCGATCTCGAAGTGGCCTTCCTGTTTCCCTGGGCGGTGTCTTTCTCGAAGATCGGCATGCTCGGTTTCTGGTCGATGATGGTGTTTTTGGCGGTGCTGACAATCGGCTTTGCCTATGAATGGAAAAAAGGAGCGCTGGAATGGGATTGAACGACAGTTCAGGCACCCTCGTCGCGCCGAAGCCCAAGGGTATCATCGATCCCAACACCGGCAAGCCGGTGGGGCAGGACGATCCCTTCTTCCTCGAAATCAACAATGAGCTTGCCGACAAGGGTTTTCTGGTCACCTCGACCGAGGCGCTGATCACCTGGGCGCGCAGCGGCTCGCTGATGTTCATGACCTTCGGCCTTGCGTGCTGCGCCGTCGAGATGATCCACACCTCGATGCCGCGCTACGATTCGGAGCGGTTCGGCGTCGCGCCGCGCGCGTCCCCGCGCCAGTCAGACATCATGATCGTGGCCGGCACGCTGACCAACAAGATGGCGCCGGCACTGCGCAAGGTCTACGACCAGATGCCGGAGCCCCGCTACGTCATCTCGATGGGCTCCTGCGCCAATGGCGGCGGCTATTATCATTATTCCTATTCGGTGGTGCGTGGCTGCGACCGCGTCGTGCCCGTCGACATCTATGTGCCCGGCTGCCCGCCGAGCGCCGAAGCCCTGCTCTACGGCATTCTTCTCCTGCAGAAGAAGATCCGCCGCACCGGCACGATCGAACGGTAAATCAATGGCCGCATCCCTTAGCGAACTGTCGACCTATCTCGGCGAGAAGCTGCCTGGCCGCTTCGGCGATGCGGTGCTCGCCTATGGCGAGCTCACCGTCCAGGTCGAGCCGGGCGATCTGGTCGAAGTGATGACTTTCCTGCGCGACGATGCGCGCTGCCAGTTCATATCGATCATCGATGTCTGCGGCGCCGACTATCCGTCGCGGGCCAAGCGCTTCGACGTCGTCTATCACCTGTTGTCGCCGAAACAGAATGTGCGCATCCGCGTCAAGGTGCAGGCCGACGAGGAGACGATGGTGCCGTCGATCACCGGCATCTATCCCGGCGCCGACTGGTTCGAGCGCGAGACCTACGATCTCTATGGCGTGCTGTTTTCGGGTCATCCGGACCTGCGCCGCCTGCTGACCGACTACGGTTTCGAAGGCCATCCGCTGCGCAAGGATTTCCCGCTGACCGGTTTCGTCGAAGTGCGCTACGACGACGAAGCCAAGCGCGTCATTTACGAGCCTGTGGAACTGAAGCAGGAATTCAGGAACTTTGACTTTTTGAGCCCGTGGGAGGGAACCGACTACGTTCTCCCCGGGGACGAAAAAGCCAAGACGAATTGAGGCGCCAGAATGGCTGAAACCTCCGTCCGCAACTTCAACATCAATTTCGGCCCGCAGCATCCTGCCGCGCATGGCGTTTTGCGCCTTGTTCTGGAGCTCGACGGCGAAGTCGTCGACCGCGTCGATCCGCATATCGGCCTGCTGCATCGCGGTACGGAAAAGCTGATCGAGGCAAAGACCTATCTGCAGGCGGTGCCTTATCTCGATCGGCTCGACTATTGCGCGCCGATGAACCAGGAGCACGCCTTCGCGCTCGCCGCCGAGCGCCTGCTAGGCATCGAGGTGCCGAGGCGCGGCCAGCTGATCCGCGTGCTCTATTGCGAGATCGGCCGCATCATGTCGCACATCCTCAATGTGACGACGCAGGCGATGGACGTCGGCGCGCTGACGCCGCCGCTGTGGGGCTTCGTCGAGCGCGAAAAGCTGATGGTGTTCTATGAGCGCGCCTCGGGCTCGCGCATGCATGCGGCCTATTTCCGGCCCGGCGGTGTCCACCAGGATCTGCCGCGGCAGCTGGTCGAGGACATCGGCAAATGGATCGACCCGTTCCTGAAATCGCTCGACGATCTCGACAAGCTGCTCACCGGCAACCGTATCTTCAAGCAGCGCAATGTCGATATCGGTATCGTTTCGCTGGCCGACGCCTGGGCCTGGGGCTTTTCGGGCGTCATGGTGCGCGGCTCGGGTTCGCCGTGGGATCTGCGCAAGTCGCAGCCTTATGAGTGCTATTCGGAAATGGATTTCGACATCCCGATCGGCAAGAACGGCGACTGCTTCGACCGTTATCTCTTGCGCATGGAAGAAATGCGCCAGTCGGCACGGATCATGCGCCAGTGCGTCGACCTGCTGCTCGGCAAGGAAAGCACCGGCCCGGTGTCGAACCTCGACGGCAAGGTGGTGCCACCCAAGCGCGCGGCGATGAAGCGCTCGATGGAAGCGCTGATACATCACTTCAAGCTTTATACCGAAGGCTACCGCGTGCCGGCCGGCGAGGTCTATGCGGCGGTCGAGGCGCCGAAGGGGGAGTTCGGCGTCTATCTGGTCTCGGACGGCACCAACAAGCCCTACCGCTGCAAGCTGCGCGCCCCCGGTTTTGCGCATCTGCAAGCCATGGATTTCCTGTGCCGCGGCCACATGCTGGCCGACGTCACCGCCGTTCTCGGCTCCCTCGACATCGTGTTTGGTGAGGTCGATCGCTAAATGTCAGTCCGCCGTCTCGCAGAAGCCAGCGTCCAGCCAGCCTCCTTCGCCTTCAACAAGGCGAACGCGGCGGCTGCCAAGCAATGGATCAAGAAGTACCCGAAGGGCCGCGAGCAGTCGGCGATCATTCCCTTGCTGATGATTGCGCAGGAGCAGGAAGGCTGGGTCACCAAGGCGGCGATCGAGACCATCTCCGACATGCTCGGCATGCCGCGTATTCGGGGGCTCGAGGTCGCGACATTCTACACGCAGTACCAGTTGAATCCTGTTGGTACCCGTGCGCACATCCAGGTTTGCGGCACCACGCCTTGCATGCTGCGCGGCTCGGAAGCGCTGATGGATGTGTGCCGCTCGAAAATCCATCACGACCAGTTCCATACCAACGACAAGGGCACCTTGTCGTGGGAGGAGGTCGAGTGCCTCGGCGCCTGCGTCAACGCACCGATGGTCATGGTGTTCAAGGATACGTTCGAGGATCTGACACCCGAGCGTCTGGCCGAAATCATCGATCTCTATGACTCCGGCAAGGGCGCTTCGGTGACGCCGGGACCGCAGAACGGCCGCACCGGCTCGGAGCCGGCCTCCGGTTTGACGACGCTGAAGAGCGAAAAGGCGATCCTCAAGTCGACCCGCGACCGGGAAGCCCGGGAAGCAGCCAAGGCCGCCAAGGCGGCGCCCGACGCGATCATCGCCGCGCCGGTGCCGGCACCGGCTGCCGGCCCTGTCGCGCCGTCCAACGCCAGCAAGCCGAAAACCGATACGCCCGAGACCAGCCCGGTGTTGAAGACGCCTTCAAAGGCCAAGGTGGCGCCGGCGACGGAGAAGGCGGCGAGCGTTGCTGCGCCGCTGCATTCGGCCGCCAATGCCAACAAGGCAGCGCCGGAAGTCGAGAAGGTCTCCAAGCAGCGCAGTGGACCGACGGTCAGGGCCGAACCGGCATCGGCATTCAAGGCGCCGGAAGCCAAGGTGCGAGCCGCAAAGCCGGCAAAGCCGTCGCTGGAGGACAAGAATCGCCCAGCCGGTATCGACAGGCCGGCCGCGGTCGACGATCTCAAGCTGATCTCCGGGGTCGGCCCGAAGATCGAGGGTATCCTGCACACGCTAGGCATCTTCACCTTCGCACAGGTCGCGTCGTGGAAGAAGGCCGAACGCGAGTGGGTCGACGGCTATCTCTCATTCCAGGGCCGCATCGACCGCGACGACTGGGTCCGCCAAGCCAAGGCGCTCGCCAAGGGCGGCGTCGCCGAATACATCCGCGTCTTCGGCAAGAAGCCGGTCTGAGGGACGAAAAATGCTTCAGGACAAAGACCGCATCTTCACCAATATCTACGGCCTCTTCGACAAGTCGCTGGCCGGCGCCATGGCACGCGGCGCCTGGGACAACACGCCCGGCATCGTCGCCAAGGGGCGTGAGTGGATCGTCAACGAGATGAAGGCGTCGGGCCTGCGCGGACGCGGCGGCGCCGGCTTCCCGACCGGGCTGAAATGGTCGTTCATGCCCAAGCAGAGCGACGGCCGGCCGAGCTATCTCGTCATCAACGCCGACGAATCCGAGCCCGGCACCTGCAAGGACCGCGATATCCTGCGCAACGACCCGCACACGCTGGTCGAAGGCGCGTTCCTGGCCGGTTTCGCCATGGGCGCGATTGCCGCCTACATCTATGTGCGCGGCGAGTTCATCCGCGAGCGCGAGGCGCTGCAGCGAGCGATCGAGGAGGCCTACGAGGCCAAGCTGATCGGCAAGAACAACACGTCGGGCTACGATTTCGAAATCTACATGCATCACGGCGCCGGCGCCTATATCTGCGGCGAGGAAACGGCGCTGCTGGAAAGCCTCGAAGGCAAGAAGGGCCAGCCCCGGCTGAAGCCGCCATTCCCGGCCAATGTCGGCCTCTATGGCTGCCCGACGACGGTCAACAACGTCGAATCGATCGCGGTGGCGCCGACCATCCTGCGTCGGGGCGCGGCTTGGTTCTCGTCCTTCGGCCGGCCCAACAATGTCGGCACCAAGCTGTTCTGCGTTTCCGGCCACGTCAACAATCCGTGCACCGTCGAAGAGGCGATGTCGATCCCGTTCCGCGAACTGATCGAGACGCATTGCGGCGGCATCCGCGGCGGCTGGGACAATCTACTCGCCGTCATTCCGGGCGGCGCCTCGGTGCCGCTGGTGCCGGCCGAGCAGATCATCGACACGCCGATGGATTTTGACGCGCTGCGCGACCTCAAATCCGGCCTCGGCACGGCCGCCGTCATCGTCATGGACAAGTCGACCGATGTCGTGAAGGCGATCGCGCGGTTGTCCTACTTCTACAAGCATGAAAGCTGCGGCCAGTGCACGCCGTGCCGCGAGGGCACCGGCTGGATGTGGCGGGTGATGGAGCGGCTGGTGCGCGGCGAGGCGCAGAAGCGCGAGATCGACATGCTGCTCGACGTCACCAAGCAGGTCGAGGGTCACACGATCTGTGCGCTGGGTGATGCGGCGGCATGGCCGATCCAGGGCTTGATGCGGCATTTCCGTGGTGAGGTGGAGCGGCGCATCGACGAGTTTTCGCGCAACGCGCACCGGGCCGAACCGGTGATGGTGGCGGCGGAATAAAAAGAAACTTTTGAACGCGGGAAGAAATCGGGGCGGGGCGAACGAAGAAACGACCAGGAGAACTCTATGGCGCCGTATTCGACACCTTACCCATTGATGCCCAATTTGGACCAGATCGAGAAGATGAACCAGGACCTGACCAGGATGATGCCGAAGGAGATGGCCAGCGCCGTCAACCTTTTCGCGCACCCTGTCGCGGGTGCGGTGGCGATGTCGGCGCTTGGCATGGGGCTCGCCAATCAAGCCTTCGGCGTCTGGATGGGCGCGCTTTCGGGTGCCGCCGAGGCGTCACAGCGCCTCATGCAGCCGCTGATCGAGGATTTCGAGGCCCGCGTCGAGCAATTCGAAGACGCGTCGTCCACCAGGGCGCGGGCGACGGCGAAGACCATGATTGCCGAGGCGCAGTCCTTTGCGCAGGAAGTTACGGACATTGCCGCCAAGGAAGCCGCCATCACGGCGCCCGTGGCCGATGCAGGTCCGGCAACGGACGATGCTCCCGGTGTGCTGATGCCCGAGGATTTCCGTCAGCCCAAGGCTATGGAGAGGCCGGCGGAGCCTTCGGATCTGAAGGCGATATCGGGCATCGGTCCGAAGCTGGAGAAGGTGCTGAACGGCCTCGGTATCTGGACGTTCGCCCAGGTCGCCGCATGGTCGCCGCAGGAGATCGCCTGGGTCGACGACTATCTGTCGTTCAAGGGCCGTATCGGCCGTGACGACTGGACTGCCCAGGCAGCGGCGTTGGCGGCGAAGAAGTGAAAGAAATGTCGGGCGCTGCTTCTGTCGCGCCCGGGAAATGAGATTGCGGGAAATCCGCAGGGGTTTGAGACGAATGGCAAAGCTCAAGGTCGACGGGAAAGAAATTACTGTACCCGACCACTACACGCTGCTGCAGGCGGCGGAAGACGCGGGCGCGGAAGTGCCGCGCTTCTGCTTCCATGAGCGGCTGTCGATCGCTGGCAATTGCCGCATGTGCCTGATCGAGGTGAAGGGTGGGCCGCCCAAGCCGCAGGCCTCCTGCGCCATGGGCGTGCGCGACCTGCGCCCCGGTCCGAATGGCGAGCCGCCGGAAATCTTCACCAACACGCCGATGGTCAAGAAGGCCCGGGAAGGCGTGATGGAATTCCTGCTGATCAATCACCCGCTGGATTGCCCGATCTGCGACCAGGGCGGCGAGTGCGACCTGCAGGACCAGGCGATGGCCTTCGGCGTCGATTCCTCGCGCTATCACGAGAACAAGCGCGCGGTGGAAGACAAGTACATCGGCCCGCTGGTCAAGACGGTGATGAACCGCTGCATCCACTGCACGCGCTGCGTCCGCTTCACCACCGAGGTTGCCGGCATTTCCGAACTCGGCCTGATCGGCCGTGGCGAGGATGCCGAGATCACCACCTATCTCGAACAGGCAATGACCTCGGAGTTGCAGGGCAATGTCATCGATCTCTGCCCGGTCGGCGCGCTGACCTCCAAGCCCTTCGCCTTCCAGGCGCGGCCGTGGGAACTGACCAAGACCGAATCCATCGACGTCATGGATGCCGTCGGTTCGGCGATCCGCGTCGATAGCCGTGGCCGCGAAGTGATGCGCATCCTGCCGCGCGTCAACGAGGCCGTGAACGAGGAATGGATTTCCGACAAGACCCGCTTCATCTGGGACGGCCTGCGCACGCAGCGCCTCGACCGGCCCTATGTGCGCAAGGACGGCAAGCTGGTTCCGGCGAGCTGGGCCGAAGCGTTCGCTTCGATCAAGGACGCGGTGTCGAAGACGACGCCTGAGAGGATCGGCGCGATCGCGGGCGATCTCGCGGCGGTCGAGGAGATCTTTGCGTTGAAGCTTCTGATGGCTTCGCTCGGATCGAAGAACATCGATTGCCGCCAGGATGGCGCCGCGCTCGATCCGGCGCTCGGACGCGCCAGCTATATCTTCAATCCGACCATCGAAGGCATCGAGCGGGCCGACGCGGTGCTGATCATCGGCGCCAATCCGCGCTTCGAGGCCTCGGTGCTCAATACCCGCATCCGCAAGCGCTGGCGCCTCGGCAATCTGCCGGTCGGCGTCATCGGCGATATTGGCGATACGCGCTACGACTACGAGCAACTGGGCGCCGGGCCGGACTCGCTGAAGGATTTGGCTGATGGCAACGGCAAGTTCTTCCAGACGCTGAAGAAGGCGACGCACCCGCTTGTTATCGTCGGCCAGGGCGCTCTGGCGCGCGCAGATGGCGCGGCCGTGCTCGGCCAGGCGGCCAGGCTCGCCGCGGCCGTGAATGCCGCCCGCGCCGACTGGAACGGTTTTGCCGTGCTCCACACCGCAGCGGCGCGCGTCGGTGGCCTCGATCTCGGCTTCGTGCCGGGCGAGGGCGGCAAGAACGTCGCCGGCATGCTGGGCGAGACGGACGTGCTGTTCCTGCTCGGTGCCGACGAGATCGACATGAGCAAGACCGGCGGCGCCTTCGTCGTCTATGTCGGCACGCATGGCGACGCCGGCGCGCACCGCGCCAATGTCATCCTGCCTGCGGCGGCCTATACCGAAAAGTCCGGAACCTACGTCAACACCGAGGGTCGCGTGCAGCAGACCAACCGCGCCGGCTTCGCACCGGGCGATGCGCGCGAGGACTGGGCGATCCTGCGGGCACTGTCCGATGTGCTGGGCAAGAAACTGCCGTTCGATTCGCTGCCGCAGCTGCGCGCCAAGCTTTATGGCGAGTATCCGCATCTCGCCCGCATCGATCAGGTCGCGGCCGGCAATGCCGAGGATATCGCCGGCATGGCGAAGCTCGGCGGGCGGCTGAACAAGGGGACGTTCACCTCGCCGGTCAAGGATTTCTATCTGACCAACCCGATCGCGCGGGCATCGGCCGTGATGGCGGAATGCTCGGCACTGGCCAAGAGCGGCTTCAAGCAGGCGGCGGAATAAGCATGGACACCTTCTTCTCCTTCTACGTGCTGCCGGCGCTGCTGATCCTGCTGAAGTCGGTCGTGCTGATCGTGGTGCTGCTGATCTTCGTCGCCTACATCCTCTACGCCGACCGCAAGATCTGGGCGGCCGTGCAGCTTCGCCGCGGCCCCAACGTCGTCGGCCCCTGGGGCACGCTGCAGGCCTTCGCCGATCTGTTGAAGTTCGTGTTCAAGGAGCCGGTCATCCCGTCCGGCGCCAACAAGGGTGTCTTCCTGCTGGCGCCGCTGGTCTCGGCCGTGCTGGCGATCTCGGCCTGGGCGGTGATTCCGGTCAGCCAGGGTTGGGCGATCGCCAACGTCAATGTCGGCATCCTCTATGTCTTCGCCATTTCCTCGCTCGAGGTCTATGGCGTGATCATGGGCGGCTGGGCATCCAACTCGAAATATCCGTTCCTCGGCGCGCTGCGCTCGGCCGCGCAGATGGTGTCGTATGAAGTCTCGATCGGCTTCGTCATCGTCACCGTGCTGCTTACCGCCGGCTCGCTCAACCTCAGCGATATCGTGTTGTCGCAGCAGGGTGGGCTCGGTACGCGGCTTGGCCTGCCCAATACCTTCCTCGACTGGAACTGGCTGGCGCTGTTCCCGATGTTCGTCATCTTCTTCATCTCGGCGCTGGCCGAGACGAACCGGCCGCCCTTCGATCTGGTCGAAGCCGAATCGGAGCTGGTCGCCGGCCACATGGTCGAATATTCGTCGACGCCGTTCCTGCTGTTCTTCCTCGGCGAGTATGTCGCCATCGTGCTGATGTGCGCGCTGGCGACCATCCTGTTCCTCGGCGGCTGGCTGCCGCCCTTCGACTTCGCGCCCTTCACCTGGGTGCCCGGGGTGATCTGGTTCGTGCTGAAGGTCTGCTTCGTGTTCTTCGGCATCTCGATGGTGAAGGCCTTCGTGCCGCGCTACCGCTACGACCAGCTGATGCGGCTGGGCTGGAAAGTGTTCCTGCCGATCTCGCTGTTCATGGTCGTCGCCACCGCGGCCTTCCTCAAGATCACGGGGTTTGCGTGATGTCCGCTCTTTCCCAGGCCGCAAAATCGCTGCTGCTGCAGGATTTCGTCAGCGCCTTCTTCCTGTCGATGCGCCAGTTCTTCGCGCCGAAGGAGACGATCAACTATCCGCACGAGAAGGGGCCGATCAGCCCGCGCTTCCGCGGCGAGCATGCGCTGCGCCGCTATCCCAATGGCGAGGAACGCTGCATCGCCTGCAAGCTGTGCGAGGCGATCTGCCCGGCGCAGGCGATCACCATCGAGGCCGGTCCGCGCCGCAATGACGGCACGCGCCGCACGGTGCGTTACGACATCGACATGGTGAAGTGCATCTATTGCGGCTTCTGCCAGGAAGCCTGCCCGGTCGACGCCATCGTCGAGGGGCCGAATTTCGAGTTCGCGACGGAGACACGCGAGGAACTCTACTACGACAAGGACAGGCTGCTGGCGAATGGCGACCGGTGGGAGCGCGAACTGGCGCGCAACATCTCGCTGGACGCGCCGTACCGCTGATATTTGACGCATGGACGGGGCGAGAGGCCTCGTCTAGAGGGTGATCCCGAAAAGTTGCGGACTTTTCGGACAAGATCATCCTCCGGAAGACAAAAGTGTCGCACGTTTCTTTCGATCGGGTATTTCAACCCGATCGGAACATGCGATAGGACAGCGCGGCTTCGGTACCGGAAGTGGGACGAAGCCAGAGATAACGAACAGGACGATTGTCCTGTTTGGACAGGAACCCGGGGGATCCCCAATGCTGAGTGGACTAGAGGCGGCCTTTTTCTACCTCTTCGCCTTTGTCGCGGTGGCGTCGGCGTTCATGGTCATTTCGTCGCGCAACCCCGTGCATTCGGTGCTGTTCCTGATCCTGACCTTCTTCAACGCCGCCGGCCTTTTCATGCTGACCGGCGCCGAGTTCCTGGCGATGATCCTGCTCGTCGTCTATGTCGGCGCCGTCATGGTGCTGTTCCTGTTCGTCGTCATGATGCTCGACGTCGACTTCGCCGAGATGAAGGAGGGAGCCCTGCAATACGCGCCGATCGGCGCGCTGGTCGGGCTGATCCTGGCGGCGGAGCTGATCATCGTGCTGGGCGGCTACACCTTCGCGCCGAAGCTCGCCTCGACCGTCGCAAAGCCCATTCCGGATCTTGCCACGCGCTCGAACACGGCAGCGCTCGGCGACATCCTCTATACCGACTACCTCTACTACTTCCAGATTTCGGGCCTCATCCTGCTGGTTGCCATGATCGGCGCCATCGTCCTGACGCTACGCCACAAGGAAGGGGTCAAGCGGCAGTCGATCGCAGCTCAGGTCGGCCGCACAGCGGCGACCGGCATGGAAATCCGCAAGGTCAAGTCGGGCGAAGGAGTCTGAGATGGTCGTCGGTATCGCACATTATCTGACCGTATCGGCGATCCTGTTCACGCTCGGCGTGTTCGGCATCTTCCTCAACCGCCGCAACATCATCGTCATCCTGATGTCGATCGAATTGATCCTGCTCGCGGTCAATATCAACTTCGTCGCCTTTTCGGCGGCGCTCGGCGACCTGGTCGGCCAGGTGTTCGCGCTCTTCGTGCTGACGGTCGCGGCGGCTGAGGCCGCCATCGGACTTGCCATTCTCGTTGTCTTCTTCCGCAACCGTGGCTCGATCGCGGTCGAAGACGTGAACGCCATGAAGGGTTGACGGAACCACCATGTATCAGGCCATCGTCTTCCTTCCACTGCTCGGCTTCCTGATCGTCGGCCTGTTCGGCACGTCGCTCGGTGCCAAGGCATCCGAATACATCACCTCAGGCTTCCTGGTGATCGCGGCCGTGCTGTCATGGATCGCCTTCTTCTCCGTCGGCTTCGGCCATGGCGAGGTGTTCACCGTGCCGGTGCTGCACTGGATCCAGTCCGGCGGCCTGGACGCCTCCTGGGCGCTCAGGATCGACACGCTGACGGTGGTGATGCTGGTGGTGGTCAACACCGTGTCGGCGCTGGTTCACATCTATTCGATCGGCTACATGCACCACGATCCGAACCGGCCGCGCTTCTTCGCCTATCTGTCGCTGTTCACCTTCGCCATGCTGATGCTGGTGACGGCAGACAATCTCGTGCAGATGTTCTTCGGCTGGGAAGGGGTGGGCCTCGCGTCCTACCTGCTGATCGGCTTCTGGTACAAGAAGCCGTCGGCCAATGCCGCCGCCATCAAGGCCTTCGTCGTCAACCGCGTCGGCGATTTCGGCTTCGCGCTCGGCATTTTCGGCGTCTTCGTGCTGTTCGGCTCGGTCAATCTCGGCACGATCTTCGCCAATGCCGCGACGTTCATTCCTGCCGAAGGCGCGCCACAGGGTGCGGCCGTGCTCACATTCCTCGGCCATGCGCTCTACAAGCAGGCGGCGATGACCGTGGTCTGCCTGCTGCTGTTCATGGGCGCCATGGGCAAGTCGGCGCAGGTGCCGCTGCACACCTGGCTGCCGGACGCCATGGAAGGCCCGACCCCGGTGTCGGCGCTCATCCATGCCGCCACGATGGTGACGGCAGGCGTGTTCATGCTGGCACGGCTGTCGCCGCTGTTCGAGCTGTCGCATTCGGCGCTGACGGTGGTGACCTTCATCGGCGCCTTCACCGCCTTCTTCGCGGCGACCGTCGGCCTCGTCCAGAACGACATCAAACGCGTCATCGCCTATTCGACCTGCTCGCAGCTCGGCTACATGTTCGTGGCGCTCGGCGTCGGCGCCTATGGCGCGGCGATCTTCCACCTGTTCACACACGCTTTCTTCAAGGCGCTGCTGTTCCTCGGCTCTGGCTCGGTCATCCATGCCGTCTCCGACGAGCAGGACATGCGCAAGATGGGCGGCTTGAGAAAGCTGATCCCGACCACCTACTGGATGATGGTGATCGGCACGCTGGCGCTGACAGGCGTCGGCATTCCGGTGACCGTCATCGGCACCGCCGGCTTCTTCTCCAAGGACGCCATCATCGAAACCGCCTTTGCCGGGCACAATTCCGTCGCGGTCCTGGCCTTCGTGGCTCTGGTCATCGCCGCCGGCTTCACCTCTTTCTATTCCTGGCGGCTGATCTTCATGACCTTCCACGGCGAGCCGCGGGCGAGCCACGAGGTGATGCATCACGTCCATGAATCGCCGCCGGTGATGCTGGTGCCGCTGTTCATCCTGGCGGCGGGTGCGCTGTTTGCCGGCATCATCTTCCACGGCGCCTTCATCGGCGAAGGCTATGCCGAGTTCTGGAAGGCGTCGCTATTCACGCTGGCGGACAATCACATCCTGCACGAGATCCACGAATTGCCGCTGTGGGTCGAGCTCTCGCCCTTCATCGCCATGCTGATCGGCCTGGCGCTGGCCTGGCAGTTCTACATCCGTTCGCCGGAAATGCCGAGGAATCTCGCTGCCCAGCATCGCGGGCTCTACGCCTTCCTGCTCAACAAGTGGTATTTCGACGAGCTCTACGACTTCCTGTTCGTGCGTCCGGCCAAGCGTCTCGGCTCCTTCCTGTGGAAGACCGGCGACGGGACCATCATCGATGGCCTGGGGCCGGACGGCATTTCGGCGCGCGTCGTCGATGTCACCAACCGCGTCGTCAAGCTGCAGACCGGCTATCTCTACCACTATGCCTTCGCCATGCTGATCGGCGTTGCCGCACTCGTCACCTGGATGATGCTCTGATGACCGCCTGGCCAATCCTCTCGCTGGTCACCTTCCTGCCGTTGGTTGGTGTGCTGCTGATCCTGTTCATCAACGATGACAGCGAAAACGCGCGCCGCAACATTCGCGCCATCGCGTTCATAACCACGGCGTTCACCTTCCTGGTGTCGCTGTTGATCTGGACCGGCTTCGACAATTCGCAGGCCGGCTTCCAGTTCGTCGAAAAGGCCGCCTGGCTCGATTCCGGCATTTCCTACCATATGGGCGTCGACGGCATTTCCATGCTGTTCGTCATCCTGACGACCTTCCTGATGCCGCTTTGCATCCTGGCGTCGTGGGAAGCGATCGAGAAGCGCGTCAAGGCCTACATGATCGCCTTCCTGCTTCTGGAAACGCTGATGATCGGCGTGTTCTGCGCACTGGACATCGTGCTGTTCTATGTCTTCTTCGAAGCCGGCCTGATCCCGATGTTCATCATCATCGGTGTGTGGGGCGGCAAGCGGCGCGTCTACGCCTCGTTCAAGTTCTTCCTCTATACGCTGGCCGGCTCGGTGCTGATGCTGCTCGCCGTCATGGCGATGTTCTTCCAGTCGGGCACCACCGACATCCCGACGCTTTTGACGCACAGCTTCCCGGCCAACATGCAGACCTGGCTGTGGCTAGCCTTCTTCGCCTCCTTCGCGGTGAAGATGCCGATGTGGCCGGTGCACACTTGGCTGCCGGACGCGCATGTCGAGGCACCGACGGCCGGTTCGGTCATCCTGGCCGCCATCCTCTTGAAGATGGGCGGGTACGGCTTCCTGCGCTTCTCACTGCCGATGTTTCCGCTGGCGTCCGAGATGTTCGCGCCGCTGGTGTTCACGCTGTCGGTCGTCGCCATCATCTACACCTCGCTGGTGGCGCTGATGCAGGAGGACATGAAGAAACTGATCGCCTATTCGTCGGTCGCCCATATGGGCTTCGTCACCATGGGCATCTTCGCCATGAACCAGGAAGGCGTGCAGGGCGCGATCTTCCAGATGCTCAGCCACGGCCTGGTCTCGGGCGCGCTGTTCCTGTGCGTCGGCGTCATCTATGACCGCATGCATACCCGTGAGATCGCGGCCTATGGCGGCCTCGTCAACAACATGCCGAAATACGCCACCGTGTTCATGATCTTCACCATGGCCAATGTCGGCCTGCCGGGCACGTCAGGCTTCGTCGGCGAGTTCCTGACCATGCTCGGCGTGTTCCGCGTCAACACCTGGGTGGCGTTCTTCGCCGCGACCGGCGTCATCCTGTCGGCCGCCTACGCGCTTTGGCTCTATCGCCGGGTTATCTTCGGCGCGCTGACCAAGGACAGCCTGAAGCGGCTGCTCGATCTGTCGACCCGCGAGAAGGTGATCATCTATCCGCTGGTCGTGCTGGTCATCTTCTTCGGCGTCTATCCCGCACCCGTCTTCGACGCGACGGCCCAGTCGGTCAAGTCGCTCGTCACCAATGTCACCGCATCCATCGGCGCCGCGCAGACCGCGGCGGCGAACTGACCCAGGGGTTTTGCGAACCATGACGCCGGACCTTCTCTCCAGCCTGTCGCTCTCGACGCCCGAGCTGATCCTTGCCATCGGCGCGCTCGCGCTGCTGATGGTCGGGGCCTATTCGCGTTCCAACACCGCCAATACGGTGACCGGCCTTGCCGTCGCGGTGCTGGTGATCGCAGGCGCCTGGCTGATCTTCCACGCAGGGCAGGGCAGCGCCTATGGCAACGCTTTCATCCAGGATTCCTTTGCCCGCTTCATGAAGGTGCTGGCGCTGGTCGGCTCGGCGGTGACGCTCGTCATGTCGATGCGCTTTGCCAAGGTGGAGCGTTTCGACAAGTTCGAATATCCGGTGCTGATCCTGCTTTGCACGCTCGGCATGATGCTGATGATCTCGGCCAACGGTATGATTGGGCTCTATCTCGGCCTCGAACTGCAGTCGCTGGCGATCTATGTGCTGGCGGCGATCAATCGCGACAATCTGCGTTCGACCGAGGCCGGCCTGAAATATTTCGTCCTCGGTGCGTTGTCTTCGGGCATGCTGCTCTACGGCATCAGCCTGGTCTATGGTTACACTGGCAACTTGGGCTTCCACGAGATCGCCACGGCGCTTGGCGGCGGCGAGCGCCAGCTCGGCCTCGTCGTCGGCCTGGTTTTCGTGCTAGCCGGGCTTGCCTTCAAGATCTCGGCCGTGCCGTTCCACATGTGGACGCCCGACGTCTATGAAGGCGCGCCGACGCCGGTGACGGCCTTCCTGGCGGCGGCACCGAAAATGGCGGCGATGGCGCTGATCGTGCGCGTCACCATGGGCGCGTTCAAGCCGATCGCTTCCGACTGGCAGCAGATCATCGTCTTCATCTCGATCGCCTCGATGGCGCTTGGCGCCTTCGCCGCGATCGGTCAGACCAACATCAAGCGGCTGATGGCCTATTCCTCGATCGGTCATATGGGCTATGCGCTGGTGGGCCTTGCCGCCAACAGCCAGGCCGGTGTGCGCGGCGTCGCCATCTACATGCTGATCTACCTGGTGATGACGCTTGGCACCTTCGCCTTCATCCTCGCCATGCGGCGCAAGGAAGGCAATGTCGAGCAGATCAGCGATCTCGCCGGCCTGTCGTCGACCAACCCGGTGATGGCGACGATCCTGACCGTCCTGATGTTCTCGCTGGCCGGCATTCCGCCGCTCGCCGGCTTCTGGGGAAAATGGTACGTCTTCCTCGCCGCCATCAACGCCAATCTCTATGCGCTGGCGATCATCGGCGTGCTGGCCTCGGTGGTGGGCGCCTACTACTATCTGCGCATCATCAAGATCATGTGGTTCGATGAGCCGGTCGGCGGCTTCGTGCCGATGGCCAGCGAATTGCGTGTCGTGCTCGGCGTCAGTGGCGCCTTCGTGCTGTTCTATGTGCTGATCGGCGGGCCGATCGGCACCTATGCCGAAGCCGCCGCCAAGACATTTTTCTGACGGGATGGCATTTCGGCTGGCTCCAACCTCGGCGTCGGAAGGGTTCCGGCTCGAGGCGCATGACAGTGTCGGCTCCACCAACGCGCTGGCGCTGGACCATGCCCGGGCGGGCGACCCGGGCAAGCTCTGGGTCGTTTCCAAGAGGCAGGAGAGCGGGCGCGGCCGGCGTGGCCGTGCCTGGGCAACGCCGGAAGGCAATCTGGCGGCGACGCTGCTCCTCATCACCGGCGGCGAACTTCGACTTGCCGCGACGCTCGGTTTCGTCGCCGGGCTGGCGTTGGCCGACGCACTCGACGCGGTGGTGCCGAAGGGCCGCATCGCGATAGGCCTCGACGGCGCGAGCCAGGGACAGAACCGCTTCGAGCTGAAATGGCCGAACGACGTGCTCGCCTCCGGGGCCAAGCTCGCCGGCATCCTCCTGGAATCGGCGATGCTTGACGGTGGCCGCTTCGCGGTGGCGGTCGGCATCGGCGTCAACGTGGTGGCGTACCCGCGGGATTTGCCGTATCCCGCGACATCGCTTCATGCATTGGGCGCGGCTTGCGATGCCGAAACGCTGTTTTTGGCGCTGTCGGATGCCTGGAGCGAGAATGCCCGCCTTTGGGACGAAGGCCGTGGCCTTGCCGCCATCAGGAAGCGTTGGCTTGCCCGCGCAGCGGGCCTTGGCGGCGAGGTTGCTGTCAGAATTGACGGTAATGTGGTGCGTGGCGTCTTCGAGACCATTGACGAGGACTGCCGTTTCGTGATCCGCGACGATGAGGGGTCTGTTCTGACGGTCGCCGCCGGCGATGTGCATTTCGGCGCGGTTGCGTCCGCGCGGGTATAGTTTTGTTTTTGAGCAATTCCGGACTGAAAACCGTTAGACACTTTTTCTGGAATTGCATTAACGGCTTGGCCTGAGGGCCAGGAAGGGAAAAATCATGGCGAAAGCGGACAACGCCGAACTCGTCTTCGTGCCGCTCGGTGGCGTCGGCGAGATCGGCATGAACTTCGCCCTCTACGGCTACGGCCCGCCGAGCGCGCGCGAGTGGATCGTCATCGATGTCGGCGTCACCTTTCCCGACGCGGCGCATCCGGGCGTCGACCTGATCCTGCCAGACACGCGCTTCATCGAGGAGAACCTCGCCAATTTGCGCGGCATCATCATCACCCACGCGCATGAGGACCACTACGGCGCGTTGCTCGACACCTGGCCGAAGCTGAATGCACCGGTCTGGATGACGCCGTTCAGCGCCGGCCTGCTGGAAGCCAAGCGGCAGGGCGAGCAGGGCGCGCCGAAGATCCCGCTGACGATCTACCGGGCGGGCGAAAAGTTCACGGTCGGCCCCTTCGAGATCGAAGCCATTCCGGTGGCGCACTCCATTCCCGAACCGATGTCGCTGGCGATCACCTCGCCGGCCGGCACCGTCATCCATACCGGCGACTGGAAGATCGATCCGGAACCGACGATCGGACCCAAGACCGACGAGGCGCGCTTCCGCGCCTATGGCGACAAGGGCGTGCTGGCGCTGATCTGCGATTCGACCAATGCGCTGCGCGAAGGCGAGTCGCCTTCGGAAGTGGCCGTCGGCGAGGGCCTGAAAGGCGTCATCCAGGCCGCCAAGGGCCGCGTCGCCGTCACCACCTTCTCCTCCAATGTCGGACGCATCGTCTCGATCGCCCGGGCGGCGCGCGATGCCGGCCGCCAGTGCCTGGTGCTCGGCCGCTCTCTGAAGCGCGTCATCGATGTGGCTGACGAGCTCGGCTATATGGACGGGCTGCCGGAGTTCATCGCCGAGGAGGATTTCGGTTTCATCCCGCGCGAGAACCTGGTCATCATCTGCACCGGCAGCCAGGGTGAGCCGCTGGCGGCGCTGGCGAAGCTGTCGCGCGACGAGATGAAATCGGTGTCGCTGACGGCGGGCGACACGGTGGTGTTTTCCTCGCGCACCATTCCCGGCAACGAGAAGGCGATCCTGGAAATCAAGAACCGTCTCATCGATCTCGGCATCAAGATCATCGAGGACGGCGATGCTCTGGTACACGTTTCCGGCCATCCCCGGCGCAGCGAACTGCGCAAGATGTATGAATGGGTGCGTCCGCAGATCGGCGTTCCCGTGCATGGCGAGGCCGCGCATCTGGTGGCGCAGGGTTCGCTGATGTCGACGTCCGGCATCGGCCAGGTGGCGCAAGTGCGCGACGGCGACATGCTGCGGCTCGCGCCAGGTCCGGCCACCATCATAGACCAGGTGCCGTTCGGCCGTGTCTACAAGGACGGCAACCTGATCGGCACCGATCAGGCGATGGGTATTCGCGACCGGCGCAAATTGTCCTTTGCCGGCCATGTCGCGGTCAATGTCGTGCTCGACGAGAAGTATGAACTGGCCGGCGATCCCGATCTGGTCGCAATCGGCGTCGCCGAGGCCGATGGCCGTGGCGAGACGCTCGAAGATCTGATGATCGATGCGGCCGTCGGCGCGGTCGAATCGATCCCCCGCCAGCGCCGCAAGGACCTCGACCTCGTGCAGGAGGCGGTGCGGCGCGCGGTGCGCGGCGCGGCCAACGAAGCTTGGGGCAAGAAACCGCTGGTGACGGTGTTCGTCACCAGGTGATGGGCAATGGCTAGACATTCAGCTGGCAGGCGACCGGAAGCCAGCGAAAAGAACGCTTCGCCGATTCGATGTAGCCAGGCCTGGAAATGGCATGTGATGGCCGGTGACCAGCAGGGGCCGCCGGCGGCTGTCCGGCCGCGAAGGCCGATGCAAGCCTGTCTCTGATATCGACGGCGTCGAGCAGGGCGGCACTTTGAACGACCCGAGATCGAAGATGAAAACGCGGGCGCGGGCAGGGCTGATTCCCGACATTTCCCTTTGTGCTTTGCAGATACCGGTTGGAAGAGGTGCGACAGTGCGCGCCTCCTGAATGGCTGTCGGTCTCGGTTGATTTGACGTATGACGCCAATATTGGACCTGGGAGAAAAAGCTCGGACATGCTCGGACGGCTGAACCATGTCGCGCTTGCGGTGCCGGATTTGGCTGCCGCCATTGCAGCTTACCGCAACACACTCGGCGCCGAAGTGACCGAGCCGCAGGCCTTGCCGGAGCATGGCGTCACCGTGGTGTTCGTCAATGTCGGCAACACCAAGATCGAATTGCTGGAGCCGCTTGGCGAGCGCTCGCCGATCGCGGCGTTCCTCGAGAAGAACCCGTCGGGCGGTATGCATCATCTGTGCTACGAGGTCGACGACATCCTGGCCGCGTGCGACCAGCTCAAGGCCGCCGGCGCCCGCGTGCTTGGCGACGGCAATCCCAAGGTAGGTGCGCACGGCAAGCCGGTGCTGTTCCTGCATCCGAAGGATTTCTTCGGTACGCTTATCGAACTGGAGCAATCATGAACTGGGTCTCGTTCACCGCCCTGTTTTTCGCGACCTGGTGGGTGGTGCTGTTTGCCGTTCTGCCGTTCAGCGTCAAGACGCAGGACGACGATCACGACGTGACGCTGGGCACGGTTCCGAGCGCGCCGCGCGGGCCGCATATGTTGCGTGCCGTGATCCGCACCACCATCGCGACGGCGATCCTGATGAGCATTTTCTATGGTTTGACGCACGGGCTGGGATACAGCCTCAACGACATCCCGCACATCGTGCCGGATTTCGGCCAGACCCCGGCGAAATAGAAGTCCTGGGATTGAGATGCCGCCCCGCCCGGCGGCCATGGGCTGCTGACGCTAGGTCATGTAGCCTGGCAATTCGCGGCGCTAACCAGATGATTGCACAAAAAAAATGCAAGGCACAAGGCCTTGCAATTAAACGCGTCCGATCTGTTTCCGGTATCCGGCGGCAGCGAGTAACCGCGCCTAGATCGCATCCTCCCAAGACTTTGACCGCGTAGGAAGGCAGATTTGTTTCTGCCCTCTCGGTTATCGGGGCACATTAGCCTAACGGAAACGAAAATGTCACGAAGAATTTTGCCTTGAAACGGGCATTCTCGTGCTGCACTGCACAATAGTGCGGCAGGCTTTGCTTTTGAAACGACCAGGCAATGTCGAGACAGCCTTTGCGGCATGTTCGCGATTGACGCGCGCAAAGAATTGGCGGCTCAATCCGAAGAGGTTCGGTACGTTCCATTGTCGGCGCGGACTGATCCGGAAGCGCGGGATTCCGGGGCGGAAGGGGCTGATGTGGTGGGATGGCCGGGTTTCCATTCCGTCATGAAATCGCTATGAAGCCGGGGCAAGCAAGCCTGCGCCCTGCCGATTCTGGCGTGGCCATTCTCATTCACGGACCAGTTCATGCGTTTGTCGCGCTATTTCCTGCCTATCCTCAAAGAAAATCCGCGCGAGGCCGAAATCGTCTCGCATAGGTTGATGCTGCGCGCCGGCATGATCCGCCAGCAGGGGCAGGGCAGTTTTTCCTGGCTGCCGTTGGGCAAGCGGGTGCTGGACAAGGTCTGCAAGATCATCCGCGAGGAACAGAACCGCGCCGGCGCGCTGGAGATCCTGATGCCGACCATCCAGTCGGCCGATCTTTGGCGCGAGAGCGGCCGTTACAACGACTACGGCAAGGAGATGCTGCGCATCAAGGACCGTCAGGACCGCGACATGCTTTACGGACCGACCAACGAGGAAATGGTCACCGAGATTTTTCGCGCCTACGTCAAGTCCTACAAGGACCTGCCGCTCAACCTCTACCATATTCAGTGGAAGTTCCGTGACGAGGTGCGGCCGCGCTTCGGCGTGATGCGTTCGCGCGAATTCCTGATGAAGGATGCCTATTCCTTCGATCTCGACTTCGAGGGCGCGAGAGCCGCCTATAACAGGATGTTCGTCTCCTATCTCCGGACCTTCACCCGTATGGGCCTGCAGGCAATCCCGATGCGGGCCGACACCGGGCCGATCGGCGGCGATCTCAGCCACGAATTCATCATCCTGGCCGATACCGGCGAAAGCCAGGTCTTCTGCCATCGCGATTATCTGTCGCTTGCCGTGCCCGGAGCGGAAACCGACTTCGCCAATGACGGCGAGATAGCAGACATCGTCAAGACGTGGACGACGCCCTACGCCGCCACCGACGAGATGCATGACGAGGCGGCCTGGGAGAAGGTCCCGACAGGCGACCAGGTCTCGGCGCGCGGCATCGAGGTCGGCCATATCTTCCACTTCGGCGAGAAATACTCCAAGCCGATGGGCGCCAAGGTGACGGGCCCCGACGGCAAGGATCATTTCGCCTCGGGCGGCTCCTACGGCATCGGCCCGTCGCGGCTGGTCGCGGCGATCATCGAGGCCAGCCACGACGAGAACGGCATCATCTGGCCGGAAGCGGTGGCGCCGTTCGATATTTGCCTGATCAACATGAAGGCGGGCGACGCCGAGTGCGATCGCGTCTGCGACGAGCTCAACGCTGCCTTCACCGCCGCCGGCAAGGATGTGCTCTACGACGATACGGACCAGCGGCCGGGCGGCAAGTTCGCCACCGCCGACCTGATCGGCCTGCCCTGGCAAGTGATCGTCGGACCGCGCGGCGTGGCCGCCGGCGAGATCGAGATCAAGAATCGCAAGAGCGGCGAGCGCGTGACGCTGCCGATCGCCGACGCGAAAAAGCGCTTCGGTGCCCCCGCATGAGCGAGGCGGCGGCAGCGAGATCGGCGGGCGCCGGCCCGTTCTCAATCTTCGAACGCACGGTTGCGTGGCGCTATTTGCGCTCGCGGCGCAAGGAGACGGTGATCTCGGTGATCGCCTCGATCTCCTTTCTCGGCATCATGCTGGGCGTCGCCACGCTGATCGTCGTCATGGCCGTCATGAACGGGTTCCGCGCCGAGCTTCTGACACGCATCCTCGGCGTCAACGGCCATCTGATCGTGCAGCCGCTCGATTCGCCGCTCGAGGACTATGCCCAGGTCGCCAGCCGCATCAACGGCGTGCCCGGGGTCAAATACGCCATTCCGCTGATCGATGGCCAGGTGCTGGCGCAAGGCAATGTCGGCGGCGGCACCGGCGCGCTGGTGCGCGGTATCAGGGGTGAAGACCTCGGCAAGATCGCCATCGTGGCCAAAAACATCAAACAGGGTTCGCTCGACGGCTTCGATACGGGCGACGGCGTCGCCATCGGCAAGCGCATGGCCGAGAATCTCGGCTTGGCGCTCGGCGACACCATCACCTTGATCTCGCCGGACGGGGATGTGACGCCGCTCGGCACCACGCCGCGCATGAAGGGCTACAAGATCGCCGCGATCTTCGAAGTCGGCATGTCGGAATATGACAGCTCCATCGTCTACATGCCGTTCTCCGAGGCGCAGCTCTATTTCAACATGGACGGCCGGGCGCAGACGATCGAAATCTATGTCGACAATCCCGATGATGTCGACGCGCTGAAACCCAAGGTGGAAGAGGCGGCACAACGCCCCATCGACCTCGTCGACTGGCGCCAGCGCAACGAGACCTTCTTTTCCGCCCTGCAGGTCGAGCGCAACGTGATGTTCATGATCCTGACGCTGATCGTGCTGGTGGCGGCGCTCAACATCATTTCCGGACTGATCATGCTGGTGAAGGACAAGGGGCATGACATCGCCATCCTGCGCACCATGGGCGCCTCGCGCGGCGCCATCCTGCGCATCTTCCTGATGACGGGGGCAGCGATCGGCGTGACGGGCACGCTCGCCGGCGTGCTGCTCGGCGTGGTGATCTGCACCAACATCGAATCGATCCGCCAATTCTTCTCCTGGATGACCGGCAAGGTGCTGTTCAATCCGGAGCTGTATTTCCTCAGCCAGTTGCCGGCGAAGATGGATCCGCGCGAGACGACCTACGTCATCATCATGGCGCTGGCGCTGTCCTTCCTGGCAACGGTGTTTCCAGCGTGGCGGGCGGCCCGCCTCGATCCGGTCGAAGCCTTGAGGTACGAGTAGTGGCCGAGGTCATTATCGAGCTGAAGAGCGTCGAGCGGCACTATGTCCAGGGGCCGCGCAAGCTCACCATCCTGAACGGCGCCGACTTTTCGCTTCGGCGCGGCGAGATGGTGGCGCTGGTGGCGCCGTCGGGCACCGGCAAGTCGACGCTGCTGCACACGGCGGGCCTGCTGGAGCGTCCTGACGCCGGCGACGTGATCCTGTCCGGCCGGGCCTGCGGCCGGTTGT
Organism: Mesorhizobium sp. B2-1-8; assembly: GCF_006442545.2. Taxonomy (NCBI): domain Bacteria; kingdom Pseudomonadati; phylum Pseudomonadota; class Alphaproteobacteria; order Hyphomicrobiales; family Phyllobacteriaceae; genus Mesorhizobium; species Mesorhizobium sp. B2-1-8. The sequence continues at coordinate 3,276,420 of NZ_CP083952.1, forward strand.
CCGACGATGAGCGCACCTCGATCCGCCGCAACGATGTCGGCTTCGTCTACCAGTTCCATCATCTGCTGCCGGAGTTTTCGGCGCTGGAAAACATCATGATGCCGCAGCTCATCAAGGGGCTGCCGCGCAAGGAAGCGGGCGAGCGCGCGGCGCAGCTGCTCGATTACATGCAGATCGGCAAGCGGGCATCGCACCGGCCATCCGAGCTGTCCGGCGGCGAGCAGCAGCGAGTCGCCATTGCGCGCGCCGTTGCCAATGCGCCGCTGGTGCTGCTCGCCGACGAGCCGACCGGCAACCTCGACCCGGTCACCGCCTCTTATGTCTTCGAGGCGCTGGAAGCGCTGGTGCGGCAATCGGGACTCGCCGCGCTGATCGCCACGCACAATCACGAGCTGGCATCGCGCATGGACCGGCGTGTCACGCTCGCCGACGGCAAGGTGGTGCCGCTTTAAGGAATGGTTTCGCCCGGGGTGTACCGTGCGGAGATGGCTTAGAATCGCCAGTGAGCGTTCATTGCGATCAGCGTGGACGATATCGCGCTCGTCGCCAGAATGAGCAGCCAAACTACAAAATTACGAGAGAGGCGTCGCCTGCGGCCTTGTCGCATCCGCTTTCGCCAGCGGTCACCTTGATTTGCGCCTCCGTATTTCCCCATATCCATCGCTCAGCAGTGCCTCAGCCCAAGAACTATCGTCTCGGCCAAACTTTAATACAGGCGCGCGCTAATCCTGATCCTCCGGGAGTGGAAGCCTACGCCGCCGTGCTTTCAACCGGGCCTCAGGCGAGCGATTAACCTTTCGCTAACCGTGCAAAATTCCCACCCGTCGCCATATCTCCTAGCGATTGACATTGGAACAAAATTAGAACAAATTGGAAACATATCCACAACAGGAGAGAGTTATGACCGATCTGGTTCAGGATGTCATCTCGCTGGTTTGCATGAGCGCGTTTCTTGTTTCCATGGCGATCTGGATCGGAGCCATGTGAGCTGGCGGCATCCGCCATCGCTGTTCCCGATGGCCATAAGCCGCTCCGCTGTTAAGCTTTTCTTGCCGCCGCGACGTTAGGGTGCGCCTCCAGGCAGGGAGCAACGTCCAGGTGTCGCCCATCGTCACGGCCATTCTCGTGGCCAGCAATCTCGGGCTGATCTTTCTCTTGATGACCGTGCCGCTCGGTTTGCGCACGGTCCGGTCCAGTCGCATCGTGGCGATGGACCGGCAGCGCCTGTGGCAGGCGCTGTGGCCGCTTGGCAGCGATGCCGGATGGTCCGGCGAGATCCTGTCGGCGCAGCCGCTGGACGAAGGGGGTGTGGCCCGAATCATGCTGTCGTGGGAAGGCCGCGACGGCAAGCCGATCGAGCGCAGGGCGCGGTTTGAAGATGTCGTCGAGGGCAGCCGCTTCTCGATGCGGGTGATCGAGGACACCGCGCTCGATGGCTCGTTCTGGAAGGATTATGGCGAGACCGCCGAACTGGTTTCGCAGGGCAGCGGCACACGCGTGACGCTCAGCCGGACCGACCGGTACCGCGGCGTCGCCTTCCTGGTGTTCCGTTACTTCGCCATGCGCCGCGAGCTCTCCAAGCTGCAGCGTTGGGCAAGGACCGGGCAGTATCGCAAGGGCGGCTGGTTCGAGCATCCGCTGAGTCAGGTCGGCTTTGCCGTGCTGTCGGCATTGATGCTGTGGCCGTTCTTCGGCCTTCACCTCGGCGGGCTGGCGTTGGCCGCGATCCTGACGTCGGTGGTGGCGCTGCACGAACTCGGCCACATGGCGGCGTTCCGGCTGACAGGCCATCGCAGGGCGCGGATGATCTTCATCCCGCTGCTTGGCGGCATCGCCATTGGCGACCGGCCCTACAACAGCCGTTTCGAAGTGGCCTTCGTGGCGTTGATGGGGGCGGGGTTCTCCGCCTTCCTGGTGCCGATCGTCATTGCCGCCAGCGTGCTTGCCGGCAACGAGGGTCACAAGGCCGCGGCCGCGCTGCTGGCCGCGCTTGCAGGTTGCGTGGCCCTGTTCAACATCGCCAATCTGGTGCCGGTGTGGAAATTCGACGGCGGCCAGGTGCTGCGCCAGATCTGCCCGGGGCCGGTCGTCCTGGCTCTGGCGTCCTTCTCGCTGCTTTCGGCCTTTCTGGCGCTCGGCTGGCGGGCTGGTTTTTCGTCAGGCTTCCTGCTCGCGGCCGGTGCGGTTTTTTCGATCCTCAGCCTGCTTACCGTCGGCAGCGGCGTGAAGCCACGTCACGAACTGGAGCCGATCGACACCGTCGACCGTTTCGTCATCGCAGGGGCCTTGCTGGCGGTGTTCGCCATCCATGGCTGCGGCGTGTTGTGGGCGTCAGGGCAACTGATCTGAAGCACCGTCAGCCGGTCTTGCGGGCCGCTTCGGCGGGCAAGGCCTCGGCAGGACCGAACACATCCTCGAACGCGGATTTCAGCGCGAGATCAAGGTCGGCCATCGTCAGGGGAAGGCCGAGGTCGACGAGGCTGGTGACGCCGTGGTCCGAGACACCGCAAGGAACAATGCCGCCGAAATGGGCGAGGTCCGGCTCGACATTGATGGCGATGCCGTGGAAGCTCACCCAGCGACGCAGCCGGATGCCGATTGCCGCGATCTTGTCCTCGCCCAATGAGCCGTCCGGCAAAGCAGGGCGATCGGGCCGCACCACCCAGACGCCGACCCGGTCCTCGCGGCGCTCGCCGCGCACGTAGAAGGCGGCGAGCGTACCGATGATCCATTGTTCGAGCGCCGCGACGAAGGCGCGCACGTCCTCGCGCCGGCGCTTCAGGTCGAGCATGACATAGGCGACCCGCTGGCCGGGTCCGTGATAGGTGTATTCGCCGCCGCGTCCGGCCGCGAAGACCGGAAAGCGGTCAGGCTCGATCAGGTCCTCGATGCGGGCGCTGGTGCCTGCGGTATAGAGCGGCGGATGTTCGACCAGCCAGACCATTTCGCCGGCAGCTCCGCTGCGGATTGCGTCCGCACGCGCTTCCATGAAGGCCAGCGCATCAGGATAGGCGGTAAGGCCGGGCTCGACCAGCCATTCGACCGGCGCCGAACCGGGCAAGGGCAGGAACGACGTGGCGATCTGGCTGCGTTCTGTCATGGCATGTCGCTCTGCTTATGCATGTCGTGGTCCCAAAACCGCCTTGCACTTTTGGGCGACATGCCTTTGGCCTCCATATGGCGATATCGGGCGCAAACGTCCAGTTCCGGATGCTCGTTGCAATCCTGTGGAACGTTATGCCAATTGCCTGACATTATTGCTCGCGACGCACTTGTTTCGCCGGAAACGATTTGCTACACGCCGCGAGCCGGTCGGTTCCGGCTCCTACCACGTGCGGTCGTGGCGGAATTGGTAGACGCGCAGCGTTGAGGTCGCTGTGGGGCAACCCGTGGAAGTTCGAGTCTTCTCGACCGCACCATTGGCAAAATCGGTAAGTGGCTGATTTTAAAATAAAATAGGCGGCTTTGCCGCCTTTTTTATTGACAGTTTGGCCAGATTTGCACTACAAATTGCACTGCACGTTACATCATCGGCAATCATGCCGGGTGTTCGATATGGCCAAGAAAATACCGTCCTCTTCAAGCTCGCCAGACCCTGATCGATATCTAAAAAAACGCGCATCGAGATGGCATTACGTCCGACGTGTCCCGGCCCACGTCGCGGGCTTCGATCCGCGCGGAACAATCCAGATTTCACTGAAAACCTCCTCCCACGAAGTCGCCCGCATCAAGCGCGATGCCTTCGAGAAGGCCGACGATCTCTATTGGTCGGGACTCGCCGACGGACATCAGGCCGAATCCGTCGTGTCCGCTTACAATGCCGCGAGAACCCGTGCCCTGGCCCTTGGTTTCGAATACCTGTCATCCGCGAACCTTGCCGCCAGCCGTTCGCTGGACGAGATCCTGCGACACGTCGAAAAAGCGAAAGGCTCAGGCGGGCGAGAGGCGCCCGCACTTCTTGGCGCGCATGAGAGGCCGGCGCTTACCGTCCGGGAAGCCACGGAGTATTATTTCAACACTATGGCCGCCGACGAGGCGCGGGGCATGAGCGAATACCAATTCGCGTCCTGGAAAAAGGTGAAGAGATATGCGGCGGAAAGCTTCATATCGGTCGTCGACAACAAGCCACTTCTTGAGATCACACGGGCCGATGCCCAGAGGTATTACGAATTCTGGCTCGGCCGCGTGAAAGGCTCCAAAGGCGGGAAGCGCATGTCCTCAAACACCGCAAATCGTAGTTTCGGCAATATGCGGAAACTGTTCAAAACCTACGCGAACTGGCTCGCGCTCGATATCCGGAACCCTTTTGACGGTCTGTCGTTTCGCAACCGCAAGAGCGACCGGCGTGTGGTTCCTCCGTTCGAAGCCGAGTGGATAAAGACCAAGTTCCTTGTGCCTGGCGCGTTTGGCCGTCTCAACGATGATGCCCGGCTCATTTTCCTCGCCTTGATCGAGACCGGCTGCCGGCCCTCCGAGATCTGCAATCTGAGACCAGAGAACATAAGGCTCAATCATCCGGTCCCCCATCTCGCCATCCGGTTTCAGCCGGACCGCCTGATCAAGACAGAGTCGAGCATTCGCGAAATTCCGCTTCTTGGTGTCTCGCTCGAAGCCATGAAGCGCGCGCCGAAGGGATTCCCTCGTTACAGTGACAAAGAGACCAACCTTTCGGCAACCCTCATGAAGGGCCTCAGATCGGCAAAGCTGTTGCCCTCTGAGGAGCACAGTGTCTATTCGATCCGCCATTCTTTCGAAAAGCGAATGCAGGAAGCGGGGCTGGATTACGATTTGAGGTGCCGGCTGATGGGACACGCCAATGACCGGCCGCAATACGGGGACGGCGGTTCGTTGGAATGGCGGCGCGATCAGCTCAAGAAAATCGTCCTACCCTTCGATCCTGCGATCCTTGCATAGGCGGACGACTAAATCCGACCCTTGGCAGCACGCAGGCGATCTGCCCGGGACGCCAATTGCTCTCGCTCGTGCTCCAGGCGCTCGAAAATCGGCCAATAGCTTTCGCCTTCTGGCCGTGTCTCGATCAAATGGGCAACATAGGCGAGGGCCTTTTCGACCCGTGGAAGAAAAAGGACTTTTGCATCACTGCGTTTCCGATCTCCCCAGCAGTCCTCCACCTGGTCACTGGTATGAGATTGAAAGCCGATGTCGACAGGCCGAGCGGCATCTGAGGCAAGGCGACCCTCATTCTCAACACGGTTTCTCCAACGGCGAGGGCCGCGGCGTTCGTTTGTTGCGGCTCCGGTAGGCTTGCTGTTTCGAGAATGATCTATTTCCAATTTGGGCATCGTGCAGTCCGCGAAATTTGACGTGCGGGCGCTGGCCTGCTCGCGGACAGGAGGATGCTTCGGCAAGGTGCTTGTTGGAAGTTTTCGATCTGACCGATCGCACAAAAGGATGCTGCGGCGTAAGAACGGGCTGGGGAGTCCGAAAGGGGTATGGTTTCTTCACGGTCGATGCCGAATTTACGGGGGCGGCGCGAAGATGAACGGCATATTGCGCGATATTCGCTTGAGTTCGGTTCACGAGAGCCCGGCCGGCTTTGGCGGATGCGCCCAGATATGGGTATTTACGGCCATCTATTGGGTGCCGGCTGAGGCATAGGTAAGATTGCTATAGCTCACATTGTTCGCTATCATGAGTTATAGAAAGGCGCTCTATAGCTCATGGCATGGAATTGGGAGCAGGCCGACTGGCCGCATTTTACCTACGACAAGATGGCATTGGACCCGCTGGAAAGCGAGTTCCTATTGCGATCGGGCGAGTTCCTCGGCGTCTTTCGTCACGTCGGTTCCGAGGATCGCGATCAGATCCGCATCGAGCTTATCAGCGAAGAGGCTTTGAAGACATCCGCCATCGAAGGAGAATATCTCAACCGCGAGAGCCTGCAATCGTCCTTACGCCAGCAACTTGGGCTTGGAGCTGAAAACAGACGCATTCCGCCAGCGGAGCGAGGCGTCTCCGAAATGATGGCCGATGTGTACTTGCATTTTGCGGAACCGCTTTCTCATCGCACCCTCTACGCCTGGCACAAGATGGTGATGTCGGCCGAACGGCGCATTGAGACAATCGGCAATTACCGCCAGCATGCCGATCCGATGCAGATCGTCTCCAATCGGCTGGACAAGCCCAAAGTGCATTTCGAGGCGCCGCCCTCATCGCGCGTGAAGGCCGAAATGGATGCTTTTACCATCTGGTTCAACAATACTGCGCCCAAAGGCAAGGCTCCGCTTCCCGCGCTGACGCGCGCCGGTATCGCGCATCTCTATTTTGAGAGCATCCATCCGTTCGAAGACGGCAACGGCCGCATAGGGCGTGCCCTTTGCGAAAAGGCGCTGGCGCAAAATCTGGGCGAGCCGAGCCTAATAACGCTGGCCTATACAATCGAGCGTCATCGCAAGGCCTACTACGACAGCCTGGAAGCCAGCAACAAGAGCAACGCGATTACCGACTGGCTGCTCTACTTCGCCAACACGATCCTTGAAGCGCAGCGCGTAACGCTTGCTCGTGTCGAATTCTCCGTCGCCAAGGCCAAGTTCTACGAGCGCCATCGGGGTCAGTTCAACGAGCGCCAGGAGAAGGTGATCGATCGAATGTTCCGTGAAGGTATCGATGGCTTCAAGGGTGGTCTCAGCGCCGAGAATTACATCGCCGTCACCCAGGCGTCGCGCGCCACGGCGACAAGGGACCTGCAGGATCTGGTTGCCAAGGGTGCGCTGACAAGAGCTGGTGAACTCCGACACACACGTTACACGCTGAATATTCGCGACGATCGTGCGTGAATTCCATCAGCGAACCAAGGGACAGGCTGTTAAACAGCCGGTCTCAGTATTGGTGAGTGGCGGGCTACCAAGCAGGAGGCCGGTAGACATCCGTTGATATCTGAAAGCTCGCTTTGGCGAACCGAACGGTTTTCAAAACTTCCCGCGCAAGGACGAAAGCGATAACTGGATACATTGGGACTACAGCCTCAAGGCCGGTGAGACCCGACGTGTATATCTCCGGCATGTCGCGCGAGATTCATATCACGGTCGGCGAGGCGCTCACGCCCCAGCAATGGCGGGACCTGATTGTCGGTGTCAGAACGGATTATGCGAGGATCGGTCCGCAGAAATCCGCCGTACTACAGAGCCTGGAAAAATTCGTCATTTTCCAGAACAAGTTTGGCGCGGGATGTCGGCATGCACCGCGACCTCGTAGCCGGCCAAGTCATGGTTGACGAAGAAACCCCGTAGCGTAGCCGAATGCAGTGCGGCGGCGGGTGCGGTCACGTTTCAGCCTCGCGGGGAAGCCTGCTCGAGTTGTTGATATTCTTCGTCCGTCAGCGTGATCGCGGCGGCTGCCACGTTTTCCTCAAGATGAGAGACGCGGCTGGTGCCTGGGATCGGCAGCATGACCGGGCTACGCTTCAGGAAGAGATTTCGATGCGCTGTTGAGCCATGGCGGATCCGGCCGTTCCAACCGTGATGGCGGCAGTGCTCATCCATAACTTCAGCATGCCATCTCCATTTCTGATACGAGGACGGCGCCAGTGCTGCGGACACCGGCGCCATCAGCTTTTGCTACGCGAGGTGCTGTTCGAAGAACGAAATCTCGCCCGCGCTTGGCGCGTGAAGCCCGGCGACCCCCGCTGTTGGACACGATAGTGGGTTTGAAGTGGTAGCGGGAGACCGCTACATCGTAAGACCCACTATTGACGGGGCGTTCTTTTGCTATCGTCGGCATGCAGGTCGTGGGCCGACAAAGGCCCGGACAGTGTCGCTGCGCACCTGACGGGTGCGCATACACCGGCAACGCTTACCCCGACAGCCTTATCCAGTGCATCAAGCTGAGTGGCAGGTGCCATCATGACACGTCATACTGCTGCGCCAGCGAGTCGGAAAGCTGGTCGGCGAAACGGGCAGCGGCCACCGGCAGGGTGCGGCCCTTGAGTTGGCCGACATAGAGCATGCCAGCGGGCACGTCGCGCGGGTCGAGCGGCCGGGAGATCATGTCACCGGTCATCGTCTGGTGGGACAGGCCAATTGGGAAATGGAAGGTGATGATATCCTCCGAGATAGCGTGGTTGCGCAGGAATTCGAAGCTGTCCGATTGAATCACCGGCTCCAGCTGCAGCGATGACGATTGCGCCCCGATGTCGAGCAGGTAGCGCACGCCGTAACTTGATGTGGGAAGCGCGATTGGATAGTCGAGGCAAGCGCGCAAGCGCACCGTCTCGTGAGAAGCCAGCGGATGATCGGGCCGCATAACCGCATGCACCGGCTGGTGCACCCGCATCAGCGTCATGAAAGCAGCCAGCCGGGTTGGCTCGTAGACGATGGCGATGTCGGCCGTGTGATCGACCAAGGCACGCTCGGCCTCCTCCCGGTCGCGCAGGTGCACTCCGAAGGTCACATTCGGATGTTCCTTGCGGTAGAGTGAGATCTGCATCGGCAAATGGTAGGGCAATAGCGCCTGGCTGCAGGCGATCGCCACATGGCCGCGCCGGGCGCCAGCAAGGTCTGCAATCTGCGATTTCACGTGCTCCATATCGGATAACTGGTTGCGCATGTGCTGCACTAGAAGTTCGCCGGCGCTGGACAATCGCACGCCGTGAGGCAGTCGCTCGAAAATCGCAACGCCGAGTTCGGCCTCCATCGCCAATATACGCCGGTTGAGCGCCGTCGAGGTTATGGCGAGCAATTCCGCGGCGGCGCGGATCGAACCGGTCTTGGCCACCACATCGATATGGTGAGCGGAGTTCAGGTAACGCATCGGCAGCCCCCGGCACCACCGCTGCAATTCTTGCAGCAGGCTGAACAAAACATAGCACAAGACAGCAGCACCGTCATCGACATAATTAAACCTGTCGACATATGAGTGAAGAAGTATGTTCAAGCGACATTGATCATTCAGAATCAACGAAAGGTGTGGCAATGGATTTGTTCCAGTTCTTCCAGTAACTTGTTAAATCAAAATGAGTAACCATGCGCTGCATATCAATTGTAAGCTTGGCATCTCTCGATCTTGTTGCCTTGCAAATGTATCGGCGATTGCCTCCGAACAATGAGGCGACGTGACCGCGTGATCGGGTCTACCAGGTCATACTAGTCAATGTGGTGTGACCTCCAAGGTTAGCATCGATGAAGGTGTCTAGCGGATGTCGGCGAGAAAGCCGCGGTTCTTTGGCGCGGCAATAACGATCCGCTAGTAAAGAAAAACTCGACATTTGAAATCTATTGTGCGGAATTCTTGTTGGGCGTTAGTGCGCGGGTCGCGCGTATGCGCGCCGAACGTACCGTCACTTTTTCGCCCGCTGACCGCTGCCGCCTTCTAGCTGTGGTCATATGGCATAAGGTCCTTGAACAGAGCTTGGTTACGCCAAATGTCATGTTTCTATTTCTGGAGCAACCGAACCGTAGACGCCACTTCAACCTGAAGGAATGACTAGATGACGTCGACCACCTCTTCCAGACTTACCTTCCTTGTATTCACCGCCGGATGCATCGCATTGGCGTTACTCTTCCACTACGCACCGGCTGGGGATTTTCCCTCGAAATATGCCAGGACCGCCCCGGCGGCGCTGGCCGCGCAACCGACGCGCATAGAAATCGACAACGAGGCGCACGCAATCCGCTTCTACATCGACGGCAACCAGGTCGCCGTGCTCGACGAGTCTGGTTTCAAACCATGAGGCCACAGAGCCAGGAGAGCAAAACCGTCGGGAAATTTGTCGTGCTTGCCCTGTCGCAAACGGCGGAGGCCCAGAAGAAAGTCCCGGTGACGCAGGACGTTGCCGCCAAGGCCGAGCAGGCCAAGCCGCCGCTGGACAACATGGCCACTGGCGGGGTCAAGCCCGCGGCGCAGGCAAATGTGCCGGGCCACCGACGGGAACCAAGCATGGTCGCCAGAAATTCATCCGTCAGGTTGAAGTCGTCAACGTCGATAACAAGGAGGGCGCCCGCCCTCCGCGAACCCATGCTCGCGGCAAACGCGATCGAAAAACCTGCTTCAGCAGTTTCATATCGTCCGCATAGGTAATGCCGCTGTGGGAAATGAAAGGGCCTTTCAAGGCTCCTCCCTTGGTCGGGGTGGAAGCACGTTCGTCGCTCACAGCCGCCGATGGGGAGGCATAAGCGCCTTGTCAGGCCATGTTGTGTTCGGTCGAAGCTGAAGAACCCGCCCGACTGGCCGGGAGGGCCTGTCGCCTGAGCGCCTTTCACCCTGTGGGCGAGCCGGAGGAAAACGGATGTCGATGGCATCGGTTCCTTTGATCCGACTGCACTTGCCGTCGTCGTTATCGGAAACAGGTTCCCGGCAGGTTTCGGGGCTGCCATCCGGTCTTGACGCTGAAGGCCGACCTTCACATATTTCTTCGCAGGTCGTCGCCGCTTGTTGGGACGACCATCATAATCACCAGAAATCGTTCAAAAATTGGAGGTTTCTATGAGCGAGAAGACATTCGAGAGCCCCGTATTCGTGAGAGCCGCGGAAGGTCTCATTCGGGAAATAGCCTGCCTTGAGGATGCCTTCGACTTCCTTGATGAATGGCCTTCGCACCGGCGTGGCGTGATCTACGAGACTGCGAAGCGGGCGTGCTGCCGGGCCTTCGACGGCAGTGTGCCGTTGAAAGTCGCCCGCGACGCGTTCGCTGGCTTTGCCCGTTCGGTGAAAATCCTCGAGGATGTCGCCACGGCGATACCTTGGATGGCCGGCGCGAAGACGGGCCGGACCGGCGGCTTTGCCGCCTGACCGTTCGGAGGGAGGAAAAGATGCTTTCCCAACCTTTCGAAAAGCCCGTTCGCGTTTGGGTCGGGCTTGGTTTTCCGCGGCAGCTCAACTCAGTTGTCGATGCATACCAGTTCGTCGCGGATTGGCGTGGCAACAGTCCTGAGCAAAAGGCGGCGATCCGCGCCTGCAAAGCTGCGCTGGCCGGCGACATCGACGCAGAGACCGCGCGCGGTATTCTCGTGCAGTTCGCCAGGAGGAAGGACATCTTGGTAGAAGACGGAATGATGCCTCCAACCACACAGAAACCGTTGCATGTCTGATCAGCAATCGATCTCGGGGCGACGGCCATTTGGCCGCCGCCCCGCATCGCCAGCCGAAGCGCGCTCCAATCCGTGGCGCAGCACAGTCTTCGAGATCGATATCTATCCCCCTGGCATTCCAGCCAGGATCTTTCCGGGCGGACTAAGCAGACTGCCTTTTAGGTCTTGAACGGCTAAATCGCCTAACTAAATCCTAAGATGCCGGAGGCCCATCTCGGGACCGGCATTTCGAACGGCAACCTTATACCCATGTTGCTCAAAGGAGGATGTGGCTATGAGAAACACTTTCGACTTCACCCCCCTGTTCCGGTCGGGCGTTGGCTTCGACCGAATGTTGAACGCGCTTGAGGCCGCGAGCCGTGTAGAGACGGTCGACAACTGGCCCCCTTACGATATCGCCAAAAATGGCGAGGACGACTACCGCATCACCATGGCGGTGGCCGGCTTCTCGCAGGATGAGTTGGACATCACGCAGGAGCAGAACATACTCATGGTGTCCGGCCAGAAGGCGGCGGAGGACAATGCCGAATACCTGCATCACGGCATTGCCGAGAGGGCCTTCCGTAGGCGTTTCGAACTGGCCGATCATGTCAAGGTCCTGAACGCCAGTCTGGTCAACGGTCTTCTGACGATCGATCTCAAGCGCGAGATTCCCGAAGAGATGAAGCCGCGCCGGATCGAGATCGGCAGCGCCAAGGCAAAGCCGAAAGCCGAGGCAAAGCAGATCGAGGCCAACAAGCAGGCCGCCTGACGCTGCCCGGTGACCCGACCGGGACAAGGCGCCGGACGGTGTCATGAACGAACAGAAGGAGATGAACTATGAGTGTCCGTGATCTTATTCCCTGGAGCCGTGGCAATGGCGACCAGCTTCCGAGCGTCTTGCGCGACAGTGATCGCGACCCGTTCCTGTCCTTGCATCGTGAGGTTAACCGGCTGTTCGACGACGTGTTCCGTGGCTTCGATTCCAGCCTGCCGGCCTTTGGCAGGGCTTCTTCCTTCGGCGGCGGCTGGCCGAGCGTCGAGATTTCCGACGGCGAGAAGGAGGTGAAGGTGACCGCCGAGGTACCCGGTCTGGATGAGAAGGACATCGAGGTCCTGCTCGACGACGGCGTGCTGACGCTGAAGGGCGAGAAGCGTTCCCAATCGGAGGACCAGAACAGGCAGTTCTCGGAGCGGTACTACGGCCGATTCGAGCGCCGTATCCCCCTCGGTCACGAGATCGAAGAGGATAAGATCGACGCCCGCTTCAAGAACGGTGTGCTGACGGTGATGCTGCCGAAGACCGCGAAAGCGCAGTCACAGGCCAAGCGCATCGAGATCAAGCACTGAGGCGATTATGCCGGCGGCTGGCCCTAGCCGCCGCCGGCACCGTCCTTAGCGGTCCATTGCTCGATCGATTGCAGGCGACCGGCTTGAAGACCTGTGCCATCAGGCAGTCGGCGTAGCGCGCGAACAGATAGCGCAGGGTAAGCGAGCGCGTCTGCGCCGGAAGTCGAGGTGAAGTCGCCATTAAGTTGTTGATCCTCATGACAAATAGGGTGGCCGGTCTTTGGCTCTCGGTTACAACCTATGGATTCGATTCATCTAACGTAACACAGCCTGAGCGATTCCTAATGTGACTCGAAGTGAAATCGCCGCGATACCCGGTTTCCACAGGCTACAGCTGGACAGCGCCAAAAAGCTTAGTTGCGCAATTGCTAATATACAATATTTTAGGCAATGCGGGGAGGGACGTCCGATCAACCCGCAGTGACCGGTGCGGCCTGCATCCCCCAATGAACCCCCGGGTCGCGCCGGTCATTCCCCTGCGGCTGGGTAGCGCCTAGCGCCTACCGAGGCATTTTTACTCGCCATTAACATAGGCGATTCCGCCGCATGCCGCTTTTGGTCTTTGCTTGGGGAAGGGAAAAACAAAAAAGGTCGGGAACGACTGGGGAGCGCCAAAATGGCAGGACGCGTAGGGAACGGCGGCGGCACGTTCGAGATAGCGATGGTCGTCGTCATGACTTCGGCGGCTATCGGGATCATCCTGGTCGCCGCTACGGCATTTGTCTGACAACTTATTATTTTAGACGGAACTGGAAAGCCCTTCGCGCGTTGGCGACGCCAGAGGGGAACGATTTTTAATGATGAATGGGTTGGTTCTGGTCGTTGAAGACGAACCACTGATATTGCTCGACCTCGAAGGCGGGCTTGAAGAATCTGGCTTCAAAGTTGTGGGTGTGACTAGCGCTGCGCAAGCCCTGCCAGCCTTTGATGCCGCCCCCGGATCGTTCAACGCTTTGATCTCGGATATCCGAGTCGGTGACGGCATCTCCGGTTGGACATTGCACGGCATGTGCGGCAAGCCAATGCGATGATGCCCGTGATCTATATCAGCGGGGACAGCGCAATCTATTGGTGAAGCCGCCCTCGAAAGCTGCTATGACTTGCAAGGCGAGCCGTTCCCTCTGGTCCCTATCCTTAAGAGGCAGCCGACGCTCTTGGCAGAGCTGGTCGAATACCTTCTGGAGAAGATTCAGATCTTCAGACGTGAACCGGCTGCTGAATTTTGAGAAAGGCATAACGCTCTCCTCCCTTGTTCGGGCGAAGGCACCTGAGATGACTTTCTAGCGTCCGTTTGCCTCGGTTGGGTGCGAACGACAAAGGCACCCTACACCCAGCGATGCGGCTTAGCGAATTTCGCGCAGTAATTTCAAACTGACGCACTACCGGATTGGGCGATCGTGGTTTCGTTGGTTCAATCGGGATTGGCAACCAAGATGTGGCACGAAATTCCGGAAAGTCGCGGATCAATTTGTGCACTGCCGAACTCTACAGGCAACACATCCAAAATCAGTCTGAGCCCGAAGCCGTGGTCAAGCCTTGGAGGAACAGGAGGTCCGCCGCGTTCTTGCCAGTGCAGTTCAAGCCCGGTCGGCGTGATTTCCCACCGTATGCCGACCGTTCCGTTTGGATTCGAAAGCGCGCCAAATTTGGCCGCATTCGAGCAGAGTTCGTTGAACACGAGTGCAAGCGGTACGTTTAGCCGCGCTGGCAACCTTACTGCGTCCCCTTGAAGTTCGAACCTGTTTGGGGACCAAAAGGGTTCGATAACGCTGCGGATCAGTTCCATCAATCCGGAGGGTTGACCCTGCTGCGCTACAGTTAAATCAGCAGCCTTCGCCAGGGCAGCAAGTCTGCCGAGGAAGCTCTTCAGGGCATCCGGATCGGCGGCGCCACGTCCAAACGTTTGAGTGGCCAGCGCCTGGATTACGGCGAGCGAGTTCTTCACTCGATGGTGCACCTCACGGAGCAGCAGGTGCTTCTGTTCGTCAGCGCGCTTGCGCTCGTCGATATCCATTAGAACGCCAATGATGCGCTTTGGCTCTCCAGTGGGGGAGGTCTTTATTTCTGCGCGGAGCAGTCGCCAGCGCAATGATCCATCGGGCAACCTGCAACGGAATTCCGCTTCAAAATGCGGATCAGTCCCCATCGCCGCTTTTGCGCGAATTTCCATGATCCTGTCTAGGTCGCCCGGAGCCAAGAGCATCCGCAGTTCCGCGACGGAGGGACATGAATCGGCGGCCAAACCGAACATTCGATTGAGCTCGGGGCTGACGTTCAGACGATCCGTGGGGACGTCGAGCTCCCACACAGCCATTCTGGCTGCATCGATGGCCAGTCGCTGCCTGAGTTCTGCCTCTCGCAAAGCATTTTCCGCCAGCTTGCGACCGGTGATATCTTGGATGGTGCCGAGGAAGCGCACCGCCTTCACTGTGTCGCCGACGCGTTGAAAGACCGCCTCCCCATGCGCCAGAGCCCAGCGAACCTCGCCCGTATCAGCGCGCACGATCCGGTACTCGTAAGGGTCGGTGTTCCTGATCGCAGGATCCAACGCCATCCCGGCCAGTTTCCACGTGCGAGGTAAATCCTCTGGGTGAGTGACGGCGCGAACTTTCTCGAGGGTGATAGGCTCGTCGGGAGAGAAACCGGAGATCGCCCGAGCCCGTGGCGAATAATTCATCTCGTTCGTTTCGAGGTTCCAGTCCCAAATCCCTATAGGGGCGGCCCGAAGGGCCAGCCTAAGCTTTAGGTTATCTTCCCGAAACTTATCTGTCGGTCGACGCACGGTTCACCAGGCACAGACATGCAGACTGGAATGGTGGTTCTCTTCGACTCACTCGTCCACTCCGCCGGCACTGTGGAGAGCCGATTGCAAGGCCGTGGCCAGCTTGTCCTTGGAATAGGGCTTGTCGATGATCGGGGCTCCTCTCGCGAACTCAGCCGCTCCCTCGCCGTAGCCGGTGGCGCAAACCATCGGGATGCGACGAAGCCTCAAGGCATCGGCAACGCGCTCGCTCAATTCGCCCCTTATGTTCAGGTCCAGGACGGCCGCGTCGATCTGATCTGTAGATATCAGTTCCAACGCGGCGTTGATCGAAGTGGCGGGACCGATGACCGTGACGCCGAGGTCGGTCAGAAAATCCTCCACCATCATGGCAATTACGGATTCGTCCTCGACCAGGAGCACCCGCGTTCCAGACAGTGTCGTCATTGTGCAAGCACCCCATCTGGCAGCGGCGCATCGATCCTGCAGACCAACCCCTGAGGCTGGAACTCCAAGGCGACCTCCGCCTCCAGATCTGCCGCGAGGCCCCCAGTAATCAGACGGGAGCCAAACCCTCGCCGCGACGGAGACGAGACCTCAGGGCCGCCCAATTCGCTCCAGATGAGATTCAATCGCGGCCGGGGCAGGGAGGTGCGAGACCACTCGACCGAAACTTTGCCGGCCTCGTTGGAAAGAGCTCCATACTTGACGGCGTTTGTCAGCAGTTCGTGGAGGGCGAGGGCGACAGCGAGCGCCTGGTTGGGTTGCAGAAGTACGGCTGGCCCGCTTGCTGATACCCGATTGGAAAACGTGCCCCTGATCTGAATGCTGTCCGCAACAAGCTGTTCCAGGGACGCGTGCTCCCAACTAGTTTGAGTCAGGATGTTGTGCGCGGCCGAGAGGGCCATGAGCCGGCCTTCAAAGGCGGCATGAGCTTCGGTGGCGGGCGTTCCCCTGAATGTCTGGTGTGCAATGCCCTGGACCACTGCCAGGGTATTTTTGGCACGATGGTTGAGTTCCGCCATCAGCAGTTCTCGTTGCGCTTCCGATCGCTTGCGCTCGCTGATGTCCACGACTGAGGCGAGGATCATCAGCCCTTCGCTTGTCTGGATTGGGCTGAGCCCAATCTCCACCGGGACTTCGCTGCCATCCTTGCGCCGTGCATAGAGGTCCCGGCCTGCGCCCATGGGACGGGCAAGTGGGCGACTGTCATAGGTACCGCGGAACACCGGGTGTGAGCTGCGGAACCGGTCCGGGACCAGCATTTCAATCCCTTGGCCGATCATTTCCTCTCGCTCGTAGCCGAATACGGCCTCGGCATGCAGGTTGACCAGGATGATGCGGCCGCTCCCGTCCGTCATGACCATGCCACTTGGAGCCGCCTCCACCGCCGATCGAAATCGCTCCTCGCTGTGGCGTAGCGCTGTTTCCGCCTGCTCGCTTTCCGTCACGTCGACATTGACCCCGATCAGCCCCCGAAATTGCCCCTTGGCCGAGAAATGGGGTCGAGCCACCGTGAGCAGGACGCGGAACTCGCCCTTGCAATTCTTGTAGCGACCCTGGACCGAAACGGTCGATTGGGTCGCCAGCGCTTCCATCATCCGGGCTCCGATCTCCTCGGCATCATCCGGGTGCATGGTGGTGTGCCAACTGAAGGTCGGAACCTCCTCAACGGGGACACCCCAGAATTCGCGAAGCATGCTGTTCAAGTTCGTACACTTACCGGATGCGTCACAGGTCCAGATCATGACTGGTGCATGTTCCGACATTAGGCGGAATTGTTGTTCGGACGCGCGCAACTCCTCTTCTGCGGCTTTCCGAGCTTCTTCCGCTCGGGTCCTTTCAAGATAGAAGCCGATCTGTCGTGCGATTGTGGTGGCAAGGTTAAGCTCGTGGCTGGCGAAGGAGTGCTTTTGTTCGTAGTAAGTCATGAACTTCCCTACGACTTCGCCTTGCGCGATGAGGGGGATGAACGCCAGACCGACGATGCCTTCGCTGGCGATTCTGTCCTTTACGGCTGCGGGTTCGTCCGTCTCGGCAATATCAGATACGAAAATCGGCTCTGCGTTACGCTCCCCTACTTTCCAGGGGGAATGCCCTGCAAGGGCCTGCCGGTAGCCGTCGGATAAACCCCGCCATGCCACGAAGCTCATCACGCCGGCGTCGTCGAACAACAACATGGACGCCCGCCGGCACCCCAGACCGTCGCGGATGGCGTCGAGGCCTGCCTCGAACGCTTCGTGGTTGGATTTTGCCCTGTAAAGGCGGTCTGTCAGCACGTAAAGTGCGCTTAGTTCGTCAAGCCGTTCCGTGAGTTTGCCCCCCGGCCTTTGCATCGCCTGCCCCTCCTGGCGAATTTATTAGCACAACAGCATATAACGGCGACACTGCCGAAAGGTTGCGTGGTCACACGTCTGCAGGATCAATGTAGATGGCTCAACCGGCTCGCGCGAAGTTGGCGTACGAGGAAGATGCCCTGCCGCCGCGCACCGCCGTGACGGACGGCTCGCCAGGCGCGGCTGCAATCGGTGACGCTGGTGGAACCAAGACGAGAGTCACTGAAGGGCGTCTGGTAGAGGATGGATGCCGCTTAATGCGGAAACGTACGATGGCCTATCCGTGTCATTTAGTCGGCGTCAGAGTAATTCGCGATTATGTCAAGTGCATATCGCGGAGTAATCGCCAATGCAATTGTCCGGCTGGTCGGGCCCCTAGCCTGAGCAGGGGGCCAGCCCGGCAGTCGGTGGTCAGTGAAAAGAACGTCGACCGGGCTATTTGTTGCGATGTATTCCCAGCCGTCGTCAGCCGTTCGAGCTTCGATCACAATAACGCAGGGCTTCTCCCTCAGCGTGTCTGCGATGTCCATTCCTATAAAAACTCGTCTTCGACCACCAATATCGTCACGGCTGGCGCCTCGCCAGCGTGTTCTAGCTTCACCATTCCTCAGCCCCGAAACCACCTATAAAATCAGAACGAAAAAGCCCCGGTGCTTGGGTCTGCACCGGGGCTTTTGACATGTACGCTTTACATCAGCATGTCCGCTTATCAGCATGTGCTGATATGGTGAAGGAATGGTGAATAGACTCTGGCCGGCTTTTCATGCGCAACGTGCGAGACAGGATGATGAGCAAAAAGCGCGCCTTCGTCGTCTACTCGCCGCCTATGAAGGGATTCCCGTTCTTGGCCGTGACCCTTGATCCAAACGGAACCGCTATCGCCAGCCCATTCGGCACCGAGTATGAGGCAGTGGCGCACATTCGAGAACTCGCCGCCGCGCATGGACATGGGACCAAGCACTAGGGGCTAACCCTTAGGCTCTTCGCGCTTCCGGCGCACACGCGCACGGCACCTGCCTGATCACCAAATGCATGCTCGGCGTTTTTGACACGGACGTTGATCTCAGGCGCGAATTCCTGTCGTCAATTCCGGTGTGACGATTTCGGGAACCCTTGTTGTCGAGACCCATCTATTGAAGGGTAAGGAGACTGCTCATGTCGTACGTTCGACGAGACGCGATCGGACTCATCGCCGCCTCTGATGACCTGGTATCGGCACAGCGCGCCATGGCGCGCGACGGCGCTGCCTTCCGCACCATCATCAAGACGCATAACCAGCGGCTTTACCGGATCGCGCGCGGCGTGGTGCGCAACGACAGCGAGGCCGAGGACGTCGTCCAGGAGGCCTATGTCAGGGCCTTTGCCCATCTCGAAAGTTTTCGCGGCGACGCCTCGCTCGGCACGTGGCTGTCGCGCATCGTCATCAACGAAGCGCTTGGCCGGTTGCGTAAAAGACGGCGAACGGTGACGATGCCCGACAACCCCCAAGCCGAAATCATCCGGTTCCCCCTCAACCCAACCGACGATCCGGAGCGGACGATGGCGCAACGGCAGATTCTGGCCCTTGTCGAACGGGCGACCGACACCCTTCCAGATCTTTACCGGATGGTGTTCGTGGCACGGGTGATCGAGGGCCTGAGCATTGAAGAGACGTCAGAACTACTCGGCGTGCGCCCCGAAACTATCAAGACCCGCCTGCATCGCGCCCGCGTCCTGCTGCGCAAGGCGCTGGACGACCAAATCGGGCCAGTGCTCCTCGATGCCTTCCCCTTCGCCGGCCGGCGCTGCGAACGGCTGACCGTTGCCGTGATGGTGCGGCTCGGCTTGTGAGACTGATCCTCGTCGAATTCAGCTGATTTTGTCGGGAACATTTGCCGTTACCCAGCATCCAATGATCGTCAACTGAAAACGATGCCCGATGCGATTTTGCGCGTGCGGGCGAAGGAGATCTCATGCTTATTCGTCACACTGCCGTCCTGGCCGCCTTGCTGCTGCTCGGCACAGCCCCGCTCGCGCAAGCCGCCGACAAACCAACCGACCCGCAGATCGCGCACATCGCCTATACTGCCGGCGTGATCGATGTCGAGGCGGCCAAGCAAGCGCTCAAGAAATCAAAGAACAAGGAGGTGCTCGCCTTCGCCAAGGACATGGTGCGCGACCACGAAGCGGTGAACAAGCAGGCGCTCGATCTCGTCAAGAAGCTCAAGGTGACGCCGGAAGACAACGCCACCAGCAAGGCGCTCACCAAAGCCGCCACGGAGGAGCGGGCCAAGCTCGCCGACCTAAAGGGCGCGGCCTTCGACAAAGCCTATGTCGACAATGAAGTGGCCTACCACAAGCAGGTAGACGGCGCTCTCGAAACGCTGCTCATTCCGTCAGCCAGCAATGCCGAACTGAAGAGCCTGCTGGAGACCGGCCTGAAGATATTCCAGGGCCATGAGCAGCATGCCGAACACGTCGCCAGTACGCTGAAATGAGGCCGGCGTTGATGGCGGCAATACGGCATCTTTGGTTTCCACTGGCGCTGACGTTCATTGCAGCGCCGGTGAAGGCCGAAACCATTCAGGTCACCATCGACAAGCTGGTGTTCTCGCCAGCGACGATCGAGGCGAAGGTAGGCGACACGATCGAATGGGTGAACAAGGACATGTTCGCCCACACGGCCACCGTCAAGGGCGGTTGGGACGTGATGATCCCGCCGAAGAAGTCCGCAAGCTTGACGTTGAAGGCCGCGGGAGCGGTCGACTATTTCTGCCGCTTCCACCCGAACATGAAGGGTCACATCGCGGTGGCGCCGTAGCTGGAGCGTGGGATCGCGTCAGGCGCCGCGATCCCACAATTGGGGAGGTGCGCCGTAACCAAGCCAGTTGCACAACCCAAGACC
The DNA here is from genome assembly GCF_006442545.2 of Mesorhizobium sp. B2-1-8. NCBI lineage: Bacteria > Pseudomonadati > Pseudomonadota > Alphaproteobacteria > Hyphomicrobiales > Phyllobacteriaceae > Mesorhizobium > Mesorhizobium sp. B2-1-8. Next base: position 3,296,775 of record NZ_CP083952.1, read on the forward strand.
GCTTGAAGGTCGCGCCGGAACCTAACGACGAAGGGTTGTCAGGATGCCGGCAATCTTCGGCGTCTGCAAATGAGTGGCGATCAACGAACGTCGCTCCAGATTCGGCTGGCGCTGCCGCATTTGCCGCAGCGCCGCCGCAATTCCGGTCGCCGGATTGCCATAAGGACAGGAGCCGCTTCGATACCCGCTACTTCATCGCCTCCGCCGACCTCACCGCCGAACGGGCCGCCCACGCCGTGCGCGGCCACTGGCTGATCGAGAATGCCCTGCACTGGACCCTTGATGTCGTCTTCAAGGACGACCAGTCGCGGCTCAGAAAGGGCCATGGCGCCCACAACATGGCCATCGTCCGCCATTTTGCCCTCAACCTCGTCCGGGCAATCAACGACAGGCAGTCGATCAAACTGAGGCGCAAAAAGGCCGGATGGAGCCCCGACTACCTCGCCTCAATCCTGGGTCAACTTCCCCGTTAACCTGGATTCGCAGCCCTGGGCCGCTGCAGGCCGCTGCAGCGGCGGAACATCAAGGGGAATGCGAAGTTTTGGCCTCCAATCAGGAGGATCTTCAATGCCTCGCTATCACTTTCACGTCGATGATGGCGCTCTGGTTCCGGATGTAGAGGGGACGGAATTGCCCGACTTGCATACCGCGCGAACTGAGGCGGTTAGAGCAATGGGCACCATGCTGGCTGACTTGGGCGGCGAGCTAGTTGGAGGTGGTCACACGTGGATGATGCATGTAACCGACGCTGCAAACGTGCTGCTTTTCAGTCTGACCTTCTCCTCGATCGTGCCCGCAGGCAAGGTGACGTTTCTGCCAGAGGATCAGGTGTCAGTCGCCCCAGTGCCGGGTGACCTTTGATGTTCCGGATTTCAGGCTAGGAAAAGAACCCGCTCGCGAGGAACGATCGCCGCCTTCCGAACATTCGAGGTGGTCCGCGAACGTTCCCACAAAAAGACGGTACCAATTCAGACCAACTTCGCCCGCTTTATCATTTCTTAATGACTCCAGATGCGGGCAGAGTCATGGTCCAGCATCCAAGGCACATTTGAGGGAGAAAAGGGAGCCATGTTGTTTCCTGGCCAAGTCGTCATGCCCGACGAAGTGGAGATGCTTGCCCGCGTCTGCCGAACCTCCTGCGAAGAGCGGGGAATCCCGCTCAGCAGCCCGCAGGCACGGACACTCGCATCCCACGTCCTAAAGCTTTTCATGAACGGCCTTACCTGTGAGGAAGAGCTTCTAAGCGTCGAGCGAAACCGCATGAACCGTCAGGTTCACATTGACGCTTTGAAGCAGGCGTCTGCGCACCAGTACGTCGGTGCCGATCGCTAGACGCACGTCGTCTTTGTCCAAAGTCACTGCTGGTCTCTGTGGTAGGAAATTCCTTTGCAACCCGTTTACAGTGGGTATCGAGGAAGTTTTCGCGCAGATTGCACGCAATGACAGCCAAGTCTCAAAGTTGGGAGCGCAGCCTGCTAGCCAGCCAGTCCGAAATTTCTTCCCGCAGGGGACGCGCTTCCCATTCGGCCAGGGTGATCTGCCGGGACCGCCCAAGATCCTGGTCGAACAAGTCGATCTGCGTTCTTGCAAAATCCCTGCCGTAGACGTTCAGACTGGCTTCGTCGTTCAGCCGCAAGGAGCGTTCGTCCAGATTGGTGGAACCAAAGCTCGCCCAGACGTCGTCAACAATCAGCAGCTTTGGATGATACATGGTGGGCTGAAACTCGTAGATCCGCACACCCGCCCTAAGCAAGTCGCCCCAGAAATAGCGCGAGCCTTTTCGAACCAGAGGCACGTCGGTCAGCGCATTGGGAACAATCACATCGACCGACACGCCTCGCGTCCTCGCGTCCAGGATCTGCTGGAGGGCGATGTCGTCGGGCACGAAATACGCCATTCCGATTCGCAGGTGATCCTTGGCGGCGGCTATCGCCGCCAGCATCATCAGTTCCATGTTCTCCGAGCCATTTGGCTGCGAAGAGATTATCAGCTGGGCGCCAAGCGACCCGGCAGGCTCGGGCGGAGGGTAGAACTTCTCACCTTGCAATGTCTCACCGGTCGTTTCCAACCAATTTTCGGCAAACGCTGCCTGGAAAGCAGGTACGGCAGTCCCTTCGACCCGATAGTGCGTGTCGCGCCATTCATCCGGGTTGCGGGCGTTTCCGCGCCAATTATCCGCGATGCCGACACCACCCGTAAAGGCCACTTGTCCGTCGACAATGAGCAGTTTGCGATGGGTGCGGTTATTCAGACGGTCCAATGTGTACCAATGGATCGGCCGGTAGCGCTGGAACGTCACGCCGGCTCTTGTCATGATGTGGATCAGGTCTTCATCGAAAGGCAGGCTGCCGACCCAGTCGACGAGCACCCGGACCTCGACACCTTCCTGCGCCTTGGCCGCCAATGCCAATGCGAACTCATAGCCAACGGCCCCAGACCAATAGATATAAGTCTCAAAATTGATGGTGGACCGAGCCGCGCCGATCGCTTGAAGCATCGAAGGAAAAATCTCGTCACCGTTCACAAGGGTTTGCACCGCGTTCGCGTCGGACATCTGTCCCAGCGAGTAACTGCTCATCGACCTGGCGAACTGGGGATCCGATGCATCGAAACGATGCGGGACGATCGTCCGCAAAACGCGTGTCTCAGGGGTCAGGTTTATGGCCGCCAATGTGACCAAGCCGGCGAGGGCCGCAACGGCCACATAGCTCAGTCCCCTGAGCAGCGGGCTGAACTTCCGATCCAGCCAGATCTGCTTCGCACCTGTCAGCAACGCCACGAAACCGGCAGCGCGCATGTCAGTCGCCCTGCTGCTTGCGACTGCGATGTTTCTCGATTTCCTCCGGCTCTTCATCATCAATGCGGGTGATGGTCGAAGCCGAACTGTTTGATCTCAACATTTCGTCCAACTTGGCATGAATGGCCTGGGTGTCGCGATGCTCCGCCCGCTGAATGAACAGCGTCATGGCCCAGGTGAGGAGCGTGGCCGCTCCATGCCAGTTCAAGCTTTGCCGATCGAAAACTATCCAGACGATCGCATATGCCAGCAACACCAGGAATGCTGCTGGCCGAGAGGTCCACGTGCCGATCGAGGTGAGTACGCCGGTAATCGGGTGATTTGCCATGAGCAGGAACTTTCGATGGTAACGCAGGTTCCCGCGCTGCTTGTCGCCGAGGCTTCCGTGCAGCACAGTTATCGGCAGGGAGACCCGTTAGGCGCGGTTGTCCGTCTCGGTTGGCTGTCGCGCGTTAAGCGCCCTGACGTCCACGCCCATCCGGCCCTCATTCCCAAATGGCGGCAACGGTCGAGGAGCCCATCAACCCACTCGGTGTCGGTTCGCTCAAGCAGGGTGGAAGGAAGAAAGAGGGCGGACGCCTCTTTCTCCATGGGGTTACACGCGCGACCGCTTTGGCTGCGAACTCAGCCGGGGGATCGCCGTTGCCGGCCTAGGTGTCCCAATCGCCGGGCTTGGGGTTGGAAATCCCAATGTACTTTTTTGGATCGTCGTTCCCGATTGAGAACGTCGATGTATGAGTTCAAAGTGACGGACCAAAGGCCCTGAACCCGTTCACGGCTTGGTTTCGGATGGAACTTGCGATGTGGAGCGCGGGAGTATTGAACGTCTCGCCGAACACAAAGCTGTGAATGATCTTGTTCACCACGTCCCCAACCGGAAGGTCCACATTGGCTGGCGCCGAGAAGTCATAGTAGCTCTCGATGCCGTACCTGGTGTGCTTGTTTATCCCCTTAAGTTTGCAGCGATAGAAGTTCGCCGACAAGTTCAGCGAGGCCAGGTTTGAAGAAACCTTTCGCTCTCGATAAGCCTCCGGGTCTTGAAGGCGGCTATAAACACCGTTTCTTCAATCGCGAAACTCTTGGCGCTTCTCCGTTTCTCGGACCAGCTTCTAAGAGTTATGGCATCTCGCAGGAGCCCGTCTTTCCACGGAAATGAGTCCGGAATCGTGGCGTGATTACTTACCGGCAAGCTACCCCACTTCAAAAGACAGCCCGCCTAGCAGCGCAGGGTAACGCCTATCCCGACGAAGCGGTGAGCGGTGATGACCCAATGACCCTGTCCCAAAGGTCTTACTGTGTGAGCAGGCGGAGGACCAGGAAAGCTTTGCAGAGAACCTCAGCAAGGGGAGCATAAAAAAGCTGGGGGTATCGCCGGCTTCGCAGTGTCTTCGACAGCGATTACAAACAGCGGCACGACAAACGACGGCCGAAAAAGGAGAAATTCGCGGCGTGGCACCCCCAGCTTTTTTATGCTCCCCTCAGACACGCCGCCTTGGAGCGTCTGCCACGCCCGCCTGCATGAGAAGCATCGTCGTCGCTGGTCAGATCAGCTATTTATAGCAACAACAAACCATTTCTTAAACAGAGCGCAAGCAGTTTAAGCACTTATTCATTAGCAAGCGCATTTTTCTTAGAAGTGTGTGCCGGCTTCGGAAAAAAATCATGCTGAAGGTCTACACCTGGTCTCCACACTGACTCGCGAAGCAGGGCTGACTGCACCGGACCGGTTCACTGGCGATGGCGTTGAAGCCATCGGAGCAGCAGGAATCTTCCGCCTAAGAGCCGTGCTCGTCGGTACGGTTGCTTTTCAGACGTATGCTGGACACCTCGGCGTAAGATTGCCTGGTGCTTCATTGCAAACCGGCGATGCCGATTTCGCGCAGCATTACTCGATTTCGTCGTCAAAGGGCATGGACAAATCCAAGCGCGTTCGCATCCGCTGTTCGGCCGCGACAGAGAGCGGAATATGCGCTGATCCGAAGACCTTCTATTTGGATACGGTCGAAACTGCAGTTCTGAACGGGCTTACCGCCGAGTTGCGCCATCCCGAAGTGATTGCCCAGTACGTCCAGACCTACCACGAAGACCGATACCGATGCCAGGCGCACCCGTTTGGAGCGACGGCTTGAAGAGCTAACTCGGGAGATCGAGCGGTTGGTCAACGCCATCGCCAAAGGCCACGGCGACCCAGCTATATTGGGGCCGCAATCAACAACACTGAATGAAGAGCGCAAGAGCATTTTGGCAGAGTTGGATCGGGTGCCCGCTGCGACCGGAGTGATCGCGCTGCACCCTGCGGTGCTCGCCCGCTACGAGGAACAACTGAACCAACTTCAGACCGGGCTTGCCAAGGGCATTGCTTCTGGCGATTCCGAATGTGCAAAGGCGATGCGTGGCTTGGTCGAAACCGTCACGGTGTTTCGAGATCCGTCGAGAACCGGCGGGGTCGAAGTCGAAATCGCTGGGCTGCTGACGGCACTCTTAGGCGAGCGTGCTTTCCCCCACGGCGTCAAAGGAGTGGGGGGGAATGGTGGTAGCGGGAGAGCGCTAATGCCTTTCCTCCCACTTATCCAGCTGCCAGTTCCGGCTTCGCTGGGTTAGTGGGACAGCCGATTTGGCTTGTCGATGCCTCCATCAGCATTCAGGAGTGGCTTCGCGACACACAACTCCGCGGCATTTCTCACCGAGCAGCAGACTTCATTCGGCATCGGTCACATCGAAATCAGTATTGCTTGAACCGGACTGGTCGCCATCATATGGCGCCCTTCGCCGGGGGCTGTCGGTCCCGCATCCCGCCTTACGGCGGCGCTAGGCTGATGCTCCTTCGGCCGCCCTGTTCAACCGGTCTCAGGGCCACGAACCTGCTCCAGCACCGAACTGACTTGTTTCCGCTTACGGACATTTCGGTGCTTCCGCCTTGTACGCCCTTTTACATTTGTCAGGAGAGCAGTGCGCTCTCCCGACGGAGAGTCAGAGAAGGGTCGGGTTTTCAGCGACGGGTTTCAAGCGGGAGGAGAGGCCTCCGGTGCCCGTCGCGGAGAATCGCGATGTCCACTCAGAGCAAACGGGTCCGCGCCGGCGCGGATCGGACGAACCTCTATGACGATATCACTGATAAGATCATCGCCCAGTTGGAGGCAGGTCATTTCCCTTGGGTTCAGCCGTGGGGGACCGCGGCCGCCAAGGCGCCATTGTCCCTGCCGACGAATGCCAGCACCGGCAGGGCGTACAGCGGGATCAATGTGCTTATCCTTTGGGGCGCCGTCATCGAGCACGGCTACCCGACCCAATCCTGGCTCACCTTTCGGCAGGCCGTCTCGCTCGGCGGGAACGTGAGGAAAGGTGAGCGCGGCATTACTGTTGTTTACGCTGATCGATTTGTCCCTGGCGAGGAGAGAAATCGCGCTGAAGAGACTGGTGACGATGCCAGGGCGGTGCCCTTCCTCAAGCGCTTCACTGTCTTCAACCTCGAGCAATGTGAAGGGCTGCCCGATGCAATCGCGGCTGCACCTCTTCCGCCGGATGTGGGATCGATCGAGCCGCGGGTCAAAGCATTGATCGAGGCCACCGGCATTGAATTCCACATCGGTGGCAACAGAGCCTGGTACATGCCGTCGCACGACCGGATTCAGGTACCGCCGCCTCAGGCCTTCTTCGAGCCCATCAACTGGCATCGCACGGCGTTGCATGAGCTAGGCCATGCCACCGGTCATCGATCGCGCCTTGCTCGCGATCTTTCCGGGATTTTTGGCAGCAAGAAATATGCCTTCGAGGAACTGGTAGCCGAAATATGCGCCGCCTTCTCCTGCGCCTCGTTCGGCATTGTTCCGACAGTTCGGCACGCCGACTACATCGGATCCTGGCTGAAGGTGCTGCGTGAGGATAATCGCGCGATCGTGCGCGCCGCCAGCCGGGCCAGCAAGGCGGCTGACTGGCTTCTCGGCCATCTGCCTGATGAAACCGCGCTGTCGATTGCCAAGGATCTGGGTAACGACAGGAGGGCGGCATGATCCTCCTCCCTCCGGAGCTGCGCGAGCGCCTTCTCGCCAACGGCCGCGATCAGGATGCTGACCATGTGCCAGTTGTCCGTTTCTTCAATCCAGTCGCCGCCGGCACTTGGCTTGCCACCGAACTCGACGAGGATCGCGATACACTCTTTGGTTTAGCCGATCTCGGTTTCGGCTGTCCCGAGCTCGGCAGCTTCAGTCTATCGGAGCTGCAGTCGGCTCGCCTGGCATTCGGCTTGGGGATTGAACGCGATGTGCTGTTCATGGGCGAATTCCCGATCTCAGCTTACGCCGAAGCTGCTCGCGCGGCGGGAAGTATCATAGGGGGCGAGCGCGTGCTGCACGCCGGTGCCTGTCGGCAGCCGCGCACCGCATTGCGCCAGAAGACGGGAGAGGAAGAGGGTTGAAGGGATTTTCGGGACGGGTTCAGGACCGAGAGAGAGGCTCTCGGCGCCCGTCGCGGAGAACTCCGATGGCCAACGCCGTTCAGAAGATCATCCTGTCGCCCTCACGCGACATTCCTTTCAACAAGCTGGTGCTTGCCCAGACCAATGTCCGGCGCATCAAGGCTGGTGTCTCGATCGAGGACCTGGCCGCATCGATCGCCAGATGCGGTCTGATCCAGAGCATCCACGTCCGTCCCGTGCTTGACGGGAAGGGTCAGGAGACCGGCATGTTTGATGTGCCGGCCGGGGGCCGCCGCTATCGGGCCCTCGAGATGCTGGTCAACCAGAAGCGGCTTGCGAAGACCGCCTCCATTCCGTGTGTCGTCGGTGGTTCTTCGGGCTCGATCCTCGCGGAAGAAATCTCCCTTGCCGAGAACATCGAGCGAGCCCCGCTCCATCCCCTGGATGCATATCGCGCCTTCAAGGAAATGCTCGACAAGGGCATGTCGGAGGAGGAGATCGCCGCCGCCTTCTTCATTTCGGTCAGCATAGTCAAGCAGCGCCTCAAGCTCACGGCCGTGTCGCCGGCGCTTCTCGACGTCTATGCCGACGATGGCATGACAATCGGCCAACTGGAGGCCTTCTCGGTGAACAATGAGCATGCACGGCAAGAGCAGGTCTGGGAGGCAGTCAAGAACAGCTGGTCGAAGGAGCCATACCAGATCCGCCGCATGCTGACCGAAAACACCGTCCGTGCCTCCGACAAGCGAGCCGTCTTCGTGGGCCTCGACGCCTATGAGGCAGCAGGCGGCGCTGTGCTGCGCGACCTGTTCCAGTCGGATGATGGCGGGTGGTTGCAAGATGTGCCCTTGCTAGATCGTCTCGTCACCGAGAGGCTTCAGGTGATGGCCGACGAAATCGCCAATGAAGGCTGGAAGTGGATCGAAGTCGCGGTGAGCTTCCCCTATGGCGCGGCTCACGGCCTGCGTGAGCTCGAGAGTATGCCTGTCGACCTGACCAACGAGGAACAGGCAACGCTCGGCGCACTGCGCGATGAGTTCGACAAGCTGCAGGCCGACTATGAGGAGGCCGACGAGTTGCCGGATGAAATCGACCAGCGTTTTGGCGAGCTTGAAACCGCGATCAAGGCGTTGGAGACGCGCCCCGCCCGTTTCGACCCGGACGACATCGCGCGCGCCGGCGTCTTCATCAGCGTGGAATCGGACGGCTCGCTTCTCGTCGAGCGTGGCTATGTGAAGCCGGAGGACGAAGCCCCCGGTGCGCCGGAGGGTGACAACGGTCCCAGCGTCGAGGCAGGCAACGAACCAGCGGCGACGGGCCCGGTCCGGCGGTCCGTCATCACCATCGACGGTAGCCGACTGGCCGAGCCGGAAGATGACGACGACGATGGCATCAAGCCATTGCCGGATCGGTTGATCATGGAGTTGACCGCCGAGCGTACGCTGGCGCTGCGCGACAAACTCGCAAACGATCCGGCGGCCGCTTTTCTGGCTGTGCTGCACAAGTTCGTCCGTGACGTCTTCTCTCTCGCTACAAGTCGCAAGGCGTGGCGATGGAAGTCTCTGTCCGTGGCACGGTCTTCTCGGCCCAGCCTCCCGAGCTTCGCGATACACCTTACGCACGCGCGATCGATGGTCGCCACAAGGCCTGGGAGACCCGTCTCCCAGGCAACGTCGCCGATCTTTGGGATGCGCTTGCGGCGCTCTCGGTCCCCGAGCAAGCCGAGTTGTTCGCTCACTGCGCGTCCTTCGGCGTGAACGCTCTCTATGAAAGGGTCGATCGGTACGGCAACGGCGCGACTTCCGCACATGGCGTGCAGCAGCGACTTGCCGAGGCCGACCACCTGGCCCGCGCAGTCGGGCTCGACATGGTTGACGCCGGCTGGCGGCCGACGGTCGGCAACTATCTCGGCCGCGTCACCAAGGCGCGTATCCTCGAGGCCGTGCGCGAGGGGGAAGGCGAGGGCGCTGCCCAGCTGATCGACCACCTCAAGAAGGCCGATATGGCCAAGGAGGCGGAGCGACTCCTGGCCGACAGTGGCTGGCTGCCTGAACCGCTGCGGCTTGCCGAGCTCGATGTGGAGGCGGCCAATGCCAACTCGGGTAGCGAAGAAGAGCCATTGCCCGAATTCCTCGCGGGTGACGGCGAGGACGGAGTGACTGACGAGGAGGAACCGCAGCTCGACGCCGCCGAGTAGGCACAGCATCCTTGCAGATCGACTGCCCGGCACTCGGAAGAGCGCCGGGCATTTTTTGTGCGCGGACGATCAGAGTGAGAGTCAGGCCGTGACGGGTTTGAACGCCGACGCCGCGCCACTGCCGCCGCGCTACCTGCGCACTTCGGAAGCTGCGCATTTCCTCAGTCTCTCGGCGCGCACGCTGGAGAAACATCGCACCTACGGCACCGGGCCTGCCTATCGCAAACTCGGCGGCCGCGTCGTCTACGCCGTCGACGACCTTCAGGCCTGGGTGCAGCGCGGCGCCATGACATCGACATCCGACCCGCAAGGCTCGGTGCTGCCCGCCAAGCCTCAGGCCGCCCGCTTGATCGCCTATGCCGGACGCGAACGGCGCTGAGCTCGCTGATCTCCCCCATGTCGGCACGACCACGCCCACCAATGGAGCGCGAACAGCTCGACCTGTTTCAGGCGCTGCCCGGCATTGTCGCGCCACGCGATGCGCAGGACCTCATGGCCTATCCCTTCTTCTCCCTCGCCAAATCCAGGCGCATCGCGCCGATCGACTTTCGCGCCGGCGATGTGGCTATCCGTGTCGAAGCGATGCCCGATCACGGTATGGCGACGATCTGGGATGCCGATATCCTGATCTGGGCGGCGAGCCAGATAGTCAATGCGCGGGACGCCGGATTGCGCACGTCGCGCCTGATGGCCGCGACGCCATATGAAATGCTCACTTTCATCGGCCGCGGCGTCTCTAAGCGAGACTACCAGCGCCTCAAGGCGGCGCTCGACCGCCTGCAGTCGACAAGCGTCGTCACCTCCATTCGCCAGCCCGCGGAAGGTCGGCGCCACCGCTTCTCGTGGATCAATGAATGGCAGGAACGATCCGGTCGAAACGGGTGCCCGCTGGGCGTCGAACTGGTCCTGCCTGATTGGTTCTATCGCGCCATCATGGACGACGCGCTGATCTTGACCATAGACGGCGCCTATTTCGGGCTGACGGGCGGTTTGGAGCGTTGGCTCTATCGGCTGGTGCGCAAGCATGGCGGACGCCAGCGCGCCGGTTGGCGTTTCGACATCCGGCACCTGCATCGGAAGTCCGGCAGCCTTTCACCGCTCAAGCGCTTCGCCTTCGAGTTGCGTGACATCGTGCGTCGCCAGCCATTGCCGGGATATCTGCTGTTTACGGAAGTCGAAGCCAGCGGCCGTGTGTTGTTGGCTTTCGAACCGGCGCCCACGCCTGTTGACAGGCTCGTGCCATCGGGAACCCGAACTATCGTGCCATCGGGAACCGCATCCTCGTGCTTTCGGGAACCGCTATCGGCCTTAAGGGACGGGTCCGAAACGGAAAATTGCGCTCTTAACTTAGAGTCTAACTCTCAATCTAACAGTCTTGCGCGCAAACCGCGGACTGGGGGTGGGGGGCAGAAGCGGCGGTGCGTTGGGGCGCGCGAAGGAGGCGGCACATGACGCCGTCTACCCAATCGGCTCCGCGCGGCACCCTCACGACGGTCGAGCTGATCTGGATCGAGAAGCGGATCGAGCACCGCATCCGCTTCGGACGCCCCGCCCAAGAGATGATCATCGACGAGCGGCGCCGCGTCCTAGGATTTGTGCCGGGCAGCATTTTTGCCTTCGTGCGCTGGGTGGCGAATGACTTTGGCACCATCGCTTCGCGCATCGACATCGTGCGTGCCGTCTTGCCCGGTGAACCATATCAGACGCTGCCTCACATCCGGCCAGGCGGCGAGATCCTGCTCAAGATCGCAGGCTGGGACAAGGTCGAGCGGGTTCTCAAACTGATCGACGCGATCGAGAGGATAGGCTTCGATCCGGTCGAGGCCGCACCGGACCATTGGCGTCAGGCCCACAACCGCCTGGTTGCCGGCGGAACACCGCGAGCCTATTCACTCGAGCAGCACCGGGCCTTTCTGTTGCGCAAGCGAGCGACATCATGAGCCGCGCCGCTTGTATAGTCGCGGCGCTCGCGGCCGTCGTCGCGACGGTCGCTCCGGCTGCCGTGGGGATGCCGCCGCTGCTGCTATGGAACGCGTCGGCCAGTGCGCCGATCGGGCTCTACGCGATCGGAAAAATGGCCGTGCCTACGGCTGGCGGGCTCGCCGTCATCGAGCCACCGGAGACAGTCGCCCGGTTCGCCGCGGAGCGCGATTACCTTCCGCGCGGTGTGCCGATGCTGAAGCACATCGAAGGGCTTCCCGGGCAGCTAGTCTGCCGCGTCGATCGCGTCATCACCGTCGACGGGATTGCGGTCGGTGCCGCACTGGAGCGCGACCGCAAGGGGCGCGTGCTGCCTGACTGGCAGGGCTGCCGCATCATCGCCGCCGCCGAAATCTTCGTCATGAATCCAAAGGTCCCAGACAGTCTCGACGGCCGCTATTTCGGCCCGTTCCCGGCGAGCTCGATCGTCGGACGCGCGCTACCGCTTTGGACCGACGAGAGAGGCGATGGCCATCACACCTGGCTCGCTCCCGTGAATTGAAATTCAGCCCAGTCAACAGAAAGAAGGAGGCATTCCATGGCCGAGATCGGCGTGTTCCAGAAAACAGAAACTGGCTATTCGGGACGCATTCAAACGCTGCTCGTCGATGTCGAGCTGGTGCTTGTCCCGACCGGAACGTCGGACAACAAGGCGCCGGATTTTCGCATCCACATCGGCGATGGCAGCGGCCCCGAAGTCGGCGCGGCCTGGAAGGAAACCGGGCAGACGGCTGGCGAATACCTTTCCTGCCGATTGGAGGATCCGCTGTTTGCTCGGCGTTTTCGCGCCAGCCTCTTCCGCTCCGATGACGGCTCCTGGTCGCTGCGCTGGATGCGGCCGAAATCGCGGCAGGCGCGTGCGCGATGAGGGAGCCATCGGCGCCGAAAGATGCGGACGAAAGCCGGCCTGTCGGTTGGTTGGCTGGTCGGCGTGAGGCCCTTCGCTTTGTCGCCGGCATGCTGATCTTCTGTCACGCAATGACGGGGGCCGTCGCGCAATCGGCGCAGGTCTCCCGCAAATCCGCGGACGATCCTTATGCCGTGGATATCGCCGAGGCATCGCATCGCTATCGCATTCCTCAGCGCTGGATACGGGCAATCATGCTCCTCGAAAGCGCCCACGACCCACGCGCCGTGTCACGAAAGGGGGCCGTGGGCTTGATGCAGATCATGCCCGCGACTTGGGCCGAGCTGCGCCTTCGTCATCAGCTCGGCCGCGATCCCTATGATCCACGCGACAACATCCTTGCCGGGACGGCCTATCTTCGCGAGTTGTATGATCGATACGGTTCACCGGGTTTCCTGGCCGCCTACAATGCGGGGCCAGGGCGTTACGAAGCCTCCTTTAAGGGTCTGCCGCTGCCGGCTGAGACGCGGGCCTATGTTGCGAAGCTTCGCCCACTCTGGGGAGGTGCTGATGCGCCCGGCGCGCTCACCGCCGGCCACGCCAAACCATTCACCTGGAAGATCGCGCCACTGTTCATCACGCGGCCGGCCGCTGGCGCCGGATCCGGTCGAGGGGTCGGCAAGGGCGCATCCGGCGACCCATCAACGGCCTCCTCGCTGTGTGATCTCTTCGCGGCCGGTCTGCACGCGCGCGACCTGTTCGCCGCGTCCGAAGCCGGAGCACCGAAGCAATGACGGCGATTTTTTCAAATCGTGCCCGGGCGTTGTCCTGGATGTCAGGGCGTACCAAAGGGCGCGAGCACGAGGCAACAACCGTAAGCGTCCGGACGCTGCACATCGGGTCAGATCTTGACAGGAATCCTGGATTTGGCGGCTCGGGGAAGCAGCACGTCGACGCGGTTCGCTACTCTTTAGGAGGCTCCGATTTCGCGATCACTGCCTCTGCTCGCTCTATCGCTGCTTGGAGCTCATCGCTCTGCCATGAATCGGCGGAATGGCCATCGTCGAACGACCGGTCGTGGGTCTCTCTCGCGCGTGACGTGAGTTCACGAAGCGCGGCAATGGCCTCGGCAAGCAGTTCAGCATCTGCCCCGCCTCGGGAAGACTGTGTCATCTCTTCATCCTCGTCATATTGCAATTATGGGCCATCGAGCACGATCGTTACAACATACGACGATCGCTATTGGCCTTTGTTCAAGCTTTGCCAATTGGCGAGAGCCTGGTTTTGCTCAGGTGGCGTCGGCCGACCCTTTGGGTGTCCAGTTCCACGGCAGGAGTTCGTCGAGGCGGTTGACTGGGTGTCCATCGACCATGCGGGTGAGCACATCGCGCAGCCAGGCGCAGGGCTCGACGTCATTGAGCTTGCAGGTTTCGATCAGCGAACACAGCACCGCCCACCGATGACCACCGCCGTCGCTGCCCGCGAAGAGGTGGTTCTTGCGGCCGAGACTGACCGGACGGATCGCGCGCTCGACCGGGTTGGTGTCGAGCTCGATGCGACCGTCGTGCAGGAAGCGGGTCAGGCCGTCCCAGCGCGAGAGCGCGTAGCGGACCGCTACGGCGAGTGTGCTTCGTCCCGACAACAGTGGAAGCTGCGCTTCGAGCCAGACCCGCATGGCGTCGACAATTGGTTTCGAACGGCTGCGCCGAGATGCAAACCGATGCGCCGGCGACTGACCGCGAACGTCGGCTTCGACGGCATAGAGTTCGCCGATCCGGCGCAAAGCTTCGATCGCGATCGGTGCGTTGGTGGCCTGCGCCACGTCGTAGAACTTGCGCCGGGTGTGCGCCCAACAGGCAGCAAGAACGATGTCTCCCTTGACGGTGAGCTGCTCGAAGCCGGCATAGCCATCGACATGGAGCACGCCCTTGAAGTGCTCGAGATGCGAGGCTGGACGTTCGGCCTTGCGGTCCGGCGCGAACAGATAGACCGCAGCCGGCGGCCCCGGTCCGCCCCATGGCCGCTGCTCACGGGCGTATACCCACAGCCTGCCGGTCTTGGTGCGGCCGCGGCCCGGATCAAGCACCGGAACCGGCGTGTCGTCGGCAAACAGATGATTGGAAGCGAACACGCTTTTGGCAAGCCGCTCATGCAGGGCTTCGAGCCACCAGCAGGCGCCGCCAACCCATCCGGCGAGTGTCGAACGCGGAAGATCGACACCACTGCGTGCGAAGATCTGCGACTGCCGATAGAGCGGGGTATGGTCGCAATATTTGGCTGTCAGCACCTGCGCCAGCAGCGCCGGCGTTGCCATGCCGCCGGCGATCAGCCGCTCCGGAGCTGGCACTTGCACGACCGTCTCGCAGGTCCGGCAGGCATATTTTGGTCGCGTTGTCCTGATCACACGAAGCTGCGCTGGCACCCAGTCCAGCATCTCGCTCACGCTCTCGCCGATGGGATGCAGCGCGCCGCCGCAGCCCGTGCAGACTGTGCTGCCGACATCGAGCAGGACGTCCTCGCGCGGCAGATGATCGGGCAGCGACTTGCGATGGGATTGCCGCTCGGCCGACAGCTTGCCTGCGAACGGACGGCTCTCCCGGATGCGAGCAACATCGGCATCGAGCTCTTCCAGCGCGAGCGCGAGCTGGTCGGGATCAAGCTGCTCGGAACTGCGGCCGAACTGCGCTCGCTGGAGCTTTTTGATGATCGACTGAAGCCGCTCGATCTCGCCGTCGCGGCTCTCGACCGCAGCCGCCATGTCGCGCACGAGACGCTGCAAAAGCTGCGGGTCGGAAGGCAGATTCGCGAGATCGATCAACATGACCGAATCTATCACAAACAGCCCAGGAACCCAAGGATTCCGGGCCTTTTTGGGACTATCGGCGAGCCGATTTCAGCCGGCCAGGGCTGGCCTCCAGACACGCTCGGGAGCGCGCCAGTCGATGCCTTCGATCAGCATTGCAAGCTGCGCCGGCGTCAGCGTGATCGAACCATCATAGCTCGCCATCACCGGCCACGCGAAGCTGCCCTGATCAAGCCGCTTGGTGAACAGGCACAGGCCGTTTCCGTCCCAGAACAGGATCTTCAGCATCGACGCCTTCTTACCCCGGAAGGCAAAAAGATGGCCCGAGAACGGGTCCTGCTTCAGCGCTTGCTGCACCAGCATGGCGAGCCCGTCGAGACCCTTCCTCATATCGGTGTAGCCCAGCGCCAGATGCACTTTCACGCCCGCGGGAACGATCATTATGTTCCTGTTCCTTCGCTTTCAAGATGCTCGCGAACTGCATCCGGATCGCTTCCGGTAGCGGCGAAGACGCGGCGGCCGTCAGGCAGATCAATCGCCGTCATTCCATCAGGCGGCTGTACCAGGCTCTGCAGAAGGCGCACCGCCGCGGTGTCATCGCCCATCGCCACAGCCGCCAGCTTCGCGCGCTTCTTCTGCGCTACGCCGAACTGCGCGCGCCAACGGAACAACAGCCCCGTGACGATTCCGTGCTTTCGCGCGACCTGCGAGACGCTGACACCTGGCCGATCGCTCTCCAGCGCAATGGCGTGCTTTTTCCTCATCGCTGAAGAAGCGTCGGGCAGGTTGCCGGGGCGTGCCCGGATCATCGTTCGACGCGGCCGTCAAGCTCGATTCCGGCGGCGTTCCGTTAGCACTAGTGCTAACGGCCGGGCGGGCGGAGGGATGAAGATGCGCCCGCCAGTCGATTTCGACCTCACCCTCATCCAGTCGGTCACGCCATATGCGCAAGCTCGTCGGCGAAAGATGCAGCGCCGCGGCATATTCGCGAACACCCATGCCGCTCCAGTTCATCGCCTCGACATGCATCGCCCAGTACGCCTGGACAGCACGGTTGCGCACATCCGTGGTCACCGAAAAGCGCAGCCGAGCGCGCTTTTTCTGCCGCTTCGCTCGCTCTTCCAGGCGCTTCTGACGGCGCAATTCCGCCTGATATTCCGCATGCTTACGAGCCGCCTCGTTGCCCGCGAAGTACTTCAGCCAACGATCGAGCGTGTCCTTCGTCAGGCGATGCACGCGGCAATACTCGGTCCGCGTCATACCGCTGCGCTGCCACGCCTCGACGTGAACCACCCACCAGGATTGCCGCGCCTTGTTCTCGAAATGTCTCAAATTCACCGGAGATCCTCCATGCTACGAAGGAGCCCGACATATGGCGCGAATGCACTACTCAATCTGGGTGCAGGGACCGGACGCTTACCAACAACCGAGGGATGGCAAGATAAAAGGGCGCACATTGTGCTGCGGTCGGTTGATTGGATTTGCTGTTTTTTTTGCCATTTTCAGCACATTGCAGCGTTGCAGCGCAATGTGCGGGCAGCACGCAACCCTTTGTATTCACTATGCCTTTGGCAATGTGTTGGCGGGCGCCGTGTCCGATGAACGCGAATTCCGCATCCGTCCGGGGCGCAGTCGCTCGACGCGAGCCCAGTCCTCGCGGCCCTTCATCGCCCAGGCGCTTGCAGCGGCGCAAAAGGCCGGCGGCAGCGTGTCGCGTTCCGGCCGGGTCGGGTCAGGCAAGCACTCGCAGTTCGGACGTGGCAGAGCGGCCAGCGTTCAGGCCAACCGCTTGCTTACCGGCCGCTTTCGCGCGGTCACGATCAAGACTCGTGTGGTCCGCCATTCGAAGCGTGGCGCGCCGTTGGCGACCCACCTCAATTATCTGAGCCGCGAGGGCGTCACCCGGGACGACGCGAAAGCTCGTATGTTCGGACCGCAGGTGGACGATGCGCCGAGCACGGATTTCGCCAGGCGCTGCAAGGAAGACCGGCATCATTTCCGCTTCATCGTCTCGCCAGAGGACGCCGTCGAGATGGCCGACCTGAAATCCTTTACCCGCGATCTTATGGGTCGCATGCAGAAGGATCTCGGCACGTCACTCGACTGGATCGCGGTCGATCATTGGAACACCGACAACCCGCATGTCCACGTCATCCTGCGCGGCCGGGCCGACGACGGCCAAGACCTGGTGATCTCGCGCGACTACATCAGCCGTGGCATGCGCGATCGCGCAAGCGACCTCGTCACGCAGGAGCTCGGCCCCCGGTCCGATCTTGAAATCCGCCGGCATGTCGAGCGTCAGATCGAGGCCGAGCGATGGACCGGGCTCGATCGCCAGTTGCTGCGGGACGCGCGCGACAACGCTGTCATCGATCTCGCGCCGCATGCCGATCGCCAGCCTGATGAATTCATCGCGCCCAAGCTCGGGCGGCTACGCAGGCTGGAAACGCTCGGCCTCGCCGAGCAGCTCGGTCCCGGCCAATGGATCCTCAGCGACAAGGCCGAGGCCACGCTGCGCCAGATGGGTGAGCGCGGCGACGTCATCACACGCATGCATCGCGCACTTTCAGCCCGCGACATCGAACGCGCGACCACCAGCTATGTGCTGGCCGCCGAGAACGTCGTTGAGAAGATTATCGGTCGGCTGGTCGAGCGCGGACTGGATGACGAACTCAAGGGTACGGCCTATGCGGTCATCGATGGTGTCGATGGCCGTTGTCATCACGTCCGCCTCGCCGATATCGAGGCGGCGGGCGACGGCGCACCAGGCTCGGTCGTCGAACTGCGCAAATTCGAGGACGCTCAGGGACGCCGGCGGCTGGCGCTTGCCGTGCGCTCCGATCTCGACATCGACAGACAGGTCGTTGCGGAGGGGGCGACCTGGCTCGACCGGCAGGCGCTCGCCCGTCCTGCCGCGGCTCTTTCCAATGGCGGCTTCGGCGCCGAGGTGCGCCAGGCGCTCGACCGGCGCGCGGAGCACCTGGTCGGACTGGGGCTGGCCGAGCGGCGGCCGGGCGGAACTGTCTTTGCGGGCAACTTGGTCGACACGCTGCGCCGAAGGGAACTCGACGCGCTGGGCAGCCGGCTCGCGGTCCAAACCGGCCAGCCATTCAACCGCGCCGCTAAAGGCGAATTCGTGTCCGGCACCTACCGACAACGCTTCGCGCTCGCATCCGGCCGTTTCGCGATGATCGATGACGGGCTCGGCTTCCAGCTGGTGCCCTGGACGCCGTCGTTGGAGCGACATCTCGGCAATCACGTCTCCGGGGTCATGCGCGGCGACGGCGGCGCCGATTGGAGTTTCGGCCGTAAGCGCGGACTTGGTTTGTGACGGCGCCTTTTACGAGGAACCGATCTGTCTGCCGATCGCCTGTCTTCCTTGTCGATAGCGCGACGCGGCGCGATGGGCGTGATCCGGCTGTTGAATTTCTCCTCAACCTCGCCGACCTCGGGAGCGAGGAGAAGCCAGATGTCGGGAACAAAAGTCCTCTGGGGGCAAATCGTCCTCGTCTTCCTGATCGTGCTCGTCACGATATGGGCCTCGACGCAATGGTCGGCCTGGCAGCTGGGCTATCAGGAGCGGCTGGGGGCGCCGTGGTTCGTCATCGGCGGGATGCCAGTCTATTACCCGCCCGCCATCTTCTGGTGGTGGTATTTCTACGACGCCTATGCGCCGGGCATCTTCGTGCGCGGCGGTCTGATTGCCGCCTCGGGCGGCTTCATCGCGATCGCCGTGGCGATCGGCATGTCGCTGTGGCGTGCCCGCGAGGCGACGAAGGTCGCGACCTATGGCTCCGCGCGCTGGGCCGAAAGGAGCGAGGTGCAGGCGGCGGGATTGCTCGCGCCCGACGGCGTGGTGCTGGGGTGCTATGGATCTCACTATCTGCGCCACGATGGGCCCGAGCATGTGCTTTGCTTTGCGCCGACGCGCTCGGGGAAGGGTGTCGGCCTTGTCGTGCCATCGCTGCTGACCTGGCCTGGTTCGGCGATCGTCCATGACATCAAGGGCGAGAACTGGAGCCTCACTGCCGGTTTCCGCGCCCGCCACGGACGGGTGCTGCTGTTTGATCCGACAAACGCCAGATCGGACGCATACAACCCTTTGCTCGAGGTTCGTCGCGGTGAATGGGAGGTCCGCGACGTCCAAAACATCGCCGACATCCTTGTCGACCCAGAAGGCTCGCTTGAAAGGCGCAATCATTGGGAAAAGACGAGCCACGCGCTCTTGGTCGGCGCGATCCTGCATGTGCTCTATGCCGGGCCCGATAAGACACTGGCCGGCGTCGCGGCGTTCCTGTCCGATCCGAAGCGGTCGATCGAATCGACCTTGTCAGCCATGATGACGACGCCGCATCTGGGGGAGGGCGGCCCGCACCCGGTGATCGCGAGCGCCGCCCGGGAACTTCTGAACAAATCCGACAACGAACGTTCCGGCGTGCTTTCGACCGCGATGTCCTTCCTTGGGCTCTATCGCGATCCGGTGGTGGCGGAGGTGACCCGCGCTTGCGGCTGGCGCATCGCCGACCTGGTCGCCGAGGCTCGTCCAGCGACGCTCTATCTCGTCGTGCCGCCGTCCGACATCAGTCGCACCAAACCGCTGATCCGTCTCATCCTCAACCAGATCGGCCGCCGTCTGACCGAGGATCTGCACGCCAGGACGAATCGCCATCGATTGCTTCTGATGCTTGACGAATTCCCCGCGCTCGGAAGGCTCGACTTCTTCGAGTCGGCGCTCGCTTTCATGGCCGGCTACGGGTTGAAAAGCTTCCTGATCGCGCAGTCCCTCAACCAGATCGAGAAGGCCTACGGGCCGAACAATTCGATACTGGACAACTGCCATGTGCGCGTCAGCTTCGCGACCAACGACGAGCGCACTGCCAAGCGCGTGTCGGATGCCCTGGGCACGGCAACCGAGCTGAAGGCGATGAAGAACTATGCCGGTCACCGGCTCTCGCCATGGCTCGGTCATCTCATGGTTTCGCGCTCGGAGACGGCGCGACCGTTGCTGACGCCCGGCGAGATCATGCAATTGCCGGCTGGCGACGAGATCGTCATGCTGGCCGGCACGCCGCCGATCCGGGCGAAGAAGGCGCGCTATTTCGAAGACCGGCGATTGCGGGAGCGCATTCTGCCGCCACCGCCTGTCACGGATCGAGCCGCGCCGGAGCCTGACGATTGGACGGCGCTTCCATTGCCGCTTCGGCCACCGGATACGGGAGCCGCAACTGTCATGGCGAAAACCCAGCAGGAATCGACCGAGTCCGAGCTGCGACGTCAGCCCGAACTCGATCCCCTTCTCGGGGCTGTGGCGGAGCCACCGCTCGTCAACGAATTCGAGATCGACGCGCCTGACGAGGCCGATGATCTGGCTGCGAGCAGCAGCCGGATGGCTCGCTTTGTTCGGGGCGTGGCGCGTCAGATCGCGCTCGATCCGAACGACGGCATGGAGCTGTGACGACTGTGGCGGCAAGCAAGAAAAAGGTGCAGATTTCGGTCTATCTTGATCCTGCGGTGATGGCGGCGCTCCTCGAATATGCTGCCCGGCGCGATCGCTCGCAGTCGCTCATCGCTGAAGCGGCGATCGCCTCTTTCCTCTCTCCGGATGCCGACGCGCAACGCGAGGCGGCGATCTCCAAGCGTCTCGACCGGATCGACCGCCGGATCGCGCGGCTGGAGCGCGATGTCGGCATCTCCATTGAAACCTTGGCGGTATTCGTCCGCTTCTGGCTGGCGACCACGCCCGCTCTGCCTGAACCGATGGCCCAGGCAGCGCGCGCCAAGGCAAGCGAGCGTTATGAAGCTTTCGTTTCCGCGCTTGGCAGGCGCCTGGCCAAGGGGCCGAGCTTGCGGCAAGAAATCCCCGAAGACGTCGCGCCGTCCAGCGATCCGGAACGATAGTGATGTGAGGCCCTGTCGGCCGACGCGCGAACTCGCGCGGCGCGCAACCCGGTCCTGTTGATGTCAGACGGCTTTTGTTGCTGACCCGGTCAGTTGGCGGCTCCGCACAACTGCGACGTCGTCAATCCTGGCGGCACGTTTTCCGTGGGGCCAAATCCGTATTTCGCCATGATGGTGGCGATCGTGCCGTTGGACATGACCTTGGCCAGCCCCTGATTGTAAAGGTCGCGCAGGTCGCCATCGTCTTTCCTGAACGCGATCGCGATGTAGCTGATCGACTTCTCGTCGGTCGTGAATGGGCTGGCGCGTTCCAGATCGGGGCTCTTTTTGCCGGCAAGCAGCCCGATCACCGTCGGCGAAGAAAATACCGCGGCGTCGATGCGGCCGGCACGCAGTGCCGCGATGTTGGTCTCGATGTCGGGAAACTGCAGGATGCGATCCCCAGGGACGCCCTCGGCGATGGCGTTCTGGATGACGTTGCTGCCGCGGCCGCCGCCCATGATCGTGTCGGATTTCTTGGCAAGATCCGCATAGCTATGGATCGCCTTGGGGTTGCCGGCGAGTACGATCGCCGCGTCGTCCGACCTCAGGTCGGGAGCGCCGAAGGCGACCTGCTGGCATCGCGGAGGCGTTATCGACAAGCCGGACGCCACGGCATCGAAACGCCCAGCCATCAAGCCAGGGATCAATGCGCCGAACTCGGTGACCTCGAAGTCGATCTGCTTGACGCCGAGATCGGCGAACGCCGCTCTAAGCAGGTCCGGATGCCAGCCGAGCAACTCGCCGGTTCCTTCCTTCTTGTAGCCCCATGGCGAACGGTTATGGATGCCGATGACGATCCTTCCTTCCTTCAAGACGCGTTCTTTCGTCGTTTCCGCCGCGGCCGGTAGAACAGATCCAACAATCGCGGCATAGGCGATGCAGGCTAGGCCAATGGCGGCCGATCGGGCTCGAAATTTCATCGTGCAGTCCTCCCGTGAGATTGAGTTGCGCGCAGGCGTTCCGCCTCAGCCGCTCAACGCTACGTTGACGAGCGCCAAGTCGTCAATATAGATGTACAAAATATGTACATAATATTGCGAGCGCAGTAATGAGAGGCGCTCTCGCTCGTAGTGCGAGGGCATTACATTTGTGCGTGAATGGCGGTCGAGTTGACGCGGCCCCCAATCTCGCTTCCAGCCGCCGGGCGCGATGACCGACGCAGAATACCCGGCCGATCAGATAGGCAAGACTTCCGAGCGCTTGACCTGGCCGAGCGCGAAGCTGCTTTCGATGGAAGCGATGTTGTCCAGCCGCGTCAGCTTGTCCTTGATGAACCGCTCATAAGCCTCGAGGTCGCGCACCACGATGCGCATCAGGTAGTCGCGCTGGCCGGTCATCAGATAACAGTCGACAACCTCCGGCCAACGCAGCACGGCTTGCGAGAAGCGGTCGAGATCGTCCTCGCGTTGCCGTTCAAGCTTGATCGAGGCGAAGGCGCTGATCGGCAGGCCAAGCTTCTTCTGGTCGACGACCACGGTATAGCCTTTGATGACCCCGGCGCTCTCCAGGAGCCTGACGCGCCGCGCGCAAGGCGAGGGCGAAAGACCGACGGCTTCGGCGAGATCGTTCGTCGTCGCCTTGGCGTTTTTCTGTAGCGCGGCGATGATCTTCAGGTCGATTGCGTCAAGCGCCGGATTTGGCATGTTTCCCCCGTTTAGGCGTGACTATTGGCTGCGTGAGCCAATATCATCGATCTGTTTGGGCAAGAATAGTCACATTCGGAAGATCGAGGCAGCTATCGTTGAGCCGCGATTTCACAGGAGCCGACGATGACGATCCTTTCCGAGCTTGAGCGCAAGGTTCTGTGGCTGGCTGTGTGGATGATCCATCACGCCAATCATGTCCGAGGGGCGGAGGACGGCCTCAAGGTCGGGGGCCACCAGGCGTCGTCGGCGTCCGCCTCGACCTTGATGACGGCGCTCTATTTCCAGATTCTGAGGCCGCAGGACCGCGTTGCCGTCAAGCCGCATGCCAGCCCAGTCTTCCATGCCATCCAGTATCTGTTCGGCAAGCAGACGCTTGAGCAGCTGCGGAATTTTCGTGGCTATCGCGGCGCGCAGTCCTATCCGTCCCGAACCAAGGATATCGACGATGTCGATTTCTCGACCGGTTCGGTTGGACTGGGCGTGGCGCAGACCCTGTTCTCCTCGCTGGTCCAGGATTATGTCGCGGCAAAAGGCTGGAATGCGGACCAGCCGGAGGGTCGGATGGTCGCTCTTCTCGGCGACGCCGAAATGGATGAAGGCAATATATTCGAGGCGCTTCTCGAAGGCTGGAAGCACGGCCTGCGCAACACCTGGTGGGTTGTCGACTACAACAGGCAGAGTCTCGACGCGGTGGTGCGCGAAGGCCTGTGGCAGCGTTTCGAATCCATCTTTCGCAACTTCGGCTGGGATGTGGTGATCCTGAAACATGGGACATTGCAACAGGCCGCCTTCGAGGAAGAGGGCGGCGAAAAGCTGCGGTCGTGGATCGATGCATGCCCCAATCAGCTCTATTCCGCGCTGACCTTCCAGGGCGGCGCTGCATGGCGCAGGCGCCTTCTGGACGACCTCGGTGACCAGGGACCGGTCACGCGCCTGATCGAGAAGCGCAGCGACGAAGAGCTTGCCGCCCTGATGGCAAATCTCGGCGGCCACGATCTGGGGAGCATCGTCGATGCCTTCGAGGAAGCGCGCGGGCATGATCGTCCGACCTGCTTCATCGCTTATACGATCAAGGGCTTCGGCCTGCCGCTGGCCGGCCACAAAGACAATCACGCCGGACTGATGACACCGGCGCAAATGGAAACGCTGCGACAGGGCATGAATGTCCGCGAGGGGCGTGAATGGGACCTGTTCGAGGGCCTCGCATACGATGAGACCGCGATCCGGTCCTATCTCACATCGGTTCCCTTCGCGCAGGCGGTCCCGCGTCGCCACCAAGCCCCTGCTGTTCCGGTGCCAGCGCGGATCGGCTTCAGCGCCCAGGCCTCGATGTCGACACAACAGGGTTTCGGGCTTTTGATGCACGAGATCGCCAAATCGGACAGCGACTTTGCAAGCCGTGTCGTTACCACGTCCCCCGACGTTACGGTGTCGACCAATCTCGGGGCATGGGTGAACAGGCGCGGTCTGTTCGCGCGCGCCGGGCAGGCGGACGTGTTCCGCGAGGAGCGCATACCCTCTACCTTCAACTGGACGTTTTCGCCGTCGGGACAGCATTTCGAATTGGGCATCTCGGAGATGAACCTTTTCACGATGCTTTCGGCGCTGGGCTTGTCACACTCGCTTCACGGGGAGCGCCTGCTTCCGGTCGGAACGCTCTACGATCCCTTCATCGAGCGCGGCCTCGATGCGCTCAACTATGCCTGCTACCAGGACGCCCGCTTTGTTCTGGCGGCGACGCCCTCAGGCGTGACGCTGGCGCCCGAAGGCGGAGCGCATCAGTCGATCGCCACGCCGTTGATCGGCATGGCGCAGGACGGCCTGGCGACGTTCGAGCCGGCCTATGCCGACGAGCTGGCAGTCATCCTGCGTTGGGCATTCGACTACATCCAGCGTTCGGGGGAGGGCGAGCCCGACGCCCACACCTGGCTCCGTGAACAGACCGGAGGTTCGGTCTATTTGAGGCTTTCCACACGATCGATCGAACAGCCAGTCCGGCGGATGGAGGATCAGCTGGCGCGCGACATCGTCGATGGCGCCTACTGGTTGCGCAAACCTGGGCCGAACGCTGACGTGGTGATCGCCTATTCGGGGGCTGTCGCGCCGGAGGCGGTACAGGCGCTGGGGTTGATGGCCGGCGACCGGCGCGATGTCGGCCTTCTGGCCGTGACCTCGGCCGATCGGCTGAACGCCGGATGGTCAGCCGCGGCCCGGGCGCGCCAGTATGGCCATCCGCGCGCCTCCAGTCATGTCGAGCGCCTGTTGGCCGGTCTCCCGGCCTCATGCGTCATCGTGACGGTGTTGGACGGGCACCCCGCGACTCTGGCCTGGCTGGGATCGGTGCATGGTCATCGCACGCGTGCGCTGGGCGTCGAGCATTTTGGCCAGACCGGTACGATCGCGGATCTCTACCGGCATTACGGTATCGATGCGCAAGGTATCATGGCCGCGGCGCAGTCGGTTTCGGCCGGCAGGCCGCTGCGGCACCTTGGCTCCGCCGCCTGACGATCGATCACGCATCCCCGGCCGGCTCGTTCGATAGAAGGCCGTCAATACCGGAATTCCTTGAGGGCAGATGTCAGCCGTCGGCGCCATCCTCCTCCGCTGCGAGAAAGCGTGGGGGAGATGAGGATGGTTGGGGCCGGCGATCTTATGAGCCGAGAAACGCTGCGGTCGTCGGTGGGGACGGCAGCGGCGATTGCGCATCACGGCGAACTCATCCAGGGCGTCTTCAAGGATGATGGCGGGCGCCTTCATCGCGGGCTCGTCACACTGCCGATTGCCGGCTTGAAATCGGAGGCGAGCTTTTCCAGGAGCGACGGCGATGCAATCGTTGTCCAACCCGATCATAAGGTCAAGGCGTCGGCAGCCGCGCGGCTCACGCTCGATTTCTTGAACGCCACCGGCGGTGGCGAGCTGACACTTCGAAGCTCGATTCCTGTGGGGCACGGCTACGGCTCATCGACGGCGGACGTTGTTGCTTCCATTCGCGCTGTCGCCGCAGCCCTCAAGGTCCAGTTGCGGCCCTCGAGCATCGGGCGTCTGGCCGTTGCCGCCGAGCGCGCCAGCGACGCGATCGCCTTCGACGATCACGCGGTCCTGTTCGCGCAACGCGAAGGCACGGTGATCGAGAATTTCGGAGGCTCGCTGCCGCCGCTGCTTCTGGTCGGGTTCAAGGCAAATGGCGGCGCTCCCGTCGACACATTGCAGCTGCCGCCGGCGCGCTACGACAGTGCCGAAATCCAGGAATTCGGCGTGCTTCGGGCGCTGGTGGCGCGGGCGGTTCGTCTTCAGGATCCATATCTTCTCGGACGCGCCGCCTCGGCCAGTGCCTTGATCAGTCAACGGCACTTGCCGAAGCAGGGTTTCGACGAGATCGCCGAAATCGCCAGGCGGGCCGGGGCGTGCGGGGTGCAAGTCGCCCATAGCGGTTCGTTGTTCGGTCTGATTTTCGATCTTTTCGCATCGAATCTGAAGCGGCGGGCAGCCCTGGTCGCGCAGCAGATAAGACGCGCCGGCTTCAAGGATGTCGAGGTCCATCTGGTCAACGCGGAGGGCTGGACATGGTGAGCCTCGATGTGGACTATTTCAGGGACCTTGAGACCCCGCGCCTTGCTCGACTGGCACCAAATCTCGTGGCCGCGGCTTTTCCTCTGATGAAGCTTATGCCGGCCCGCTACATTCTGGATCGGGCAGCGTCGAATGGTGAACTGAAGGCAGGCTCCCATATTGTCGAGACGACGTCCGGCACGTTCGGCATGGCGGTGGCGCTGCTCGCGGCGGCGCGTGACTATCGCCTGACGCTCGTCACCGCTTCAACACTGATCGATACCAAATACAAAGCTCGCCTGGAGCGTATCGGCGCCACGGTCATCGCGCTTGACGATCCGCGCGGCGACGGCAACCAGCCTGGCCGGCTCAAGCTCCTGCAGGAAATCCTGGCCAAGGAGCCGGACGGCTTCTGGACCCGCCAATACGACAGTCCCGGTAACTGGCTCGCCTATGCGCGGCTGGCTGAACTTTTCATCCGGGCAGTGGGCAGGGTTGACTGCCTGGTCGGCTGCGTCGGTACGGGCGGCTCGCTATGCGGCACAGCATCCTTTCTGCGAACGGTGTTTCCCCATCTGACGGTATTCGCCGTCGATACCCATCGCAGCATTCTGTTCGGGCAGCCCGTCGGCAAACGCATGCTGCGGGGCTTAGGCAACAGCGTCCTGCCGAAAAACGTAAGACATGAACTTGTCGACGAGATCCATTGGGTCGGCGCCTATCCCGCGTATATGGCCGCGCACCGCTTGCTGCGCGAGCAGGGAATCTTCATGGGGCCGACCAGCGGCGCCGCCGCGTTGGTGGCGCAATGGGCTGCAACCACGCTTCCGGACGCGCAGGTCGCGGTCATCATGCCTGACGAAGGCCATCGCCATGTCGAGACCGTCTACAATGACGATTGGCTCCGGTCCCTGCCTGGCTGGCCCTGCAAGGAACTGCCTGAGCCGAGGACGCTGACGACAATCGCACCGGCCGCGGAGACGCAATGGACACGCTTCCTTTGGTTGCGTCGCAGTCTCGACGATGTGCTGAAAGCGCAGGCACCGGATGAGGTGCCGCCGGCTATCGGCGCTGTGGAAAATCTATGAAACGAGATCCAGCCCGCTTCTGTCGAGCCAGCGCCAGGCGTCGTCCGTCGTCTGGAAGATCTGATCGTGTTCGTTCGATCCAGCGGACCGATCGAGGTCCTTGAGACCGCTGGCTGTCACGACGGCCACGACGCGGTCTGTGGCTGCGATGATACCTTGGTCCTTGAGCGTCGAAATGGCGATTAGCGGCGTGACCGACGCCAGTTCGGCAAAGATACCTTCGTCCCGCGCAAGCCGTTCCTGCATCGCGATCAGCCCGTGATTGTTGACGGGGACGGCGTGCCCGCCGGAGTCGCGCAGAGCCTTAAGCGCCTGAAAGGTGCTGCGCGGGGTGCCGATCGAAACGGCAAGGCTGTCGAAGGGCATTTTGCGTTCACTCAAGGCATCGGCGCCGCTGGCGAGGGCGTCCGCCAAGGACCCGTGCACCTCTGCGGCGACGAGACGGGGCAGCCGCGTGATCGACCCTTGCGCGTACAGCTCGCAAAAGCCGGCCCACACGCCCGACAATGCATCGCCATAGCAGACCGGCAGGACGCACCAGTCCGGTGCCGTGCCATCCGATTGCTCGACGATCTCGTAGGCAATCGTCTTGTAGCCCTCGATGCCGAGTGGATGGCTGCCGACGACTGGACCGTGATAGGGCGAGGCGATGAACCAGTCGTAGCGGGCAGACGCCTGTTCCAGCATGGACCATCGGTCCATTTTGCTGACCAGGGGCAGGACCGTCGCGCCATATTTTCGGATCTGCGCCAGCATCGCGCCGGCGGAGTCCGCGAAAGTGGTGACGACGCATTTGAGCCCGGCTCTAGCCGCGTAAGCCGCCAGCGAAGCGCCGGCGTTTCCCGATGAGGCGGTCGCGACGATCTTCGCGCCGCGTGCGCGCGCCACGCTGACCGCGATGGTCGAGAAGCGGTCCTTGTGCGACCAGGTCGGGTTTCGGCCTTCATCCTTGATTGCAAGATCCGGCACGCCGAGAAACGAGCCGATACGCGGCGCCGCAAGCAAGGGTGTCAAGCCCTCGCCGAGGCTCACGGCATCCGCGGCTGTGCAAGGCAGCATGTGCGCAAAGCGCCATAGCGAGCGCGCGGCAGTGGCGCCGTCCAAAAGGGGAGGGTGCGGGGCGACGTAAACCGGCCGAAGGTTTGCCGGCGCGGTGTCTCGGCACCGCGCGCACCCTTTGGAGTCGATGGTGACGTTGGCGGGATAGGCAGCGCCGCATCGGATGCAGGCGAACTCCAGGACCCGGCTTTTGTCCATATCGGGACGGCTGGTCTCGCCTGAGGAGTGCGCGGACATGTCGTGCGCGAGGTCGCGAAACGGCCGGCTCGCCATGGCTATTCCTTGTCCAGGAAACGATGAATTCGCTGGTTGTTTCAAACAGCCAACAGCGCCGCTGTCAATGCGGAATGTGCACTATAGTGTGTCGCACCATAGTGCGCGTCGTAGCATCCGTTGTTTGATGAAACTTCGTGGGGTTTTTGGCCTGAACGTGCAGCGGCTTCGGAGAGAGAGAAAACTCTCTCAGGAGCAGTTGTCTTTCGTTTCGGGCCGCACGCGAGCCTATATCAGCAGCGTCGAAGCCGGGAGGCGCAACGCCACCCTGGATACAGTCGAAATTTTGGCCAAGGCATTGAATGTCGACCCGCAAGAGTTGGTTTCGGCAAGCCCGGCCAATAAGCGAGCTATTCGGGTGACGAAACCTGCCGCTTCAAAGACGGCCGGCTGAAGCCAGCCGGCATCAATGTAGTAATGATCGAATTTTCACTTATCTCACCTTCGTGACAGGTGATTGACTCCTTTAGTGTACATTCGATGCGTGTCCTATTGAAGATTGTATCTGAACACGCATAGGTTGTTCTGCGGGTAGGGCCTGAGTGTAGTCGAGGCTGCCATGGAGAACGAAATTGTTGTTGACCTCTTTGCGGCGATCTCGAAGATCGACACTGCGCTCTCGGCTGATGCAATCCTTCAAGAGTTCCGCTCAGCCCTGGCACGCTACGGATTGCGCAGTTTTCTGATCACCGGCCTGCCCGTGCCGCACGATACAGACTGGCAGCGGGAAATCCTGGGCGATGGCTGGCCTCTCGACTGGTATCGTCGCTACGTGTCCGAGGATCACTTTTTGCACGATCCTTGCGTTGCGCAGTGCCGGCACTCGCCAGAGCCCTTCCTGTGGCGCGAGCTTCCCGCCGCAAAGCTGTCGACACGCGCGAAGCTGGTGATGGACGAGGCAGCTGAATTCGGGATGAGAGAAGGTATCTGTGTCCCCATACACGTGCCTCTTTCGGGTCCCAGTGTCGTCACCGCGGCGAGCGACGGGATGGAAGTTGCGCCACGCGAAATGCCCGTTATCGAGACGCTTTGCGTGCACACTTTTCGGAGCCTCTCGGCGCTGGGAACGCCGGGCGATGGCGATGAGCCCATGCCTTTGACGGCGCGTGAGCGCGAACTTCTGGAGTGGAGCGCACAAGGCAAGTCCACCGACGACATCGCTTGTATCCTGGGCGTCACCAGGAACACGGTCGAAAGCCATCAGCGCAACATTCGAGGAAAGCTCGACGCGATAAACGTGTCCCATGCCATCGTCAAGGCGCTGCGACGGCAGGAAATCCAGATTTAGCAATACCTGAATACCGTCATACGTACCGCAAGTCCGTTTTCCTACGACCCTGCGCCTGGAGGCGTCATGGTTCGTATGCATTTGGTCACCTGGGATAACAGGAAGCACTACAGGAAAGTTCTGGAACGCTACTTTCGCATAAGGTACGACATTTACGTCAAGCAGAGGCGGTGGCGCGCCGTCGCCCGGCCCATCAACATCGAGATCGACGCCTTCGACAACGAGCATGCGCTTTATGTCCTGGCGCTTGACACCAACGGCAAGATCGTCGGCGGCTCCCGTCTCGTGCCGACGCTGGAGCCGCATCTGATGAGCGAGGTCTTCCCGGTTCTCGCCGGCGGCACGCCGCCGAGAGCGGCTGATATTTTCGAATGGACGCGTTTCTTCGTCGATCCATCGCTTCGCACGCACGGCGCCTCGTCGCCGATCGCCGGCTTCGTTCTCTGTGGTCTGCTCGAGACGGCTCAAAGGCTGGGGATTCGACAGATCAGCGTGGTATGCGAAACATTCTGGCCAAAACGCCTGCGCGCGCTTGGATGGACGCTCGCCGAACTCGGCGACGTTCTCGAGCATCCGGACGGCGACATTATAGCGCTGCTGATTGACGTCACGCCTGAGGCTATTGAGCAGACGCGGCGCGCTTATGGCATAACCGGTGTTATACTTGCGGAGATACCCACCGCCAGCTGAAGTTCCCCAGCAGTAGGCCGCCAATCGATCGCGAATTGTAGAACTATCCGACAACCACTTTGGGGCCGTTTCCAGCCCGTCCGGTTATGGACGAGCTTGGCGATAACCTGACACTCTCCAACGGCTTTCAACGAATCTTGGAACAGCTACGGTTGGCTTCGCCGGCAGAAGCGAGTCCATTGTTTGCGCGCTATTAACGCTGGCGCAATCATCCCGTTCTAGAGAGCTTGCCGCAAGGCGTTACGGCTATCCCCTTATCTTCGCCTCCGGTATGAGCCTGGGATGGTTTTCCCACCAGTACAACGAAGCGACCTCCGGTCTGGAGGCCCTCAGACGTACCGTCCTTAGCGCCTGCCTCCACTCCACGATATGTGTAGCGAGTGCAGCCGAACTGAACGGGGGCGATGACCCTCGATACGACTTGGGTCCGGGCGGAAAGCTCTATTAGGTCACCAGCCCCTTATTCGCGCCATACGGGGCATCACGGCTACCGGGCATTCTTGACTGCTGCTGGGGCCTTCCCTGGCGCCGCTGCTAGCGATAGCCTCTAGCGCAGCAAGTAAAGCCGGACACCAATCCCACAAGTTGAAGCACCTGATGCCCTTACACCGCTTTAAAGCCGGAGGAATGATTGACCCCTGATGCCTGCCCATTCTGCACCAGCACAGAAGTTAGCACTACTTTGGCGGATTTTTAGTTCTGGGAGCGTTTTGAGGATTCCCAAGAGCGGTTTTGCGTGATTCATGAGAGGTCGGCTGTTGGAGGGCCGGCCATGAACAGGGATTGGCAAGTCGATCTGGAGCAGTGGCTTGAGCCGTTCGTCTCGGCGTTGAGGCACAAGACGCGTGCGCGGATGTGTCCGGCCTATATTGCTGGGCTGATTGGCCTTGGGGATCGCAAGAGCATCCAACCGATGGCGGCGCGCGACGCAGGCGTCAATTATGACCAGCTGCACCACTTCATCGCGAGCGGCGTGTGGGATGCTGCGCCGCTGGAGAAGGTGCTACTTGCGGAGGCCGACAGACAAGTTGGCGGGAACGATGCGTGGCTGATCGTGGACGACACCGCGCTCCCCAAGAAGGGGCGCCACTCGGTCGGCGTCGCGCCGCAATATGCCTCGGCGCTTGGCAAGAACGCCAACTGCCAGACGCTGGTGTCGCTGACGCTGGCCTCTGGCGAAGTGCCGGTCATGGTGGGGCTGCGGCTGTTTCTGCCCGAGAGCTGGACTTCCGATCCCGCCCGGCTCGACCGTGCCGGTGTGCCCGCGGACCATCGTGCCTACAGGACCAAGCCCGAAATCGCGCTGGCCGAGATCGACCGGGCTCGCGCAGCCGGCCTACGCTTTGGCTGCGTGCTCGCCGATGCCGGATATGGCTTGAGCGCCCCCTTCCGGCAGGCGCTCACCGAGCGCGGCCTTACCTGGGCCGTCGGTATCCCGTTCAAGCAGAAGGTCTATCCCGCCGACGTGGCAATGATCTTTCCCCTTGCCGGACGCGGCCGTCCGCGCCAGCGGCATATCCCCGATGTGAAGTCGATGACCGCGCAGGCGATGCTGGAGACAGCCCCATGGCGTGCGGTCAGTTGGCGGCGTGGCACCAAAGGCCGCCTCTCGGCGCGCTTCGCCGCTGTCCGTGTCCGGGTTGCAGATGGCCCACCCCAGCGCATCCGCGACATGGGCGCTCAGCATCTGCCCGGCGAGGAGGTCTGGGTGATCGGCGAGCACCGCTCGACCGGCGAGCGCAAATACTACCTCTCCAACTTGCCCGCCGACACCCCGCTCAAGCAGATCGCAGGCGCCATCAAGGCGCGCTGGGTCTGCGAACAGGCGCATCAGCAGCTCAAGGAGGAACTTGGCCTCGACCACTTCGAGGGGCGCTCATGGACGGGCCTGCACCGGCACGCGCTGATGACTATGATCGCCTACGCTTTCCTGCAATCTCGCCGTCTTAAACAAGCGGGAGGGGGAAAAAAGAATCCTTGGCCCGCCGCCCCAACCGAGCCTACCCGCCGTCAGGCAAGCCATCCTCACCGCGCTCGCGCAGCCGCCCCCAATCCGTTGTCCCCACTGCCGCAGAACCCTCTCTGCTAAAGATCTGCCAAAGTAGTGTTAGGCCCCATATCAGGCGAGACATGCGTGTAGTCATTGTCTGCGATGAATGCGGAGCGTCAGGGCCGATATGCATTGATCAGGACGCCGCCGCTGAAAGCTGGAATAGCCGTCCTTGGAAAGGCAACCAGCGGCCTGCATCATCGAGCTATCGGTAGACACCAAAAACATATTTAAGTTTTATTGGATTGAATGATCAGGCAATATAATATCCCTCCTCAAACGGCGAATGTGTGTCGCATGGGGAGGCACTATAGTGACTAATGTGACGACTGAGCTTCGCGTTCCAGCGGCGCAGTACATTCGCATGTCAACAGAGCACCAGCGCTATTCTCTTGAAAACCAGATCCCTGCCATTGCGGAGTATGCCGAGACACGGGGCTTCGCTATTGTCCAGACCTATTCCGATGCCGGTAAGAGCGGCTTGAGCTTGAAAGGGAGAGAGGGACTCAAGCAGTTGTTGGGCGACGTGGTGACTGGCAGGCGCAGTTATTCGGCAGTTTTGGTTCTGGACGTTAGCCGGTGGGGCCGCTTTCAGGATGCTGATCAATCCGCACATTATGAGTTCCTGTGTCGAGATGCAGGGGTTGCGGTGGAATACTGCGGCGAGCCGTTCGAGAACGACGGCAGTATGGTTTCGTCAATCGTGAAGAATCTAAAGCGGGTGATGGCGGGCGAGTTCAGCCGTGAGCTCTCGGCCAAAGTCTCAAGGGCGCAGAAGCAGCAGGCCAGCCTTGGATTTAAGCAAGGCGGCCAAATGCCTTATGGAACAAGACGAATGCTCGTTAGCAAAGATCGGGAACCTCGATTTCTCCTCGGACCGGGCGAACAAAAGGGGCTAGACACCGATCGTGTTGTCTTTGTGCCGGGCCCAGGCGAGGAGATCGGGATCGTCCGACGCATTTTCCGGATGTTCGTTGACCAAAGACGAAGCATGAGCAGCATTGCGAAAAAGCTAAACGAGGAAGGTGTGCCTTCAACAGACGGTTGGCGGTGGACATTGGGGCGGGTCAGAACCGTTCTGAAAAGCGAGTTGATGATCGGATATTATGTCTTCAACCGAACCACAGGGCGATTGAGAGGGCCGTCTCGACCAAATCCTCCGAACCTATGGGTCAGAACACGGGTCATGGAGCCGATTGTGGACTCAAGACAGTTCGCAAAGGCCCAACGGGAGATGGGGTACAAGCGCGGGTACGGCTATGCGAAGTCTGACATGGTCAAAGGCCTTCGTCGGCTTTTGCGAGAAAAAAAGAAGCTCTCTTCGGACATCATTGACGTCTGCACCTACACGCCTTGCGCACGATCTTATGGAGAGCGTTTTGGAGGCCTACGGGCTGCCTACGCCATCGTGGGCTACGAGTGCCGCTGGCGACCTGGGCCGCGTCGCAGATTTTCGGATGAGGAGCTCCTTGATGGCATCCGGCGGCTACACACTGCGTTCGGCCATGTTACCATTGCGCTCATCAATGCCGACCCAGACCTACCACGGGCTTTCGTCTTCATGCGGAGATTTGGCACGATGACTAGAGCCTATGGGCTGGCAGGCTTTCCAACTACTAAGGCAGAGGCATGTTCTGCCGCGCGAAAGAGGGCTAGCCCGCGCCTTCGAGAGGGATTGCGATACGAACCGTCCAGGCCGCGCAGCGAACGAACCAGATAGCCCGCGAGGGTAGCAACGCCTGTGAACATTGATTCACCTCGGACGATACAGTCGCTAGATGTTCTTCTTGGCAAGCGGAAGATCGGCACGATTGTGCGCAGCCCCGTCTATGCCTTCAACTTTACGCAGCAATATCGGGAAGCGGGCGGTTTTCCAATTCTCAGCCTCTCGTTTAGGTCAGCAAATGGCGAACTCGGGAAAGACCCGAAGCCGCTTGCGGGCATCCTACCCGCGTTCTTCGCCAATCTCCTGCCCGAGGGTAAGCTGCGCGAAGCAATGGAGAAGCATCACCAGGGCAGCGTAAGGCGACGCAATGACTTCGATCTCTTGGCGGTGCTTGGTGCCGATGTTTCCGGGGCAGTGCAAGCCTTGCCCAGTGATGGTCCTGTCGTGAACGAAAAGCCCAAAGCTCATTTCTCTCTGGCCGGAATGCAAATGAAGCTGTCCGTTGCCAAAAAGGGGGGAGAAGGAGGCGCCTTTACCCTGCCGAAGGACGGCGAACTGGGTCAGTACATCGCAAAATTTCCACCCGAGACGTTTCCGGGGGTTTCGGAGAATGAGTTTGCCAATCTGGCCCTTGCCGCAGCTATCGGCATGGATGTGCCTGACCGCGAGTTGGTCGAGAGGTCCGACCTGCAGAACGTTCCCGAGGAACTCAACCCCCAATCCGGGGGACCGCTTCTTCTGGTCAGACGCTTTGATCGAGGCGCGAACGGCCAAAGGATCCACATTGAGGATTTCGCTCAAGTCTTCGGCGTCCCTCCCTCGCGCAAATATGACGACGCTGCCTTTCACCAAATCGCGGCTGTCTTGAACGAGGCTGTGTCCCCTAGTGCGGCTCTCGAATTCGTCCGTCGCTTAACTTTGGCAGCTTTGACCGGCAATGGTGACATGCATCTGAAGAATTGGTCGCTGATCTATCCTGGAGGTGGCGATAGACCGGCTCTTGCCCCGATCTACGATGTGCTATCGACCGTTCCCTACATCCCAACCGACGCCATGGCGCTCTCCCTCGGTCGGCAGCGGTCGTTCAAGGCGCTTACGGCGTCGCGGTGGAAAGCGTTCGCAAACCGCGCCAGGCTGCCCGAGGCCGCCGTGCTTGAAGCGGTTGTTGAGACAGTCGCACTGGTCAACCAGCATTGGTGGCGTTTGCCGGAGCGCGAGATAGTCCCTGCAACGATCCTGGAACGCATCGACGAGCACATTAAGGTCATGACTCCGATTTTGACCACCCGCGACGGAAAGTGACTCCGATCCTGGCTAACTGCCATAGTGGCCCCGATGAGACACCCCGCGCCTGGTCGTCACAGACGGACAAGGCATCCCGGCTGTCCTCAAGGGACAAGCCGGCGGAGCGGAGGAGACTAAGAGGCAGCTAGAGGCACCTATCATGGTCTACCCCCGGATGCCCGGCTACTCCATGTCCGGCACGTCGCCACCCACAAAGAGCGTCGTGGGCTCCCCGTATTCCCCAAGCGATGGGTTGGCCTCACGCGACCCGCAATGACGTCGCCCTCGTGTGTGGCAACAAACTTGTCGGCGATGGCATGGAGGGCGGCCTCCTGCCGGCTGTCGAGTCTGACAATATGGTCCATGTCGTTTGCCTCCGAGAACAGTGAACAAAAACGGAACAAAATTGTCAAGGCCGAATTGACTCCGCAAGGAATGCGTTCCTATTTGGAGGGCGGTGGGGCGGTCGCTCGCTACTGAGAGGAGAGCCGCTATGGGCAGACGAACGAGCCGGTATGACAGACTGTTTAAGAGCAATGCCGAGGCGATCATTCGGGATGGGCTTCGCCTCCGCGAGACAGTGCTTGCAGCGCAACTTCATCTGAAAGCGAGCGGTTCACTGTTCTGGCAATTGAATGGCCTCACCGATAAACTGCATGAGGTGCTTACCGTGATAGCTGAGCAGGAACCCGACTTCAGGGCGGCAGGGCTGGGCCTATTGCCGCTGCCCGAGGATTACTCCACCCGGAAGTGACCTCCTATGGACAGCGTTGGGCGAGCCGCAAAGCAAACCTGCTGCTCATCGTGGAGTGCGGCCACTGTTATCATGTGGGCCGCTTCCGGGCTAACGATGTGGCAAAGGTGGTGGGATGGAACAAACCGGTGGAAACCATCAACGTCAAATGCAAGCGGTGCAGCCGAAAGGACGCTACCGTGCGGACTCAGTTCAATATCAGGACCATCCGGGCCACGCAGGTTGAATCAGCGTCCCCGAGGCCCTCTGCGACACCGTACGAGACGCGCAAACGCGCGTCGCTGAAGCCAGAGAGCAGCTGAAGAAGATTAAGGCTGGCGCGTGAGGCTTCAGACCCGGCGCGTCCGGAATGCAATGCTCGCTTGACGCCCATTCGTCGGGCGCTACATTGCCTCGCGGCGGTCCTATCGGACGCCAGCGGCCGGCGCTCATCAAAACCCCAAGGTCCCCCCGCCTACTGAGCGCCGGCCGATCTTTTTCGATCAGCTCCCGAGATAGGCGCGGCATATCGCGTCCCAGTCCGCGGCCGGCGGTCTGCTTGGCGAAAGGCTGCCTTTCTCGGTATCAAACCGACATTTGAATCCTTCTGAGCACCGCATTAGATTCGACTGGTTAAAATTGTAGCTATTGGGAGGTAGCTATGATCGAAAGCCGTACAGACGTCGCGCGTGCGATGATAGACGCCAGCTTCGTCTCGCAGCGTCGCTCTTTAAGTGACATCGCCTCAATTCGTCGCGATCTAGACCAATCCCGCCGTGCAATCGCAGCATCACGCGACCTTCTAAAGCGGTTACGCCAGCGCAAGGCGGACGAGGCGCCCAGGGAGGCTGAGAAGCACCGAGTGTCCGCGTTCCATGCAGACATTGTCCGGTCTGTATTTCGAAATTTGGTCTCGGAAACTGACGTGCCCGAGTGTGAATGGCGCAACCTGGCTAGGAGCCTCATCTTCGAGCTCACCGGGTGCGAGTGCGTTGACGCAGTCTTGCTGGATTGGGTCATTAGAAAGTAACGGACGGAACAATCGCCACGCCGCTTTATTCGGGGCGCATCATTTTTGTGGTATGATTCATCCTATGGGGAAGAAGGCCAAGCACAAAGCAAAGTAGGTGACTGAAATCCCGATGGAGAGGCGAGCTTGAAAACGGAAGCCGCCTACTATGCTCGCAAGTGCGGTATCACGACAGATGAAGCCGCCAAGATCTTTCGGAAGCCCACGCGCCAAAGCTCACCATCGTCCCAAAAGAACGCCAGCCATCGGGGTCCACAAAGGAAAAGCCCCGGTGCTTTGGTCAGCACCGGGGCTTTTGACACGTACGAGCTACTCGGCATGTCGGCATGTACGACGTAGCAGTAGGCCCGGCGGTTGAGGGGGGCTCATCGCCGAGCCTGACTGGCGGGGGGGGTAAGGGGGGACATCGCCAGCTTACACGAAGCTAGCATTGTCGTTGCTGGCGCGGCATCATTCAAACAGAGGAGGCGTCTCGGCCTGCTCAAGCACGCCTACCCTGCCGGACAGTTGCAGTGGGCCCGCTTCACTGGCGACGAAGCGGGCCGGTCAGGTCTTGGGGGACCTGACCGGCAGCAGGGGAGCTGCCGCTTTCGAACCTGCCAAGACATGCCAAGTTCCCATATAGCGCACAAAAAAGCCCGCAGGCCGGAGCCAGGCGGGCAGTTCACAGAGTGGAGGCCGCCCGGAGTAGGCGGCTGCTCCCGAACCTTTGTCTCTGACATATGTTCCAGCACCGGGCCGCTTAGGCCCGCGCTCCCACAGGAGGGCGCGAGCCGGCCAGCAGCGCGAAAAGCACCGGACCCGCTGTTCGCCGGCACTTGCGCCTAACGGGGCTGTTCCCGACCGAACACTAAAATGCCCACCGGCCGGAGCCAGCGGGCAGGCTATGCACGGAGTAAGCGGGGCCGGCTCCCGAACTTCGGTCTCTGACACCGTTCCGGCTACCTTGAAAGCTTCCGCAATCGCGGACTTGCAGAAATTTCGCGTTAGCGGATTGTGGTCGCTTGGTGAGCCGAGGGCTCTGGGGCGCTGGCACGCTCTCCGATGAGGACCATGCGTCCGTGGCCTCGAGAAAGTTCAGGACGCTACGCATCAAACTGACGATGGCACATCATCAAAATGGCGGACGACTTATCTCGTCGCCCGTGAAAAGCTTGTCACAACAGTTGGGAGGGGAATTGGCCGGTGAAGGATCGAGTGAATGGACCACTTCGGCATTGTTCGGACGCGCGAGATTGCTAAATGCATAGGCGTCGCAAGAGAGCCCAAGTCGCCTAAAGGGTGGCGTTCAGCGTTAGCAACGATGGAAACCGAGCGAAGCGCCAAGACGGCTATCCTCAGACAATTGCGGACATGCTCGGAATGGCTCGTTCGGGACGATCAAGCCTCGATGTGCGATGAGATCGACTGCTCGGCTCTTCTGTTGAGGCGAAGCAGCGTTGGAGAGCCGCAACCTGATTGGACCGACCTTGATAGGTGGTTGGGATGATGCTGAACCGCCGGGTCTGATTGGCGGCGGCGATTTTGGGAGCGGGATCGCCGTCAGCTAAACCAGAAATACTGCTGGGTTGCCGGATGGGGCGCCATTCCAACAGATCGGCCGTGCAGTTTCGTTTGCCACCTGCGGAAAACCGCGCGAGCGCAAGCCGACATTCTATTGCCTGGCGGACCTATGCCGCGCATGAGCACCGCTGCCTCGTGGTTGGCTGCGTAGGAGCTGGAGCGCTTGGTAATGGATCGCAGCCAGCATCACGGCACAGTTGCACTATGCTGTTGATTGCCCGGTGGCAACTTGCGCCGGCAACCCGCCAGATGAGGCGGTTTTTATTGGCCGCAATATGCTCGCTGCTCCGGACTGCAAATTCAAATTACTGGATTGGCCAAAAGAGCGGGAGCGGCTCCCCTGTTTAGTGTCAGGCCATTCGGTACGCCATTTACCGTCGACGCCTTGGACTAGAACTTCCGCCTCGTGGCCTTGTTCGGTAGCGCGTATCGCCGCTTTGACCGCAGCTAGAACTGCGGAGCCGTGGGACTCATAAGGATAATCCTGGCCGTCGTAACGGACGTTCCAACGGTCTGCGTTCTTCGCGACATGGTATTTGGCATTCGCCATAAGCGCCGTCCCCAAGGTTCGGCAGCAAGAAAGCATTAACCAACCTCCCCGGCAAGAAAAGCTTTCGCCGGCGAGGGCGCTCGCGAGACACACCCGTCGGGGCCGAGCCGCAAAGTTTCACACGAACTGAGGATTGGAGGCGAATCGCCATTCGCTATCCAACGACAGCCCACACCTTCCTCTGGGCAATCTGCATGCAGCCGCCGCCCTTTTCTGCCTTATAAGCGATAGGTCCTGAGCCGATTGAGATCGGCTTTTGTCGCAGGTGTCGTTGTGCGCACCGATGTGCCGGCGCTCTGCCGCGATTTTCCCAGACCCTCCGCGCGACGTGCGCAGACTACGACTTATCCTGGGCGCTCTGGGTTTTGACCAACCGATCAAGCACGGCGAATCCTGCAGGTCCCGATAGGGTGTAAGATCGAGGTCGGGAGGCACCTTCCTGAGCTTCTCTTGGTCTATCGGCTTCTCGTTGAGCTTCATCAACGACTGATATCTTTGCCAGCGGACGCCTGCGGCCATGACTGCATCGCGCTCGGCACATAGCGCGATTTGATGGGCATGTAGATAGTGCAGCCTAAGTTCATCCAGCAGCGCCTTTTCGATAATTTCATGGGTCAGCAAGAAAGGGGACAGCCTCACTCTTTGACCCTTCCACGGCATCGTGCGTGGCAGGTGACGGTCAATGTAGACCGTGCGTCGATCAATGCTGTAGCCTGCAATGTAAGGGATATCGAAGTCATGGCTGATCTTGACACGACGATGGAGAGCCATGACGACGTCCCCCAACACATTGTCATCCACCTCTTCCGATCTATGGCGAATCTCGGCTTCGCGTTTCATGTGCTCTCCAGTCCGCGAAGGCATCTCAGCTGCCCGTTCCGTCAAGAGTTTCAACTATGTCAGGCTGCTCACATACCCACGGTCTGATCAGGTTCCAGGTGAAGGAAGGCTGCGAGCAAAACGGCCTATCAACCGGCAGCCAGCAGGAGCGGTCATGTCGGCACCGCCAGAAGCTTCGGCAACCGCACCAGATTGTAGGCCGCGGCAGCGAAGGTTGAGGCCCACCCGACGCGGTCACGACCGCGCAACTTCGTCTTCTCCTGCCCGGCGACCGTCTTGATCCAGCCGAACGCCTCTTCGATCCGCTTGCGGATGCGCTGGCTGACGCCATTGCCGCCGTGCCGGGTCGTGCGGCGATCGATAGCGGAACGGCGCCCGTTCGTGTTTTGCGCCACGTGCGGCGTCACCTTCATCGAGCGCAGTAGCCAATCTGCCATCGCTAGTCCGCGAAGCTCTCTTGCTGCTGAAAAAATAGGGTCATTGATGACGCTTTGCGGCGTCTTTCGTTTTATTGAGACCAGCGCGCCGGCCAGTTCGTCGGTGCGGAGTTGTTCGGCGCCGGTGGCGATCACCAGTTCGCCAAGCTGCGGGGCCAGGCGAGGGCTTGGCTATCCAGAGAAGGTGATTCTGTTCGAGAAGCACTTGGCGTCATCCCAAGCCGCGCGTGTGGCGGCCCGACAGTCCGGGTTTGGGTGGGTTGGACCGCCGGGCGTGACCGGCGGGCTAAGCCCTAAGTAGGGCGCCGGGTAGCGTCGACATATCACTCGTGCCGCGCCCTGCGAACGAAGGATGTCGAAGCCGTAGAGTTGGCTATTTTTTCATGGGTCATCCATAATGAATAAGGGCCTTCTCACCCATCTGGCGATTCTCATTCCATGGTGCACGAAGCCGTCGACCGTTGCTCCGCAGACGTATTCGAGAGGCACTAGCCCTTGCGTTTGGGTTAGATACTGCATGCCAAGCAAGTCGGTTTCATCGCTGTGGATCGGGGGTGCGAGTTCGGGCTTCCGGATAAGATCATGCCGAACTGACTAGGCCGGTCCGGCCACCGGGACATCTGAACCGACCAGGCCTATTCGCGGCCTAGTCCTGCACAGAAAGAGATCCGAATGAACTTGACGGTGTTTGGAATTGGCTATGTCGGCCTCGTACAGGCGGCGGTGCTTGCCGAAGTTGGCCACCAGGTTGTCTGCGTCGATATCGACGCAAGCAAGGTGGAGCGGCTCAACCAGGGCTTTGTCCCGATCTTCGAGCCAGGCCTTGAAAGCATCGTCAGGGAGAATCACGCCGCTGGCCGCATCAAGTTCACCACCGATGCGGCGGCTGCCGTCAGGCATGGCGAAATCCAGATGATCGCGGTCGGCACGCCGCCCGGCGAGGACGGTTCGGCCGACCTCAAATATGTCCTGGCGGTCGCCGAGACCATCGGCCGCGAGATGGATACCGCCAAGATCGTCGTCGGCAAATCGACAGTGCCGGTCGGCACCTGCGAAAAGGTGAAGGCCAGGATCGCCGAGACGCTGAAGAAGCGCGGGCGCGAGGATTTGAGCTTCGACGTCGCCTCCAATCCAGAATTCCTCAAGGAGGGCTCCGCCGTCGCCGACTGCATGAAGCCGGATCGCATCATCGTCGGCACCGACAGCGAGGACACCGAGGCGGTGATGCGCGAACTCTACGCGCCCTTCAATCGCAACCACGAGAAGATGATCGTGATGGACGTGCGCAGCGCCGAATTCACGAAATACGCCGCCAATTGCATGCTGGCGACCAAGATCAGCTTCATGAACGAGATGGCGAACCTTGCCGAGCAGCTCGGCGCGGACATCGAGGAGGTGCGCAAAGGCATCGGCAGCGATCCGCGCATCGGCTACCATTTCATCTATCCGGGTCTCGGCTATGGCGGCTCGTGCTTTCCCAAGGATGTCCGTGCCCTGATCAAGACCGCCGAGGGCGTCAAGTTCGACGCCAAGCTGCTGCGCGCCGTCGAGGAGCGCAACAATGACCAGAAATCCGTCCTGTTCGACAAGGTGCACCGCTATTTCAAGGGCAACCTCGAGGGCAAGACCTTCGCGCTGTGGGGCTTGGCCTTCAAGCCCAACACCGACGACATGCGCGAGGCGCCCGCGCGTGTCCTGATGGAAGCGCTCTGGAACGCCGGCGCGACCGTGCAGGCCTATGACCCCGAGGCCATGCAGGAATGCCAGGCCATCTACGGGCTGCGCGACGACCTGATGCTGTGCGGCACCAAGGAAGCGGCATTGCGCGGCGCCGATGCGCTGCTGATCGCCACCGAATGGAAGAGTTTCCGCGCACCGTCCTTCGATGCACTGAAGGATGCACTGACCACGCCGGTCATCTTCGATGGCCGCAACCTCTACGATCCCAAGGTCGTGGCGCGCCACGGCATCGAATATCACTCGATCGGCAGAATGGCGGCATGACGCGACGATTGGAGTTCGGCACCTGCGACGGCCGCGTTGACATGGAGGAAATCCAGTCCTTCTTTCATGGATCTGGCAATCGGGAGTAGGATTAATCTTGGGCGTCGGCCGGTTACCACTCAGTCAGCCAAGCCTGGACAGGCCCGACGAGACCTCTCCTAAGCACTCGGGCGGCAAGGGGCGGCCCGTCAAGGCTTCGATCATTGCGGTACGTAGGCGTAACTGTTTTGTTCACGGAACGTATCGGAATCAGACACGGTGCAAACCAGATTCAAAACGGGTATCTCTGGGACTTTTTCATCAACCTGCTAGGGCGTAGTGACGATTTAACTACCTGAGCCAGATGGCGATAGCTGCAAGTTTGACAAAGCCCATGAAGTTGGCGAGCAGCTTGTCGTATCGAGTTGCGACGCGGCGGAACTGTTTGAGTTTGTTGAAGAAACGCTCGATGATGTTGCGCTCCTTGTAGAGATCAGCGTCGTAGGGACGCTGATGCTTTCGATTGCGCTTGGGCGGGATGACGACGTCGGCGCCTATTTCTGCGATCTTTTCAAGCAAATGGTCGGCGTCATAGCCCTTGTCGGCGATCGCTGCGCCGGTCTCGAAGCCGTCGACGAGATCATGCGCGAAGGCGATGTCATTACGCTGCCCTGGGCTTGCGATCAGGCGAACCGGTAACCCAAGAGCATCGCCTGCCGCATGGATTTTGGTGCTCAGGCCGCCGCGAGACCGGCCCAGACCTTGGGCATCCGCCCCCCTTTTGACCGGCGCGCACCGGCGGGCGTGCTGATGAGCGCGCACAATGGTCGAGTCGATCATCAGCCATTCCAGATCGGCTTCGCGCGCAAGAACCATAAGCATCTCGTCGAGAACGCCCATTTCGATCCAGCGATAGTAGCGCCGCTTCACGGATCGATAGTCGCCGAGCCGCTCGGGTAGATCACGCCAGCGCCCACCCGAGCGGGCCATCCACAGCAGGGCATCGAGGAACTTCCGGTTGTCGGTGCGCGGGCCGCGCTTGCCCTTCGTACCGCCAGGCACAAAGCCCTTGATCCGTTCCCACTGATCGTCTCGAAGCGCATCGCAGTCCATCGCTGACCTCCAAAAATCAGCGTTGAATCTGATTTGCGCTTCCTTGGGAATCCCAACCCGTTAAATCGTCACTACGTCCTAGCACTACTTTGGCAGATTTTTAGCGGCGGCGCGTTTTTGGAATTCCCAAGAGAGAGTTTGCGTGATTCATGGGAGGTCGGCTTGTGGAGGGCCGATCAATGGATGTGGACTGGCAAGCCGATCTCGAGCACTGGCTTCAACCGTTTTTGGCAGGTCTTTCGCATCCAGCTCGGCGCCGGATGTGTCCGCTGTACATTGCTGGTCTGATCGGGCCGGGCGACCGTAAGAGCGTACAACCGATGGCCGCGCGCACTGGCGAGGTCGGCTACGATCAGCTTCATCATTTCGTCGCGGCAGGGGTTTGGGACAGCGCCCCGCTCGAGGCCGCCCTGCTGAAGGAGGCAGATCGCCTGGTCGGCGATGAGGCGGGTTTTCTCGTCATCGACGACACAGCGTTACCGAAGAAGGGAC
The DNA here is from genome assembly GCF_006442545.2 of Mesorhizobium sp. B2-1-8. Taxonomy (NCBI): domain Bacteria; kingdom Pseudomonadati; phylum Pseudomonadota; class Alphaproteobacteria; order Hyphomicrobiales; family Phyllobacteriaceae; genus Mesorhizobium; species Mesorhizobium sp. B2-1-8. The sequence goes on from NZ_CP083952.1 coordinate 3,341,087, forward strand.
AACATTCGGTTGGTGTCGCGCCTCAATACGCTTCGTCGCTTGGCAAGACGTCCAATTGCCAGTCACTGGTGTCGGTGACCCTGGCCTCGCGCGAAGTGCCGGTGATGGTGGGCCTTCGGCTCTTCCTGCCCGACACCTGGACGAATGATCCCGAGCGGATGATGCGGGCGCGCGTCCCGAAGGATCGACAGGTCGCTCTGACAAAGCCGGAGATCGCCATCGAAGAGATCGATCGTATCATCGCCTCCGGCGTGCGTTTCGGCTGCGTGCTTGCCGACGCGGGTTACGGGTCGAGCAGCTCTTTTCGTCAGGCTTTAAGTGAGCGCGGTCTGCTGTGGGCTGTAGGACTATCGCGACGCCAAAACGTCTATCCGGCCGATGTTGATCTGATCTTCCCGGTCGCGACCACCGGCAGGCGCCGCCAATATCATGTCCCAGACCAGCCGCCGGTCTCTGCCGAGGTGATGCTGTCTGGTGAGAGATGGCACAAGATAAGCTGGCGGCGCGGCACTAAAGGTCGGCTGACATGCCTCTTTGCGGCTCGCCGTGTCCGCGTTGCGGATGGTCATAAGCACCGGATGCTCGACAATCGCGTGCAATGCATGCCAGGCGACGAGGTCTGGCTCGTCGGCGAACGCCGGTCGACTGGCGAGCAAAAATACTATGTGTCGAACCTACCGGCCGATGCGAGCCTCAAGATGCTCGCCGCCACGATCAAGGCCAGGTGGGTTTGTGAGCAGGCACATCAGCAATTGAAGGAGGAACTCGGCCTCGACCACTTCGAAGGCCGATCATGGACTGGATTACATCGACATGCCTTGATGACCATGATCGCCTACGCCTTTCTCCAAGCCCGCCGCCTCAAAGCAGCGGGACGAAAAAAAAAGAGTCGGCGGACCACCGCCACAACCGAGCATGCCAGCTGTTAGACAAGCCATTCTCGACCTCTTCACGCGATCGCCACCCCGCAGATGTCCTCACTGTCAGAAGCTGCCCGCACACGCCCTCAAACCTAAACTGCCAAAGTAGTGCTAGGAGGTAGTGGGCTTTTTCAGGAAAAGCCGCGGTCGACTTGAACTAACCCCCGAACGGTTGGACATAACCTTCGGGGCCGAGCGCGGCTCCAACCTCGGCGTGTTACGGGCGAGCACCGGCCGGCGAGCGCGATGCTGAAGGCGTTTTTGCTGTGCTATCTCGCGTGCTCTATGTGCAGACCGGCTTCACCGCACTGGTCAATGCTCGTTCGAAACTGGACGAGCGCTTGCCACGCTGGCTGCTCATGTGTCACGACCGCATCCTTCACGACGATTTTTTATATTATCCACGAGTTCATGGTGGTCATGTTGAGCGTTCGTCGGCCGGGCGTTGCCGCTTCCCGCACCTGCGGCTGGCCGGATCCGGGCCATCGAATGGGCTCAGGAAGTCATTCAACGTCGTCTGGTCTTGAATGATCTGCCGGGTCGTGATGGCAACCACGGCCGGCAATTCTGGCGCACGATTGCGGTGAAGTCACTTGGGACCTTTGCCGTGGCCGGAGCAAAGCCGCAGGCGAGAGCATCAGAATTCCCGCAAGCAAGGTCACGCACACTCGCTTCGTTGAACTCACGGACATGCCAGAACCTCCATGATAGATCCTCCTGGTCAGAACCGCACATCCGCGTGGGAAGCTCGGCCAGTGCTCCCGACCGATCGTCATCTGCGAGCATCTGTCCGCCGGCAAGACAGGCTCGCTCAGCGCCGGAACAATCTGGATTCTGCGGTGTTAGGTTCCCCGAAAAGCCGGAAGTGGGTGCACCGAATCGGGTGAACGACACAAATGGACTGGATCGATGAGGGTTGCCCAAGTCGCACCGTTAACAGAAAGCGTTCCCCCAAAATTCTATGGTGGTACCGAGCGGATCGTGTCGTACCTTGCCGAGGAGCTTGTCCGTCGCGGTCATGAGGTCACGCTTTTCGCAAGTGGAGATTCGCACACCTCGGCGGAGCTGATAAAATGCTGCGACCGGGCCTTGAGACTTGATCCGACTGTCCTCGATCCCGTTCCACATCACATCATAATGCTCGATCGCGTTCGACGGGTTGCCGACGAGTTCGACGTCATTCATTTTCACACTGATCTGCTGCAGTTCCAACTGCTCAATACCATCCAAACTCCTGCGCTCACGACGCTGCATGGGCGTCTTGATCTTCCTGACCTGCATCCGTTCTATCAAAGCTTTCCCGACGTGCCGCTCGTGTCGATATCGGAAGAACAACGTCGCCCGATGCCGCCCGTCAACTGGCTCGGGACCGTCTATAATGGGCTACCGCGCGATCTACTGCCGATGACACCGGATCCCTCGGGCGATTATCTGGCGTTTCTCGGCCGTATTTCTCCGGAAAAAGGTCCGGAGACAGCGATCGAGATCGCCACGCGCGCTGGCATGACATTGAAGATCGCGGCCAAAATCGACAAGCAGGACAGGCTATTTTGGGAGAACGAAATCTCGCCCATGATCGCCACACATCCCAACGTGGAATTCCTCGGCGAAATAGATGAACATCATAAGGCTGATTTCCTTGGCAACGCCCGAGCATTGCTTTTTCCAATAAATTGGCCCGAGCCCTTTGGGTTGGTGATGATCGAAGCCATGGCATGCGGCACCCCCGTAATTGCGTTTGATCGAGGCGCGGTATCCGAGGTGATTGACCATGGGGTCTCGGGGTTTGTCGTAACAACAGTCGAGGAGGGAATTGAGGCGATAAGGTCGGCCGGCAATTTGGATCGGCGACGGATCCGGGCTGTTTTCGAAGAACGGTTCTCGGCCGAGCGTATGGCATTCGACTATGTGTCGATTTATAATCGTCTTGTCGCGCTATCATCAGGCGCTGCGATGGCTCGCGCCAGACGCGCTCAAGTGTCAGCTTGAAGTAGAGGTCTCAGCGATGCAATCCGTGAGTGCTGAAGCGATCTCCCATGCACCTTTTCCCGGGGGATCCGGCGTTACCCATCTTGCCCAGCTTTTCGTCCCCTCTCTGCAGGAGCGCCGGCCCCGAACACTCAAGCATGACGACATTTTCGGCGTCTTCGACCGTAACGGCGACGTCCTCTCTGGTCCTGGTAGCCCAGACGGGATTTACTATCGCGACACACGCTATCTTTCGCATCTTGGTCTGACGATCAATGGCGCCAGGCCTATGCTGCTCAGTTCGACATTGCGTGACGACAATGCCACCTTGACTTGCGATTTAACCAATCCAGACATTTTCGATGCCGAAGGCGTTCGCGTGCTGAAGCACGACTTAATTCATCTCCGGCGGTCCCGATTATTGTGGGGCGCCCGATGCTTCGAGCGGCTGGCTGTGCGAAATTTCGATGAATTTCCGCATCGTCTCCAGCTTGAACTGGTTTTCGCATCCGATTTTGCGGATCTTTTCGAGGTGCGGGGCACGCCGCGGCCTCAGCGAGGAGAGGATTGTCAACCGGACGTGGCCGGTAACCGGGTTACGCTCGCTTACATGGGCTTGGATGGCATGCGACGCGCTACCATTTTGTCCTTCGATCCCGTGCCGGCGACGCTCACCGGCGAACAGGCGAGGTTTGTGATCGAACTCGCACCTCACGAAACCCGTTCGCTTTTCGTCGATGTCGGCTGTGACCAGCGGGAAATCGGCGACCAGTCGCCTCGGCGCACCTTTTTCATTGCACTTCGCGATGCGCGGCGGGCGCTGCGTTATTCCACATCGAAGGCCGCCGCCATAACGACCTCCAACGAAATCTTTGATGAGGCGGTGCACCGAAGTGTGTCGGACCTCTACATGCTGATCACACAAACACCTGAGGGACCCTATCCCTATGCTGGCATTCCATGGTTCAGCACCGTGTTCGGGCGTGACGCTCTCATCACTGCCATGGAGATGCTTTGGCTCGACCCCTCGATAGCACGCGGCGTACTCCTTTATCTCGCAGCCAATCAGGCAACCGAGCTGGATCATGTGTCGGACGCGGAACCTGGGAAGATCCTTCACGAATTGCGGCGTGGCGAAATGGCGGTGCTTCGGGAGGTGCCGTTCCGCCGGTACTATGGCAGCGTCGACTCCACCCCCCTCTTTATCATGTTGGCAGGTGCTTATCTGGAGAGGACAAGCGATCTCGAAACATTGCAGCGTCTGATGCCCAATATCGAAGCTGCTCTCGCTTGGATCGGCGATTACGGTGACCGCGACAAGGACGGTTTCGTTGAGTACCAGCGATTGACGCCAGATGGTTTGGTAAACCAGGGTTGGAAGGACAGCAGCGATTCTGTTTTTCACGCAGACGGAACGCTCGCGAAGGGATCGATCGCACTCGCCGAGGTGCAGGCATACGTCTATGGAGCATGGTGCGCGGCCGCTGCCATCTCTCGTCGGCTCGGCAATTCGGCGCGAGCCAACAAGCTCGAAGCCAAGGCATCGGACCTCCGCGATCGCTTCGACGTCTGTTTTTTCGACGAGCAGCTCGGCACATATGTGCTTGCGCTCGACGGAGACAAGCGCCCCTGCAGGGTACGTTCGTCAAATGCCGGTCATGCACTTTTCACCGGTCTCGCGCGTGCCGAGCGAGCAAAGTCTGTGGTTCAGAGTCTCACGGAGCGCGCCTTTTTTACGGGCTGGGGTATCAGAACCATTGCTGCGACAGAGGCCCGCTACAATCCAATGAGCTATCATAATGGCTCTGTCTGGCCACATGACAACGCGTTGATCGCCGCCGGCTTCGCTCGCTATGGCTTCCGACACCAAGCTGCAAAGATATTCGAAGGTCTGTTCGCCGCTTCGACATATCTCGATCTGCGTCGCTTGCCAGAACTATTCTGCGGCTTCCCGCGCCAAAGTGCCCAAGCACCGACATTCTATCCGGTCGCATGCAATCCCCAGGCGTGGGCGGCCGCTGCGCCATTGCTTTTCGTGCAAGCTTGCCTCGGCCTCGAATTTGATCCGAATTCTCAGTTTGTCATTTTTGACGCCCCTGTCTTGCCGAGCTTCCTGGATCAAATCGTCCTGAGACGGCTTTCTCTGGGTGCCGGATCGGTGGACGTGGCGCTCCGTCGTACCGGCTCTCAGGTGGTCGTTGACGTTCTTGGCCGCACTGGATCGATCAGAGTCGTTGCGAAGAGCTGATCGACCGGCTTTTCGTCAGCCCTCCTCAACCGCTCAGAATTCCGGAACAGCCTGTTTGGCATCGACAGGAACGGGTCGCGCTCACCGTCACGGAAAAGGCTGGCGGCCTGGTCGCCATTGTCGCGGCCCCAAGGTATCAGATCACGGATACTCATGATTTTTCTCCTTTCGGCCGTTGGGTGTGAGGGTGCCGGGCAATGCCCGGCACCCTTGCGGAGATCTCAGGCGGCCTTCTTCTCGCCCTCGATCTGCTTCATCGCGCCCTTCGGCAGCGTCGTGTCGGCTGCGACCTCGATCTTGCGCGGCTTCATCTCTTCGGGAATCTCGCGCTTCAGATCGATTGTCAGCAGACCATTGACAAGGGCAGCGCCAACGACCTTGACGTGGTCGGCCAGTTCGAAGCGGCGCTGGAAGGCGCGCCCGGCGATGCCGCGATGCAGGTACTGACTCTTGTCATCGCTCTCGTCGTCGCCAGTCTTCTGACCAGATACCACGAGCATGTTCTGCTCCTGCGTGAGGGTCAGTTCGGCCTGCCAGAAGCCGGCCACCGCCATGGTGATGCGGTAATCGTCGTCGCTTGTCTTGGCGATGTTATAGGGAGGCCAGTTGTCGATCGTTTCGATGCGGCTGGTACGCTCGAGGTCGATTCATTCGTCGCAATCGAAGATGTCGACACCCGATATCTGGAAAAGCCTTACTACCTCATCCCGGCGGACGAAGCTTCCCTCGAAGCCTGTTCCATCCTACGCGACGCGATGGCGAACAAGCGGGTGGCTGCACGGTCTTGCGTGGTGCTCTACCAGCGCGGGCGCGAGGTGCTGATCCAACCCTTCCAAAACGGGATGCTGCTGACCGAATTGCGCACTCACAACGAGATGACGTCGGAAAAGACCGTGTTCAGTGGCTTGCAAAGCCCCAAATACGACGAAGACCTTCTTGAGATCGCCGGGCTGTTGATCGACAAGAAAGTCACCAAGTTCGATCCGTCGAAGTTCGAAGACACATACGAGGATGCGTTGATCGCGATGATCGACGCCAAGCGCAAAGGCAAAGCACCGCCCAAGCCGGCGCCGGCGCCAAAAGAGAACGTCATCGACTTAGCCTCAGTGCTTCACAAGAGCCTTGCCAAGGAAGGCATCAAGGGCGGCGCCAAATCCAAGGGCCGAAAGTCGGCATAGTGATGCTGCGTAATCCCCTTTCCAGGTATTTGCTCTGTTGGGAACGCTGACACGATCGAGAGAGCCGGAGTGACGAGAGGCGTCCACATCGCCCTGTTGTGAAAATTGCCGCGGTAATGCTCCATCGCGCTGTCAATCAGCACCGATGCGGCGATCATACCTGCCGCCCGGCTGAGATGCCGGGCAGCCGTGATCACCGCGCTCGGGGCGATGTCCTCCCGCCGCGATGAATGTGCCGGGACCGGCATGTTCACGACTGACTCCGGCTCAAGTGGATCGCGCCGCCGCTCACGTGTGCCGAACATGGCTCACTCGTTGCCCGGCAAAACGCCGGCCAGCATCTGCTTCGCGCTATTCTTGATGACGCTGGCGAGTTCGGGCTCGTCAGCCATCATCGTCATGAAATTCTTGGCATCCTTGAGGGTGATGTGCGGCGGCAGCGGCGGCACGTTCGGATCGGCCTTCATGTTCATGATGACAGGGCGATCGGAAGCCAGCGCCTCGTCCCATGCCGCACCGATCTGTTCGGGATCATCGCAGTAGATGCCCTTGAATCCGAGCAGTTCGGCATACTTGTGATAGGCAAAGTCGGGGATTGTCTGGGTTAGCGGCGTCTTGCCATCGCCAAGTTGCACGCGCTCCTCCCAGGTCACCTGGTTCAGGTCCTGGTTGTTGAGAACCATCACGACGAACCGCGGATCGGACCAGCTCCGCCAATATTTGCTCGCCGTGATCATCACGTTGAGCCCGTTCATCTGCATGGCGCCGTCGCCAATGAAGCCGATCACGGGCCGATCGGGATAGGCCATCTTGGCGGCGAGCGCATACGGCGTCGCGGCCCCCAACGAAGCGAGGCCTCCCGAAAGCGAACCCATCATGCCGCGCCTCATCCGGATGTCGCGCGCATACCAGTTAGCGACTGAACCTGAATCGCCTGTCATGATGACGTCGTCCGGAAGCCGCGCAGAAAGTTCGTGGAAAATGCGCTGGGGATTGACTGGATCGGCAGGCTCCATGGCGCGATCCTTGAGCGTCTCCCACCATTCAGAGACGTTTTTCTCGATCCCACGGCGCCAGGTCTCGTTCTTGTTCTGCTCGAGCAGCTGCAGGAGGGCGGCCATGGTCTGCTTGCTGTCGCCGATGAGGCTGTATTCCATTGGATAGCGCAGCGAGAGGTTGGCGCCGTCAATATCAATCTGGACGCCGCGCGCACTACCCGGCTTGGGCAGGAATTCGCTGTAAGGGAAGGCCGACCCCACCATCAAAAAAGTGTCGCACTGCTTCATCAGGTCCCAACTCGGCTTGGTGCCGAGCAGGCCGAGAGAACCGGTGACGAACGGCAGGTCGTCGGGCAATGCCGCCTTGCCAAGCAGTGCCTTAGCGACGCCGGCATTGAGTCGGTTGGCCACTGCCATGACCTCGTCGGTCGCATGCAGCGCGCCCGCACCGACCAGGATCGCGACCTTCTTGCCGCTGTTGAGGATCTCGGCCGCCTTCTTGATATCTTCGATGTCCGGGACCGTCGCGGCGCCGGGAAAACCGATGCCTGTGTGCGTAGCGCCATGAGCCATCGGCGCATCCTCGTATTCGAGCTCCTGCAGATCATTGGGAATGATGACGCAGGTGACCGCGCGCTTGGCCTGCGCGATCCGCACGGCGCGATCGATGCAGGTGCGAACCTGCGTGGGAACCACTGCGGTCACCACATACTCGGTGACGTCGGCGAAGAGGTTCTGCAGATCGACCTCCTGCTGGTAATTCGCGCCCAATGCCGAACGCGCCTGCTGTCCGACGATCGCGACAACCGGCACGTGATCCATCTTGGCATCGTAAAGGCCGTTCAGGAGATGAATGGCGCCCGGCCCCGAGGTTGCAAAGCAGAGGCCTACCTGCCCCGTGAACTTGGCATGCGCGGAAGCCATGAAGGCAGCCATTTCCTCGTGGCGGACCTGAACGTAATCCATATAACTCTTGGCCTTTTCGAGAGCGACGTCCAGCCCGCCAACGCCATCGCCGGGATATCCATAGACCCGCGACAGGCGCCACTCGTTGAGGCGCTTCCAGACGAATTCTGCAACATTCTGAGACATGGGATCTTCCTCGGCGGATAAAGTCGTCAGCGGCCTCCCCGTCCTGTCCTGGGCCTATCCGAGTTATGCTTCCAAGCATCCAGGCGTTTCGCGGCCCGAAGCGCCACGACAGCCAGTCCAATCGCGGTGACCGCGATGACCGATGCCTTGTGGCGATCCGTAAACATTTCCCAGCTTCGGTCGCGTGACTGGGCGTCAAAGCGGCCATGCGCCGAATAGTCACCCGACACCGGCTTGAACAGGTTCGCTGGAGCGTTCGGAGCGGTAGGGCGATCGGCAAGTTGTCCGCAATAGCCAGCCTTGGCGAGATAGCGGTCGATCAACCCCGGCGCGATGCGGTTGGCGAGGATCGCCTTGACTGTCGACCAGCCAACCCAGACGTCACGTCGCTTGTGCGTGGCGGCGAAGAAAATCGCGCGTGCCGGCACTTCGGGTTCGAAGATCGGGGCGACCGGCTTGGCCTTGCGACCCATCTTGTTGAGCGCCCAGTCGAATTGCGGCGTATTCACCGCAGGCAGGTCGACCATCGTCAGGTGTACATCGAGCTTGTCGTGGATGATCTCGGAACGCAGACTGTCGGTAAACCCCCTGATCGCTGCTTTGGCGCCGCAGTAAACCGATTGCAGCGGCACGGAACGATAGGCCAGCGCCGACCCGACGTTGACGATGGTTCCGCGATTGCGCACGCGCATTCTCTTCAGCGCCGCCATCATACCATGTACCTGTCCGAGGTAAGTCACCTTGGTGCCGCGCTCGACCTCTTCGGCAGTCAGCTTGGCGACGGGGGAAAATATCGTCGCCATCGCGACATTGACCCAAATGTCGATTGGACCGAGCTCCGCTTCGACCCGATCCGCGGCCGCCTCAACCGCGGCAGGATCGGCGACATCCGTCGGAATCGGCAGCGCGTTTACGCCGTACCGCCGCACATCATTGGCTGCCCGCTCAAGCCGCGCGGCATCACGCGAAAGCAGGCCGACATCGAAGCCCTCTCGAGCAAACTCCTCGACGGTGGCGCGACCGACGCCCGCGCCGGCACCTGTGATCACCACCACCTTGGCCATACATCTTCTCCTGGATATGGCCATCTAACGACGGGTTCGGAGTGTTGTTCCGGGCCGAATGGCGAAAATGGGCCACGGCGGAAACATTGGCGTCGTGCGCCGTTTAGGGATGGACAGCGCTGAGCGCCGCCTTGCCGCCGGGAGGATGGGTTGCTTGAACACTATCATTTGATCGCCATCGGCAGCTGCCTAGGCTGTGCTTCGTTCGCCTATGCGCCCGCGCCAACCGGAAAGCGCCTGATCCTCGAACGATTACCTACCGGGCGAGGAGGCTGACTGGAGCGCGCAGGCTGCCTTGGTCGACGGCAGGTACCAAGTCGGCCCACGCGCAGGTAATCTACATCGATCCAATGCTGGTGAAAACACGACAATGTGAAGCTGGTGACCAATGCCGACGGCCAAGAGGAACCCTGCCTCCCTGCAAAATTGGCGCGCCCCCGGCCGGAATGGCTCGTTCTGGACCGCGCTCCTGGTTTGAGCACGCTGAAACCACCGGCAAAAGCCATGCCGTGTGCGCAATGGCGAAGGATGCACCTGCTCGGCGGGGGGGCCGGAACGGAGGAGAGGGGACGGTTGTTCGGGTTGGAGCGGTGCCTGCACAAGTGCGGCGGGCCTGCGCCTAATCCTCGCCGTTCGCGGTTGACGTGAGGTATTCCTGAGCGGGGACGGGCCGCTTTCCCGAGGCCGCGCCAAGTCGCACGACAATTCGTTGCGCTAGCGCCACGGGACGTCCTTATCGCTGAAGGTGTTGAACTCGCCAGCAGATTGACCGTTCGATGACGTTCGCCGGGAATGGCGGGCTCAGCTATTTCTTCAACTGTCCACCAACGCGTGCGACGTAGCAACCCCCGTGAGCGAGAGCAGGACCTTCAATTTCGTTGCGGTCGATCTGCTGCACCTTGCCGCGGACTATCGCAAGCTCGGCCGGGACGTGGCCTGCCTCTTTTCTGGTCGCGGTGTCGACGGCAATCAGCCGCTTTAGTGATCGCAGAACCTCGCCGCGCGTCCAGCCGACCAAAAGCATGGAATCAACGAGTGCATGAAAGCCTGGTTGAATCGCCCCTTGGCATTCGATCCAACGATCGGGATGGTCTTCTGTTCGTCTCGGCGGATTGATGCTGCCTTGAGCACTGGAAATCTGGGGGCCGCCTTGTACATCCCCTGGAGAGTCTTTCATCTCGCCATCAGGCGCGAATTGCAGTCTCAGCATTTGCCATATCCAATAATATGTCGGTCTATCGCCGCCATTTGGGCGACAGGCTTAGCCATAAAGTAGGTCTGTTCGTTGATCTTGATGATCTTGTGGGTCGCGGGGTTCACAACGACCGGGCGGTTGTCGGGCAGGATATTTGACATTGGGAACTTCATGAATTCCGACGGCGTCGGCCAGCGCAATGCCGGCGTTGACTTCGACCCCTCGGGTTTCTGAAGCAAGTGGATGCTTCATGGCACACTCGCAGGACACCTGTTTCCTTTTCATTTTTCTCCCAACAGCCCCGATCATCAATGTAGTCAGCGCGCTGCCAACTTTGGGAGAACGCAAATGTTCCAACGGTGGGGCTTCGGTCGGGCATGCGCTGGACCTAAGTCTGATCGAATTGCGCAGTGGTGGCTTAGGTGGGGCTTAGGTCGTGTCCCATCAAGTGGTGTAGCTGGCGGTTACGAAGCCGCTCGCGAGCGCGCCGTTAGTAGCGCTGTAGCGAGTGAGCGGGGTGTCGGTGGTCATCGGCGTTTTCCGGTAGGGTTTGGTTGTTGACGCCAACCCCATTTCGGAAGGACCACCGATGACCGACGACATGATGAACCTGCGCACGCTCGTGGAGAAGACCCCGGATGCCGATCTGCTGCGCGAGATGATCGGCTTTGCCGCCGAGCGGCTGACGGAAATGGAGGTGGGCGCGGCCACCGGCGCCGGCTATGGCGAGAAGAACCCGCTGCGGCTCGCCCAGCGCAACGGCTACCGCGACCGGGACTGGGAGACGCGGGCCGGCACGGTCGAGCTGCGCATCCCGAAGCTCAGGAAGGGAAGCTACTTCCCGGGTTTCCTCGAACCGCGCCGCATGGCCGAGAAGGCGCTGACCGCCGTCATCCAGGAAGCTTATGTGCAAGGCATCTCGACCCGGTCGGTTGACGACCTGGTCAAGGCCATGGGGATGAGTGGCATCTCCAAGAGCCAGGTCTCGCGGCTGTGCGAGGAGATCGACGGTAAGGTGAAGGCCTTCCTCGAGCGGCCGATCGAGGGCGATTGGCCATACCTGTGGATCGATGCCACTTACCTGAAGGTGCGCCGCGGTGGGCGGATCGTTTCGGTCGCCGTCATCATCGCCGTCGGCGTCAACGCGGACGGCCGGCGCGAGGTCCTGGGCATGGAGATTGGCACCTCGGAGGCCGAGCCGATCTGGACGGAGTTCCTGCGCAAGCTGACACGTCGCGGCCTGCGCGGCGTCAAGCTCGTCGTCTCCGACGCGCACGAAGGCCTCAAGAGCGCCGTCACCAAGGTGCTGTGCGCGACATGGCAGAGGTGCCGCGTCCACTTCATGAGGAACGTGCTGGCCCATGTCGGCAAGAGCGGCCGCAGGGTCGTCTCAGCCTTCATCGCCACCGCGTTTGCCCAAGAGACCTCGGAAGCCGCCAGCGCCCAATGGCGCGCCGTCGCCAACCAGATCCGGCCTAAGGTGCCGAAGCTGGCGACAATCATGGACGACGCCGAGCCCGACGTGCTGGCCTACATGACCTTCCCGAAGGAACATCGCGCCAAGCTCCACTCGACGAATACGATCGAGCGCCTCAACGGCGAGATCAAGCGGCGCACCGAGGTCGTCGGAATCCATACCGCGCATGAGGTTGGCGTTTCGCCAGCATCGCAGGCGATCGCAAGGGCCAGTCCGACAGCCGCGGCGTCGGCTGGGAATTCATCCATGTCGCCATCAACGACGCCTCGCGCATCGCGTTTCTCCTTTGCGTGGTGCCATTTTCCGCGAGTAAGCGCCTCCAGACGCTTGCTTCCTTCCTGACAGATAGGTGTCCAGCGTAGAATTCAGTCGTCCAGATGCAGATCGGACCAGGTGTGTTGGAACCTAACCCATTAGCCGGCGTTGAAATTGGTCACGGTTGGGGGGCTTCTGATGCCCGTTTATCTGGTTGAGGAAATGCGGGGGAAACGTGCTGTGCGGGCCAGCAGGATTGAGGCTTCTACACCGCGCGCCGCGGCGTCCACCTTGAGCGGTCGACGCTTCACTGTGCGAAAATGGGGACGGGAATGGATTCAGGTGACCGATGAGCTATCGGGCAATGTATTTGTGTACTGCTTTGCCGAAGATGAAGAGTATAGGAAAGATACGGCGCTCGGCTAATAAGGTTATCCGGCAAATGAAATAAATAGGGATGATTGCCTCTCTCGCACGTCACTTTCGGTTTTGTTCAGCCTATTCCACCGTCACCGATTTCGCCAGATTGCGCGGCTGATCGACGTCGGTGCCCATGAACACGGCGGCGAAATAGGCGAGCATCTGGATCGGCAGCGCGTAGATGATCGGCGAGATGATTTCCGGCACATCCGGAAGCACGATGGTCTCCATCGTCTTCACGCTCACCTGTGCCGCGCCCTTGGCGTCGGTGATCAGGATGATCTTGCCGCCGCGAGCCGCTACTTCCTGCATGTTGGACACGGTTTTCTCGAAGATGCGATCGTGCGGCGCAATCACGATCACCGGCATGTTCTCGTCGATCAGCGCGATCGGCCCGTGCTTCAACTCGCCCGCGGCATAGCCCTCGGCATGGATGTAGGAGATTTCCTTGAGTTTTAGCGCGCCTTCCATGGCCAGCGGGAAATTGGTGTCGCGGCCGAGGTAGAGCACATCGGAGTAGCGCGATATCTCACGCGCGACCCGCTCGATCTGCTCTTCGAGCTTCAGCACCTGGTTGGCATAGCGCGGCGCTTCGGAGAGCTCCCGCACCAGGATTTTCTCCTGCTCTTTCGAGATCGTGCCGCGTGCCACGCCCGCCTGCACGGCGAGCCAGGCCAGTACTGAGAGCTGGCAAGTAAAAGCCTTGGTCGAGGCGACGCCGATCTCAGGCCCCGCCAGCGTCGGCAGCACGATGTCGGATTCGCGCGTCATGGTCGATTCGCGCATGTTGACGACGGCCATCCGTGGTGAAGTTGACGCGGTCGGCTGCGTGATTCTGCCTCGCGATGCTTTCAAGGCCCGGTTCCAAGATCGGGAGGAAGCCCGGATTGAGCCGCTCCACCTTCCTTGTGTCGATGTCGAGGCAGAGCATCCTGGTAACCACCTCGGCAAGCATTGCCGCCTGGACATAGCCAATTCCAAACACGTCAAGTCCATTCGTTCCGTCGGGCACGTCGAGTCGTTTTCGGGCCGGGCGGTTCAAAGGATTTGGTGCCATACGCATTTGGCTAGAAACGTTGGATGCATTCTCATCAACTCAAGCGGCGCACCATCAACTTTCGACGATTCCATGGCGATGCTGATCAAGGATTCTATCAGGCAGAGGTGCTATTTGATTTTGCCCTAACGTTTCGGTTCTTGTAGGCAGGTGTCGGGCGCTATCAAATCAGATGAGGGAATCAGATGCCTATTCTTCATTATACATCGGGTGGGTCGGGCGCCGACATTGCCGCCGCCGGGTTCAACCTCGCTGACGTTCAATCGGTTGCCCAAGTCAATGCCCTGCCTACCGGCATGAAGGGCCTAGTTTGGCTGAATGAGGCAGGCGGGACAACAACGTCTTTTATCGACAAAGTCACTCCGTTCATAGGCAACTCCAAGGTGTTTGGATTCTTCCTGCTTGATGAACCCGACCCCACGGGCAAATGGCATACATACGCGAGCGCGGCGAACCTGAAAGCCGAATCAGACTGGATCCACTCCCATTTTCCGGGCGCCAAGACCTTCATCACAATGATGAACATGGGATCGTCGGCAAATCCGGACTTTTCGAACACCTACAACCCAGCCAACACCCACATCGACTATTACGGATTATCACCCTATCCGGTTCGGACGGGAACAAGCACGACCGATTACAATATGATCGATAAAACGGTCGCTGCGGCGGAGGCTGCAGGCATCCCGGCGAGTAAAATCGTTCCGGTCTATCAGACATTTGGGGGCGGCACTTGGATCACCGACACCGATGGGAAATATGTGCTTCCGTCGGCCTCCCAGGAGCAGACCATGATGGACCACTGGGCGAAGTTGGTTCCCTCACCAGCCTTCGACTATGCCTATGCTTGGGGTTCTCAGCAAGGCGACACAGCTTTGGGAGCCTCGCCAGCGCTGAGGGCTTTTTTCCTGCAGCATAATCAAAGTGTCGACGCGGTGGCGACGCAGCCTGATGGTGTCGCCATACAGCCTGCCGTTCACACATTCAAAGGCACTGGCAGATCGGATGTCTTTCATGGGACGACTGGCGCCGACACTATGATCGGGCAGGGAGGCAATGACACATATCATGTCAACAATGCAGGCGACCGGGCGATCGAGGTGGCGCGCGGCGGTAACGATACAGTGCTGGCCTCTGTGAGTTATGCGTTGTCGGCAGGATCGCAAATCGAGCACCTCGCAACGACGAATGCGGCCGGCAAAGGGGCGATCAACCTCACGGGCAACGCGTTCGGCCAGACCATCCAGGGCAATGCCGGTGACAACATCATCAGCGGCGCCGGAGGCCGGGATGTCTTGACAGGGCACGGCGGCGCGGACGTTTTCGTTTTCAATTCCGCCCTCGGCGCAGCCAATGTCGCGAAGGTTACTGACTTCAATGTAGCACGCGACAAGATCCAGCTCGACCATGCGGTGTTTGCCGGATTGCATGCGGGCGCCCTGCCTCCGGCGGCATTCCACATCGGCACAGGTGCGCATAGCAGCGCCGAGCACGTCATTTACAACAGCACGACTGGCGCGCTTTCGTACGACAGCGATGGAGTTGGCAGCGCACATCAAGTCCAGTTCGCTACGGTTTCTCCCCATATGTCGCTCTCGGCATCATCTTTCTTGGTACTGTAGAGAGCCTCTGGCCTTGCCTCCTGGCAAGGCTTACGCTCCCTGTCATGTCCTCCAGCGGCAGCTCTGCCGGTCGACTTTCATAGAATTTCAAGCAAGTCCACGGCTTCTCGGTGTTTGGGTGTATTCGAAGTAAGTGTCGTGCGACGCTTGGCCGAGGTACCTTTGTGCGTCCGGTCGCATCAATTTGTAGGACACTTAAACCAGCCCCCCATCCACCACGAACCTTCCAGCCGAAGCGGCGTGAAGTGCCGGCGGCGCAGATTTCGCAAATTTAGTCCATCAATATGGACGTAAGCCAAGATTGTAGGTAGCGGCGAGGCGTTGCTTGCTCCTCGGGACCTGTGTCTTGGTCAAATAGGATTCCGGCCCTCATTTTCCACCGCGGCGTGCCGGCCGAGCAAGATCGCTTTCGCCTCGGTAGCGAGGTGGCGACTCTCATCGATTCCATTTGTCCTGCTCCAGCGGTTGGTATTGCTGGCATCATCAAAGTGGCATCGTTTTGCATGCCGTGTCCTGCGGACGCAATGTGCTTCATTCAAACAGACGAGGACATTGGGACGGCCTGCCCCTAGCGTGGGGTTGGGTGCTAGCCGATGAAAGCGATCAAGCGGGCGATGAGGACAAATCCAAACGGGCATCACATCGTATGCTTGAACCGTCGCGCACGCGCGGGAGAGGCAGGATGAAGCCGCATCTGGCGTGTGTGGGTGGCGAGGATCACCCCCTGAGAATCCCGTTCCTATTGGCAGTGCGCGAACGGGGCTTCCGCGTCACTGCCGTTTCCAGTGACGATGGGAACGCGTTTGTGCCGCATGGGATTCCGCATCGTCGATTGTCTTTCGACCGCTTTGCCAAAGGCAGCGGGGAATTGGGTGAAATGAAAGCAATTCGCAAATTGCTGATCGAACTGCGGCCAGACATTATCCAGAGTTTCGACACCAAGCCCAACCTGTTGACGCCGCTAGCCGTACGCGGGCAGGTTCCCGTCATTCGCACGATCAATGGGCTTGGTTGGACATTCTCCTCACGCGAACCCAGGGCGCTCGCGCTGCGTCCCGTCTTTTGCGGTCTTCAAGGTCTCGCCTCGTTTTGGACTGCCGCAACCGTGTTTCAAAACCGGGATGACCAGGTCTTCTTCGAGCGCTACCGGCTGCTTGGACGCGGCGAGGGAAGGCTGATCCGAAGTTCTGGCATCGATGTAGAAGGATTCGCAACGGCAAGGCACCGCGGTCCTTCGGCCGCCACGATGCGAGAGAAGCTTGGCCTTGAGTCGGCGGAAATTGTCATATTTGTCGGCCGTCTGACCCGTCACAAGGGAATTCCAACGCTCCTTGAAGCCATCCCGCGTATCCTGACACAAAGGCCGAAAGCGCGTTTCGTGCTTGTCGGTCCGCGGGATTCCGAGGGCCCATTCGCAGTCAGGAAGTCAGATATTGACCGCTGCGCTCCTCACGTAATCGCCTTGGGCGCAAGGCGGGACGTTCCGGCGCTTCTTGGCATGGCGGATGTGTTCGCATTTCCCACGCAATATCGGGAAGGGGTTCCGCGCGTCTTGCTGGAAGCGGGATTGGCAGGATTGCCGGTCGTGGCCTCACGGATGCCAGGCTGCAATGACGTGATAGAAGACGGATGGAACGGCTATCTCGTTCCACCACGCGACGTGAATGCACTTGCGTCCAGGATAATCGACATTCTGTCCGATCCCGACCGCGGCAGACTCATGGGTAGTCGTTCCGTGGATTTTGTCAGGGAGCGGTTCGCACTCGCGGGGGTCGTCGATCAGTATTGCGATCTGTACAAAAACGTGCTCGCAAGCGCGCACGGCACTCTTTCGCGGTCAACTCCCACTGTTTTGCTGGCAAAGGCTTCGGGAAGCCGTCAACTGGACGGGGCTCGACAATGATCCGCGACGCCATCCTAGCCTGCGGCATTGTCATGTCATATGCCACGCAGCTTGTCATTCCTGGTTTGTCGACGGGCTACGCCGAATTGTTCCTAACGCTTTGGATCGCGCTTTCGGTAGGTCGACTTCTCGCAGGTGGACGCTTGGAAAGCTCCCCTGCGCTGACCCGGTTCACGATATTCTGGCTGATCCTGGCACTCGCTGTGGGTATAGGCGCCATTGTCGGTTATTTCACGACGGTGCTGGTGCTGGATCCGCTGCTGCACGATACGTTCGCATACATTCTGTTGATCGCCATCACATGCCTCACCGTTGCGGAACCGGACGCGGCGCAACGTCTGCGCCGCATTGGCTGGTGGGTCGTGGCAATCGCGACTGCGGGTTTTATCTGGCAAGTAGGGCTTGCGTGGGGTTGGGTTCACCAGTTTGGCATCGATCCATGGTACTGGGATCGCTTTTGCGGTTGGTCCGACAACCCGAACCAACTCGCGCTGTATTGCGCATTATTTGGCCCGCTCGCGCTACATCTGGCAATGACCACCGACGGTCGATGGGGTCGTTTACTTGGGCTCTGCAGTCTGATCCCGACCTTCTATCTTGGAAGGCTCACCAAAAGCGACACGTACCTTTATGCAACAATCCTGACCTGTTTGATATTTCTTGGCCTGAGGGGCCGGAACTGGCTTATGTCCAAGGGCGAAAAGCCCAGACTTTCGCGGCAGATCGGTCTCGTTTTCTTGATAGGCTGTGTGCCCTTGGCGATGGCGATGACACCTTATGCTCTGACTGAAGTCAGCAGCGCCGCGGAGTTCGCCAAGAGCCTCACCAAGGATAAGGGCGGAGATGCGACCGCCGAAACCGCAGCGCTGCGTCTGTTCCTCTGGAGCGAGGCCTTGGACAAGGGCGTGAGATCGGGATCGCTGGGCCTTGGCCCTGGACCACATCTGGAACGCCCGCCAATTACGGATTTGCAGTTCCTGCCGCGACCCTTCGAGGCCCACAGCACCATCCTGGACCTTTACACGCAGGGCGGCCTTGTCGCGGTCCTGGCCTTGGCGTGGATTGTCACCTGCGCAGCCCTGGCGGCGTGGCGAGCGAGATCCGATGCTCTGGTCGCTCTAGCGGTGTCTATCGTGGTCTTCGGAATTCCGCATCTCATCATCCGCCATCCCATCGTCTGGTTCGCGCTCTCTCTTTGCCTTGTCGCTCGAACGCCTCAGGCGGCTCGGCTGCATCACCTCAGCGAGGACACTACCCTATGTGTGCGATAGCCGGAATTCTCCTCGCGTCAGATGCCGCCGATGCGAGATCGCTCAGGGAGATAAGGCAAATGACCACGGCCCTTCGCCATCGTGGGCCCGATGGCGAGGGTTTATGGATGGACCGGGACGGCGGAATCGCCTTCGGTCACCGACGACTGGCCATTGTCGACCTTTCGGATGCAGGGCGCCAGCCAATGCAATCCGCGACTGAACGGTATGTCATTACGTTCAACGGCGAGATCTACAATTTTCGTGACCTGCGGCGTGTTTTGGAAAGTGCGGGCCACTGTTTCCGCGGCTCCAGCGATACCGAAGTGATGCTGTGTGCGATCGAGACGTGGGGCCTCGAAGCGGCCCTTGCACGCTTTGTCGGGATGTTCGCATTGGGCCTTTGGGATCGACAGACGCGCACCCTGCACCTTGCTCGTGACCGAATGGGTAAGAAGCCACTCTACATCGCACAGACGCACGATGCCTTGATCTTCGCGTCCGAGTTGAAGGCGATCAAATGTTTCCCCGGCTTCTCGCTCGAACTCGATGTCGGCGCGGCCACGGCCATGCTGTCAAAGGGATGGGTGCCCGATGACAGTTGCATCTGGCGCGGGGTGTTCAAGCTGTCCCCCGGCGCGATCCTATCCGTGTCTGCGGCAGATGTTGTCGAATGCCGCAGCGTCGGCTCTCTGGAAGGACGCGTCCGCCGCTGGTGGTCGTTGGCCGAAGTCGCGGTGACCGCGCGGCGGGAGCCGATCGCCGGCCCCGATGAGGAATTGACAACGGAACTGGATCAACTGCTCCGCGTTGCGGTGCGCGAACGTATGGTCGCCGACGTGCCGCTAGGCGCCTTCCTTTCGGGCGGAATAGATAGCTCAACCGTCGTCGCCCTGATGCAGGCGCAGTCTTCCAGGCCCGTCCGCACGTTCACGATTGCTTTCGACGAGAGCGGATTTGACGAGGCTCCCCATGCCGCCGCGGTTGCCCGGTATCTCGGCACGGATCATGCAGAACTTCACCTTTCGCCTGCTGCCATGCGTGACGTCATTCCGGAACTGCCGCGAGTCTGGGACGAACCGTTCGCGGATGAATCCCAAATTGCAACGCTTCTGGTGTCACGGCTGGCACGCCAACATGTCACGGTGGCGCTATCAGGGGACGGTGGCGACGAATGCTTCGCAGGTTATTCGAGGCACTTCCTGGCGGGACGGCTCAAAAGACAGCAAAACTTGCCACGTCCAGTGCGTTGGATGTTGGCGGCCGGGGCGGGATTCCTCGCCGGTGCCGCCGGCCAGGACTTCATCCGCGCCTTGCCACTCCCGACTGATGTGGGGCATGCGTTGCGAAGTGATCGGCTTCATCGCCTTTCCCGTTTGCTGGGAGCGTCCAGCGAGAGTGAATTGATTTGGCGGCTCACGGAATCGTCCACCGGAACACTTCTCCGGCGTGACCGATCCGCCTCGCATCTCGCCGCACCACAGCTCGACGACTTGCTGTCACGTCTCCTGTTCAACGACACGACCGGCTATCTGCCGGGCGATATACTGGTGAAGCTCGACCGCGCCAGCATGGCCTGCGGTCTAGAGGGACGATGCCCCATTCTCGATCATCGCGTCGTCGAATTCGCCTGGCGGCTCCCCAACAAGGCGAAGGTTCGCCACGGCAGAGGCAAGTGGATCCTTCGCCAGCTGCTGGGCCGATATGTGCCGCAGCGTTTGACCGACAGGCCGAAGCAAGGATTTGACGTTCCGATCAGCGCTTGGCTCAAAGGGCCTCTGCGGGCTTGGGCCTCTGATCTACTCGCCGACGCCCGCGTCCATGATGATGGAATCCTTGATCTGGCACGGGTGGACGCAACGTGGTGCGCCCACCTCAATGGACATCAGGATCATGCTCGCGACTTGTGGCCGGTATTGATGTTCCAGGCTTGGCGCCAAGAGGCCTTCAGGCCGGCGCCCATATCGCGCCTGTCTCACGAAATTGAACTTACAGGGGTATGAGATGGAAGGTTCTGTAGCCAACCGGATTGTGCGAGCCAAGCAGATCGCTCTGCCTGCAAGCGACACGAACACGCTCAGGAGGCGCAAGCTGCGTGAGCGCATCGATACGCCAACCCCGTTCCATCAACTCGTCACTGTCATCGCCAGAAGAAAGTGGTTCGTGCTCGCCATAGCCATTTTCGGCGGCGTCATGGCGGGACTCGCGGGCATTGCTCGTCCCATGCAGTTCGAGGGAACGACGCAGGTCATCATTGACGCTCCAAACAGGAATGCAGCTGCTGGCGCAACACAGTCGGTTCAAGATTTGCTGGATTCGAGCATTGATGATCATCTGACCATGCTATCCTCACAAGCCAATTTACGCCACGTACTGGCGGCGCTCGGCAAAACGGCGGCCGCCAACGGCGCTGGAAAGTCCGGTTTTGATCCGCTGCTGCCCGACCAGCATCACTCGAGTGGGTTTCTAAGCGACATGATGAACAGGCTTTGGCCGCGCACCAGCAGCGGCCCGAATAACCCGGAGGCGTTGGATGCTCCAAAACTGGAAGCCCTGCGTAATCGAATGAGGGTCGGTCAAGAGTTGCATTCGCGAGTCATTAGCATTGGTTACACCGACACCGACCCCGTACGGGCCGCAATTGTCGCAAACACGATCGCACAAGTCTATATACAAGATCTCGTTCAGCAACATCGCGCGTCGGATCAACAAGAACTCGACTCGATAGTCGCCAGTCTGCCACGCCTGCAAAAAGACCTGGTTGACGCAACCGATCGTCTGGAGACATACCGGCTTACCCACGGTGGTGTCGATCAAGCTGCGGCGAACAACGCGGCCGATGAGACAGCGGAACTCAGCAGGCAGATTGCTCTCTCGAAAGCCAATTTCTCCGCTACCCAAACGCGTCTTCATCACATCCAGGATCTGCAGAAGGCTGGGGCGTCGGCCTCGACGGTAGCGGCCGAACTTGGGTCGCCGGTATTGAACGACCTGATCAACGGCAAAGCCGACCCAACCGCTATTGATGGTCAGATCGAACAAGAAACCGCTCGTCTTGATTCGGACACGAATGTTTATAGCGCCCAGATCGCAGCCCTGGAGGCGCGCAAGGCCGTTCTCGATGCGGTCGTTGCCGATACCGCTAGCCGGCTTTCCGGCTTGCGAGCACTCGAGCCTCAGGTCGCAATCGCAACCCAACACTACAACGATCTCTTGGGCCGGCAGCAGGATTTGATACACCGCATCGCAGCGCCATCGCCTGGAGTCGCGATCCTCTCGGCGGCATGGCCACCGTCGGCGCCGAAAACACTCCCGCCGATTTTCCTGATCCCCCCCGGAATGATTGTGTTCGGTCTGCTGGGAGCGGTCTTCGTTCTGGCACGCAATCACTTCAACAAGACTCTGCGCAGCGAAGCCGAGGCCGAAATGGCGCTCGACATTCCATGCGTGGGGCTTCTTCCTAAAGTACGCAGAATGCATGCAAGGGAATTGCGCGACATGGTTCTTGGTCAACAGAGCTCGGCGCTTAGTCGCGCTGTCATGTCCCTTCTCGTCACCGTAGTGCCGACTCAAGGGAGAGGCCGCCCACCGCATTTGCTCCTCGTCACCTCCAGCATCCGGGGGGATGAAAAGACCGAACTTGCCTGGAGTCTGGCGCTGGCCGCGACGCGTCTGGGAGGCAGGGTGCTCTTGCTGGACCTTGAGCGCAAGAACACACGGCTCACGACCGAGTTCCGCGAGGAATTCAAGAATGTGGATGCCAGTGGTTCTTTTGGGGACTATGTGAGTGGGCGCTGCACCTTGCAGGATGCAATCGCAAAAATCCCGGCGCTTGGTGTTGACCTGATAGTCGCACCGCGAGTTGGGGATGACCTGTTGGCTCAGCTGTCGACAGCCGATAGTTGTCAATTCGCCGATGAACTCCGCTCGATTTACGCCGCCATCATTGTGAATGGGCCATTGGACCTTGGTGGCCCGGAAACAAGACTTCTAACGCATTGGGCAGACACTGTTCTGCTGACTGTTCGTTGGGCCAAGACACCGCGAAGTCTCGCGCGCGCTGTTGTGGATCTCCTCCAGAGCGGCGCGGCTGCGTCCGTTCCGATGGGAAGCGTCCTCACCCAGGTCAATCTCAAGAAGCATGCGCGTTATCGGTTTGAGGACGGCGCCGATCTCCTCGTCGAGAAGACATGATGTGCCTCGCCAACATCCCCTGCCAGCACTGTCTTGGAATCCGTGGAAGCGTATCGTCAGATTGGGTTTGATCCACACATGATCATTGAAATCTTCGGACCTCCAGGATCGGGCAAAACGACGTTCGCTCACGCGCTTGCTCGCCGGCTGCGTCATTCGGGATATCGAGCAAACGTAACGCTCAGCTATAGACCCAGCGAAGCGGCGGGCAATTCGTACTTCCTGGGGGCACGCTTGTTTGTCTTCCGTGTGTTGGCCGCGATGGTCTCCACAGCAAGGATATTGGCGTCGTCCAAGGGAAGAAAGGAAGACCTTGCTACGGCCTCATCGATGGTGAGGTTGATCCCGCCTGGAAACCGGTTCTGGCGTGCTCGTCTATGGCAATACATATTGCACCTGTCGCGTAGCTGGCGCCAGGCAAGGCAGGCGCCTGATATAGTAATATTCGATCAAGGCTACGTGCAGGCGGTCGGCTCTTTGGCGATGTTCAACGGAGCCGCCGACAGCACATTGCTTGCCAAGGTGCTCAGTCTAACGCCGCCTGCCGATCTCACAATCAGGATCGCCATGCCTTATGAGGTGGTTGAGACGCGTTTGCGCCAAAGAATCACCCGCGAACTGCCCGCGGAGCGCGTATTCGAAGCAGACCCTGAAATTAACATGCGCTCTTTCGGCGTTTTCCAAGCGATAGACAGCATTCTTCTGGCGTCCGGTCGAAAGGTAGTTTCAGTTGACACTCTCAACGACCAAGCCACGGCGGAAGGTTTCCGCCGCGTCGAGCAGGAAATCCTTTCAGCAATTCCGCGAACAGACAGCATCGCAGCGGTAGCAGGCCCGAAAAAGGAGGCACCCGACCTCGCGGCCAGCAGCCTTGCTCGCGATGCACATGCGACGTCAGCGTCAGCTGTCGTTGCAGGTTCACAACACCCGCGATCCAATGCAGCCGATCGCGTAAAGGCGGTTTTGCTTCCCAAGCAAGACGTTGGTTGGCACCTTGCCCAGGCGAGCCTCTTTGCCCTGTTGATCTATATCGCCGGGGCCGGCCTCACCAGCGTGGCGCAATTATTGATTGCGCGGCTCATCGGCCCTCGCAATTACGGCATTTATTCGTACGTGCTGGCGTGGACCTCGGTGCTGGCCTATCTGGCAACGCTTGGGTTCAACGTTTCATTGTTGCGTTTTGTGCCAGCTTATCGGGCCAACGGGCGGCTTGATCTGGCAAAAGGTGTAATCGCCTTCGCCCTGCGATGGTCGCTGACGACGGCGACGCTGCTTGGTCTGCTCGGCGCCACGTTGATATTCTTCTATTCGGATCACTCGCAGAAAGGTCTGGTAGTTAGCAACTTCTTGGGGATGGCAGCGGTGCCGCTGATTACCGCCTATGCGTTGGGGGCTACCCTGGTAAGGGCCCATGGCGGCGTTGTATCGGCCCTGCTGCCCGAACGGATCGTGCGCGACGGTCTCCTGGTCATACTGGTCGGGATTGCCGCCAAGTCCGGACTTCGCGCTGTGGACGCGCCCCTCGTGATGTTGACGGTAGTGATGAGCTCAGTGATGACGGTCGCACTAGTGTTTCTTACGGCTGCCAGGATTCAGCCGCCTGGTTTGCGCCTCGCACACGCCAGCTATGCCGCCAAGGAGTGGTGGTCCTCGGTCCCGCCGCTGACGCTCATTACCGGGCTTGACGTATTTGTTAGCAGAGCTGGAGTGATGGTGCTGGGTTGGACCGATCACATCCGCGAAGCTGGGGTTTTCGCCTTGGCCTTGAACGTTGCACTCCTTGTGGGCCTCTCGCGTATCGCCGTCGGTACGATGTTTTCGCCCACCGCAGCCGATCTGTTTGCTCGCCGCGATCGACAAGGACTGCAACAGCTCTTTGCGCGCGCTACCCTGCTTTCCCTCGGGGGCGCCATTGTAGTGGCAATTCCTCTGCTCGTAATAGTAAAGCCTTTGTTGGGCTTCTTCGGAGAGGGGTTCGTGGCTGGCGCCCCGATCGCGCGCGTGCTGATTTTTGGCTACTTCTTCGTGGCGCTATGCGGACCTCAGCAGAATCTGCTCACGATGACGGGAAACGAGTGGGCTGCCGCTTCCACCATGATCGCTGGTGCGACAGCCAACGTCATAGCCTGTGCTGTGGGCGTGGCGATATATGGTCCAATCGGAGCGGCAGTGGGTGTCGCAGTTGCCCTGGCCGTGTGGAACACGGCCATGGCTATCTACATTAGCAAGCGGCTGAAGATCCTGCCTGGGCTCGTGTTTGCGCTGACATCGCTCAAGCCAGACGGGCTCGGTAAGCTGGTGCGGTATCGTTTCTTGCGCTGACAAGACAACTTAAAGAGCAACTGTAGACCGCAGCATGGGCGTGATGAAGCGCGTCACGTTGCCCTGACCTTGCCTAGGCTCGCCATAATAGCAACCATGCAAAAGCTTGTCGTTCAAACGCGCTCATCAGGGACGACCGAAAATGGGCGGCAGACATTCCTTGACCAAGACTGATACTCTAGCCTATCAGGCCGCGCAAGTTTCATGGAATTCGTGATACCATTTGACGAAGTGGGACACTCCGTCAACTAGCGTTGTCGAGGGTGCGAAACCGACAGCGCGGCGGAGATCGCTGACATCGGCACGCGTTTCCAAAACGTCGCCGGCAGGCAGTGGCACGTCGACGCGTAGCGCCCGGCGTCCAAGGGCGGCCTCGATTATGGCGATCAGCCGATTGATCTCCTCGGGTCGGTCGTTGCCAATGTTGTAGACCCGATATGGCGCCGAACTGGTGGCGGCGTCAGGTTCGCAGCTATCCCAATTCAAATTGGGGGATGGCGGCGCCGCAAGCACTCGAATCACGCCTTCGACGATGTCGTCAATGTAGGTAAAGTCCCGCCAGGCGCGTCCCGCATTCGCTACGTCGATCGTTCGACCCTGTGCAATGGCATGCGTGAATGCATAAACAGCCATGTCGGGCCTCCCCCAAGGGCCGTAGACCGTGAAGAAACGCAGTCCCGTGACCGGCAAACCGAACAGATGGCTGTATGAATGCGCCATGCACTCATTTGAACGTTTGGTTGCGGCATAAAGGCTCAAGGGATGATTGGCGCCGTGATGTTCGGAAAACGGAATCGTACGATTGGCGCCGTAAACTGAGCTCGACGATGCGTAGACCAGATGTTCGATACCAGCATGCCTGCAGCCCTCCAAAACGTTTAGGAAGGCCACAACGTTCGACTGGACATAGGCATGGGGATCGACGAGTGAATGACGAACGCCAGCTTGGGCGGCGAGGTGCACGACGTGAGAGGGACGAAAATCGGAAAACAGCGATTCAACACGTCCACGGTCGGACAGATCGATCCGAACCGCGCTAAACCCAGGCTCGGCACTAAGAAGTTCGAAACGCGCTTCCTTCAGCCGTGGATCGTAATATGGGTTGAAGTTGTCAACGCCTATAACATTGACGCCATGGTGCAAGAGCCGTCGGGCGGCATGAAAGCCAATGAAACCTGCAGCCCCTGTGACGACAATCGGGCCGGCGCGCGCAAGGCCGAGCAGAGCTTGGTCCGAACGCGCTCGGGCAAACCCCTCGATTGCGGAAAGAGACGCCACATCGGGTAAATTCTCGGCAGCCTCTTGACCTGCGGAATTTGGCTCGATCATCTCGAATGTCCCTTTGGCGATCTGCGTTGACCAAATCGCAATCTATGCCCCTTGGATCGGAGACGACGCCGGCGATTATCAGGGCAAAACCGAAATGCGAGAAAGAAGAGCCACCAATTCCCCTTGTCGGCTCGTCTCGGTTTTGGCGAACAATGACGCGAGTTGAGACCGAATTGTAGTCCGGCTTAGACGCCAACTGCGGGCGATCTCCAAAGGCGCATCGCCTTGAGCCAAGCGAAGCGCAAGTTGCGTTTCGGCGCTTGTCAGTCCGAACATCCTTTGCAAGGTTTGAGGATTGGCCACCGACCTGTACCCACGATCCATTAAGGCGACGATACTCGTTCCGTCCGGCGCGACAGCGCCTCCTTCGTTAAGTATCACCGGCCGGTCGCCCCGAGAGTGAATAACTACCCACGACAATGAACCCGGAAGCAAGCGGATCGGAACTCCGGCAACGAGCCGCTTGAGCGCGGCGGCAAGCTCAGTGGCGGTAGCGGCTGCCTCACCTTGCCGCTCGAAGGTATCTTGCGCGGCGGCGTTCCATTCGACTACCTTCTTCTGGCCGTCGAGCAGGAGATAACCACAGCCGATCCGGTCAAGCATACCGGCAATTGATTCCATGCTTCTTCGCTTGCTTTCGTTGATTTTTCCTTCCGGTCGATCGAAGGCGGATGCTGCGGGACGGTGCGGTATATAGGCGTTGCGAGCATGTTGGTTCCTCCACGGAATGGTTCGAAGGCTCACAACGGGATCGTTCCGTCTGTCAACGAGCGTCATTTTCCTGCCCCAACTAACTTGCCTAATGAAGTAGGCACATCACAGATCACTCGAACTCTCTTCGATAGCGCGATGTTTTTTCAGTTTCGAAGCCGAGCCTCGGGAACTCTGCGCCACATTCAATGGATGCAGCGTTCTTAACTCTTCCGATTGATTCTAGCCGGGTATCAAGGCTAGGCAATCCAGCATTGGCACTAGGCAATCATTTGTGGCTTAGTCTGAACGATCTAGTCAGAAGGACGTAGTCTGGCCTATGAATTGGCATCAGCGCACTGCGAATCCGAACGGGGCTCGCTCGCCGCTGACTCACTTAGCTTCTCTAGCGGTGCTGGTTACTTCGATAACAGTCGAAGTAACGGGCGCAGCAAAAGTGGGTCAAGACGCCACATTTATCGCCTTTATTCCGGCCATTATTATCATCGTTTATCTTGAAGGTCGCGCAGCGGCACTCGTTGCGACACTTTTGATGGCGGCCGCCGGTATGTCGGCTCGCGGGCTTCTGGTCGGCCAAATCCCGGCAGCCGATTGGACTCGGGCGATTCTGCTTCTGTTGTCGGGTTGGACAACCGTGCTTACATTCCACCGCCTAAGCCAGGACTTGCACGCGGCGGTTGAAGTTGCGGAGGCACGCCTCGCGGCGGTCGAGGCGGTGGAGAGCCGCTATCGTTGGGCTTTTCAGCACGCCGCTATGGGCTTCGCAAACACCAATCAAAGCGGTGAGTTACTGCAATCCAACCCGCGCCTATGCGAAATGACCGGCTACAGCGAGGGAGAGCTTGCACGATTGCGGCTCAGCGAACTGGTCCATCCTGACGATAGAGATGCCTTCGGAGCGACATTGGAGCGCTTAGATGCAGATGGGTCTTCATCAAGTTCGGAGGTCCGTTTGTCAAAAAAAGACGGAACGACATTCTGGACCCGGCTCACTCTGTCTTCGGCCGCGTCCGATGGTGTTCCTTCGAGAAGCGTATTCGTGGTTGTCGACGACATATCGGAACGAAGGTCCGCACGAGAAGCCCTTCGGGCTCAGAAGGAATGGCTTGATCTCGCCCTCTCTGCCGGACGTCTTGGCACGTGGCGGATTGATCGCCAAGACGCGACGGTGACCGGTTCGGCCAAATTCTGGGACATCTTGGGCATGCCGCCAGGCGCCGTTCGTCGCCTGGAGGAGCTTGCCGGGGTCGTACATCCGGCAGACTGGCCAAAACTCGCATCCTCGACGAGGCACGCGACAAGCATGAATTATGACGCCGAGATTCGCGTTCGACGGGCAGAGGACGGGAATATGCGCTGGATTGCTCTGCGTGGGCGAGAGGAAATACAGGATTCACGTGCCGTGCGAGTCGGGGTTGCTGCCGATTTAACCGAGCGTCGGCAAACCACGCTTTTGCGCGCCGCCGCAAAAAAAAGGGAGCGTCTGATGCTCGAGCAGCGTCATCGGCTCAGCAATCTGTTCCCTGTCATCATGGCCCTGGTGAAGATCGTCAAGGCGCCTGGCAACGATGTTGCTCTATACAAGCAGACCCTCCTCGATCGGATCCGCGCACTTGAGGTGACGCATCTACTCCTTTCACGCCATGCCGGTTCGTCGGCGCTGCTCCATGATTTCGTCACGCAGGAATTGCGGCCTTACATGGACACGCACGACATCAAGATCACCGGTCCAGCGGTTATGATGCCAGCAGGACCGGCCGAGAGCTTTGCAATGATCCTTCATGAGCTTTCGACCAATTCCGTCAAATACGGCGCGCTGGGCGGTTCACGGGGTCAACTTGAGGTCCAATGGGCTTATGAGTCCGAAGACGCTTCGAGCGACATTGTTTTCAACTGGTTTGAATCCGGACAACGGCAAACGTCAACCGCCGTGCGTCGCGGTTTCGGTTCCATGATAATCGGCTTGGACGGGGCGCCTCTTGTAGGTCACTCGCCAAAGTTGGAAATATTGGAGCGAGGCCTGCGATATTCGCTGCGGCTTTCACGCAAGGAAATCGAATCCTAACTCACGTTCTTCGACAGCCAGGTTTGGAGCATGAGGGCCGCTTCTGTCCGATTTCGCGCTCCCAGTTCGCGCAGGACAGCGCCGGCATGGATTTTGGTCGTCGCTTCGGCAATTTCCAAATGGCGAGCAATCTCCTTGTTCGAATATCCTTCCGCCATCAGCTTCAACACCTCCTTCTGTCGGGCGGTCAGCCTGGCCAGATTATCGGCGTTCGTGCGTTTCTCCGATGATTGGAGTGGCAGCGGCGCAGGCCCGGCAGATGTTCGAGACAGCAGCGCTGGAACATATATTCGGCCGGCCAGGATCTCATTAACGGCGAGCACGACTTCCTCGTCGTTTAGGGATTTGACGATGTAGCCATGAAGACCGATCGACAAAGCGGTGAGGATCTCGGCGCGTGAATCATTGCCGGACACAATTGCAAAGCGTGTGTCAGGGTGGGCAACGAGAACGTCGCCAAGCACTTCCTGGTTGAATAGGCCAGGCATGTTCAGGTCCAGGATCGCAAGATCGATGGATGCTTGCTCTTCCAGCAACCTGACAACTGCGTCAAAGCATGCTGCCTCGAAAATCTCGACACCCGGAATGCCTGCCATCAGAGCGAGCCTCAGCCCGCGGCGATACAGGCCGTGATCATCGGCGATAACGATTCGATACATTCGACTATCCCAACGCTTACTCGGCTCTCGCAATCTCACTTCCCACAGAGCTACGCCGATCGGTGACGAGCCTTGAAGCGACCCCACTCATCGATCTACTTCAAACCGCAGCGCCCCATTGCTGCACATTCCACCCCTCCATATTTTAGCATGTGATTGGAAAATGCCCTGGTTTTTTTCGCACCTCCTTATGGGTTCGTTCCGGCGTCGGCCGAGGTGACGCCTTTTGCCGGCTCATTCAACACCAGAACCGTTGCCTCGGTACCATTCAAATGCACGACGACATCTACCCGACGATCACGATAGCGTTCCCCCACGATGTTCTGGATTGGCGCGGGTGAGGATCACAGAAGCCTCACCGGACCTTAAATTCCTAACGGAATAGAAGGCGCGATTCCTGGACGCTAGCGTAAAGAACGACCCGTGGCGATGGCGTTCGGGCGTATGATTTAGGGAGGTTCGGATGAAAGCGGTAATTCAATGCGGTGGAATGGGAACCCGTCTTCGGCCCTTCACGTCGGTCTTGCCGAAGCCGCTCATGCCGATCGGTGCCCGGCCCGTTCTTGAGTTGCTTTTGAAATGGCTACGGCGCAATGGCATTGAAGAAATCTATATCACGACTGGCTATCTCGGCCATTTGATCCGAAGCGTTTGCGGTGATGGCTCACAATGGAATCTTAAGATCAAGTACACCCAGGAAATGGAGCCGCTCGGCACCATTGGGCCTCTGTCCTTGATTAGAGATGAACTTACCGAACCGTTTGTCGTGCTCAACGGCGATGTCCTCACCGATTTGAGCCTGAGCCGGTTTGTTGCAGCGCATCGGATGCACAAGGACCCGGTGACAATCGCCACCGCATGCCGCCTGCACAAGATGGACTTCGGCGTCATTGACGAAGTCGACAATACCGTAAAGGTATTCCGTGAGAAGCCGACCCTTTCGCACTTGGTTAGCATGGGTATTTACTGCATGAATCCGGATGTGTTGATGTTTATACCATCAGGAATACCATTCGGTTTTGACGATCTAATGCTGCAAATGATGCAAAAGGGTACGGTCGTCCATGTCTACAAACATGATGGCGTTTGGCTTGATATCGGCCGCGTCGACGACTTCCAGAATGCTCAAGCAATTTCGTGGGAAGAGCAGCCATCCTCGATAGAGGTTGCCGCAGCCGCAGCATAACGACCACAAAGATCCGGGAGGTAATGATGCTTTTGGTGAGTGCCCCTATTCTGGGCTTGCCGGAGAAGAATGCGCTCACAAAGGTAATTGATAGCAGCTGGCTGACTATGGGCGAGCGGGTGCAGGCTTTCGAAGAGGCATTTGCCAGAATGCACAACGCGGAAGATTGCGTTGCGGTCAGTTCCTGCACCGCAGCCCTTCATCTGATACTGCACGGACTCGGGATTGGCCCGGGCGACGAAGTGCTTGTACCGTCGCTTACCTTCGTAGCGACTGCGAATGCGGTCCTCTATGTGGGCGCCACGCCAGTCTTCGTCGACATCGAATCCGTCGACGTCCCATTGATGTCTATGGTGGAAGCGGAAGCGCGGTGCACGTCACGCACTAAGGCAGTGGTGCTCGTTCACTTTGCGGGCTACCTCGCCAACCGGGAAGATTGGCAGACATTCGCCCGCGCTCGGGGATTACATATAATAGAGGATGCCGCGCATGCGCCCGGCCTGAAAGAAGTTGGCACGTTTGGCGCTGCTGCCGCTTTCAGCTTCTATGGCAACAAGAACATGACAACGGCAGAAGGAGGCGCTGTCATTGCTCAAGATCCGGCCCTGCGGGCACGGATTCGACAAGCCCGCGGCCACGGGATGACAACCGGGACACATCAGCGGCTGAACAGCCGCACGGCACAGTATGATGTCACCATGCTCGGATTCAACTACCGCATGGACGAACTGCGGGCCGCCATAGGACTGGTTCAATTGGAGAACTTGCGGGAATGGAACGAAATTAGGCGCATCCTCGTCGTCCTCTACCGGCGCCTGGTTGCCATGCATTGTCCCGGCGTGACCATTCCATTCAGTGAACCGCGGACGTCGGCTTACCATATCATGCCAATTCTTCTGCCGCGCGACGTTAACCGGCAAGACGTCGTCGACGAATTGCGGGACCAGGAGATACAGACCACCGTCCACTATCCGCCGGTGCATCAGATGAGTTTCTATCGAGAGCTCTCTCCTGGAACGCATTTGCCCCGAACAGAGGACTTTGCACACCGAGAGTTGACACTTCCCCTGCATCCCCAGATCACCGCCCCCGTCATAGAAA
Organism: Mesorhizobium sp. B2-1-8; assembly: GCF_006442545.2. Taxonomy (NCBI): domain Bacteria; kingdom Pseudomonadati; phylum Pseudomonadota; class Alphaproteobacteria; order Hyphomicrobiales; family Phyllobacteriaceae; genus Mesorhizobium; species Mesorhizobium sp. B2-1-8. Next base: position 3,373,301 of record NZ_CP083952.1, read on the forward strand.
CGGTTGTGGGCACGCTGGCACGCGTGGTCAACCGCTGCGCACAAACGGGTACCGCCGCATGAACGCCTCGGTTCGATCCTTTCATGGGCGCTTGGTCCCAAGCTACGCGCATGGGTTCGGTAGGCGCGCGATCGATCTCGTTGTGGCAAGCGTTGCAGGCACCATGCTGGCGCCGCTGATGATGCTAGTCGCTTTAGGAATCCTGCTCGAAGGCGGTCGACCCATCTTGTTTGTGCAGATCCGCATTGGCGCCGGGGGACGGCCCTTTCGCATGTACAAATTTCGCAAATTCGCTGCCAAATGCAGCGCTCAGGGCTTGGCATTGACCATGGCGGGTGACAGCCGCATGACGCCTCTAGGTCGGCTGCTCGCCGCAACAAAATTCGACGAGTTACCGCAATTGTGGAACGTTTTGAGAGGCGAGATGGCGATAGTCGGACCGCGTCCAGAAAGTCTGGCTTTCGCTGACTGTTTCCAGGGCGAGCTTAAGGCCATTCTCCAATACAAACCGGGGTTGCTGGGTCCAACCCAAGTCCTGTTCCGCCACGAGGCCCGTTTCTATCCTCTCTCGGCGGAGCCGCTGCTGTTTTACCGGGAAGTCCTCTTTCCTGCCAAGGCAAAGATCGACCTCGCGTATTATTCGCAGCGCACGATCGCTTCGGACATCGTCTGGATTGTGCGCGGCTGCCTGGCCGTTCTCGGCCGGGTGCCGTCGCCGCCGGCTCACATAATGAATGCTAACGAAAAGACAGCGTCTCACGTCGGACGAGGAAATGCTTGGTCATGAGCTACAAGGGCAAGAAGGTTCTGGTGACAGGTGCGGATGGATTTATCGGGTCTCATCTTACCGAGGCACTCGTACGCAACGGCGCGGATGTCACTGCCCTTGCGCTATACAATTCCTTTGACAGTCACGGGTGGTTGGATGATTTGCCCGACACAGTTCGAAGCCAGCTGAAGCTCGTGCGTGGCGACGTTCGCGACAGCGCTTTCCTGAACCGGATCATGCGAGGTCAGTCGATTGTTTTTCATCTGGCCGCGCTCATTGCTATTCCATATTCTTACGCAGCCGCTCAGTCATATGTGGAAAATAACATCCTGGGCACGGTGAACGTACTTGAGGCGGCTCGCCAGTGGGAGACGGAACGCGTCGTTCACACCTCGACTAGCGAGGTCTACGGCACCGCCTTGACGATGCCAATCGGCGAAACGCATCCGCTGCAGGGACAGTCGCCTTATTCGGCATCGAAGATCGGCGCCGACATGATGGCCCAGTCCTACGCCAGGTCTTTCGATGTTCCTGTCGTGATCATGCGGCCCTTTAACACATACGGGCCACGTCAGAGTGAACGGGCGATCGTGCCGACCATCATCCGCCAGGCCTTGGACCCAAATTGCCCGGCAATCATGGTCGGCGATACAAGTCCGGTCCGCGACCTCACCTTTGTCGAAGACACAGCGGCGGCATTCCTTACGGCAGGGTTGTCTGGTCTCGAATTCGGCAATGCCTACAATGCCGGGAGCCAGCGCGCCGTGACTGTTTCGGACGTACTGGATCTCGTTCTTGAGTTGAGCGGCTCCAAAAAGGCCGTTCATCGAGACGAAAGTCGTCTCCGGCCGCAAAACTCAGAAGTTCGCGCCTTGCTGGCTGATTCCACGCGTCTTGAAAGCGAGACTGGTTGGCGGGCGCAGACCAGCCTTCGCGATGGCTTGGGGCGAACAATTGATTGGTGGCGGTCGCGTCTCAGCGAAGGTCGGGTACGTCGCGAAATGGGCTACATGACATGACTTTCGGCCACCGTTACGCATCGGCTCTGATGTTAATTGCAGCGGCCTTACCCATCGATCTACACGTCGCGATCGGGTCGCAAAACGTCATTCCACCGACAGTGTCGTTGCCGGCAGACCTGCCGGGCTATCTCCAGTCAACGCAAGATCCGGCATCGGGCAACAGCTTCACGCGCGTTACCAAACCCGGAAACCTTGGCAATGGAGTCGTGTGTGGAAGGAAGTATTGCAGTCATCGCTATTCGAGCGCCCAAGCCTGGAGCGCTGACCAAAGCCTTCTTGTCATCAGCAACGGCTGCGGTGGCATGTGCTTCCTCGACGGACACACCTACGCCCCGCTCTTCCACCGGGACCGATCGGGCGGATGCGAGTGGAACCCGCAGGAACCGAGCCAGATGATCTGCGTCCAGGGCAGGGCAATCTCCAGGTGGACGCCGCGCACCAATCGTGAGGAAGTGATTTTTCACGCGACGAACTATAGCAATCTTCAGTTCGGCCCTAACAAAGGCAACCCTAGCCGGGATGGCAATCGCATAGTCGTGCGCGCGGTTCGAGCGGACGGCAAAATGGTGGCCTTCGCCTACGATCTCAAGCAGCAGCGAAAGTTCCAGGATATCGATCTTGCTCAACTTGCTGGGGCCAACCGCGCCTGCTCGATCTCTCCGCTAGGCACCAACGTTCTTTGCTTTCAGAACCTTGAAGACGGGACGGACCAGATCATGATCTTCTCCGTCGACGGTGTCTTGCGCCAGAAATGGGCGGAGCATCATCGGCCTGGTCACGGCGATATGACCGTCGATGCCGATGGCAGCGAAATTTATGTGGGCATCAGCAAATCGGAACCGGACAAGTATCAAGTCATCAAGCGGCGGATCTCGGATGGGGCGGTCACCTCACTGATGAAATACGGCGAAGCCCAGCACGCGTCTCTACGGGCCTTGAATAGGCCGGGCTGGGTATTCTTGAGCTACGCCGGCGATCCGGCGGAAGTGTCAAACCATCCCGATTGGGCGCCTTACGCAAGGGAAGTGATCGCGCTGCGCACTGATGGCAGTGGATATGTTCGTCGCATCGCGGAGACGCGAAATGTCGTCTTCGACTACTGGAGCGAGACACACGCCTCGCCCTCCCCAGACGGCTCGCAGGTTGTCTGGTCAAGCAATTGGGGCGCGCCGGGCGGCCCGGTCCACGATTTTGTCACCCGTGTCGATTGGTCAGTGTCGGGCACGTCGAGCCAGAAGGAGATTGTGGCAAATGGGCTTCGATAAGCGAATTCTACTCGCCGCGCTCGTCGCGGTATCAGCCGCCCAAAAGGTCGCTGCGGCAGACGCCCCGCTTGTCTATCAATTGTCTCCAGGAGATGTCGTCGAAATAGGAATTGCTTCGATTCCTGAGCGAATTCAGCGTGCCGTGGTCCAGATGGACGGCACGATCGCGCTTCCCGAAGTTGGCGTGGTATCGGTTGCCGGCCTTACTCCGACTCAACTGCAGACGCGCATGGAAACAATCTTGCCGACAAAGATTTTTCGCGCGCGGCTGCAGGACGGGCGAGAGCAAATGATTATCATCAAGCCAAGCGACGTGACCGCGGTAATCGCGGAATATCGGCCAATCTATGTCACCGGCGATGTCCTTACTCCGGGGCAGCAGCCGTATCGCCCGCTGATGACAGTTCGACAGGCGATAGCCGTTTCCGGTGGATTAAGCCTTTTGCGTTCAAGAGCAGGCCAAGCGGGACCCGATCCGGTTGATCTGCGCCGCGACTATGAATCGCTTTGGGGCGAGTATATCAAGGACTACTTTCACGGCGCTCGAATTCGCGCCGAACTGCAAGGTGAGGCGAGCTTTGACCAACACCTGCCGCAGGGATCGCCGTTGCCTGCCAGTGTCGGTACCGCAATAGCGCGGGCTGAAGCGGAGGCCTTGAAGATTTCAATCAGCGATTTTCAGGCGGAGCAGAGCTATCTCGAAAAAGGCGAGAAAGACACGGCAGATCAGATCGACGTTCTGCTCAAGCGTCAACAGGTCGAAAACGACGGCGTCAAGGCAGACCAAGACGATCTGGCTAGGGTTACGAAGGTCTTTGAATCGGGCAACCTCACCAACAACAGGCTCGCCGACGTTCGGCGAGCTTTGCTTCTGTCGTCAAGCGGTGCTCTTCAGACGTCAGTTGAACTGATGAGGGCGCGTCGCCAGGAAGATGACTATGCAAGGCAGCTGCAACGCGCTGAGAACCAACGGAAAATTGGTCTTCTGACCGAATTGAAGGACACAGATGGGCGTTTGGCGGACAACACCGCAAAACTTCACGCCGCAAGCCAGAAACTGCAGCCATCCGGAGCGTCGGCCCGACCCTTGCCTATGGCTGGGGAAACAATCCGCGCCAAGGTGTTGATCATTCGCAAGGTCGACCAGGAATGGCGAAAGCTGGCTGCCGACGAGGATACCGTCGTTGCGCCCGGAGATACCATCGAGGCGACCTTCAGCAGTGACCTCGAAGGCGTGGCCATCCAGTAAGCAAGTGTGTCGGACTCGCGTGGGGAGGCCGCTGGCTCAAAGTTCGACCGTCAACCAAAATGGAACGGAGGGTTTCGTGAAGATCCAGTCCAAGCCAAGCGCCTCTCCAATGCAGTCAACTGAAGTCGCACCAGCGGCCGGCCCGGCAATCTGCACGTTTGAGACACCTGTCTTGAAAGTTCCTCAGACGAGCCCCCGAGCTGTTGAGGCCAGAGTGTGGCAGAATCGGCGGGCTGATCGGGAAGGGGATGAAGTCTCGGATAATTATCGCATTAGCCACTGTGCCCGGGGTTATGGTGAGCACTACAACAAGACACACGAGTCCGGCTACTATGGCGCCCTGTGGACAAAAATTGAGAAGCCCCTTCTCGTTGACGTTCTCGGTCCCATGGGTGGTGCCGGCCGAAAGTGCCTCGACTTCGCGTGCGGCACCGGCCGCATCACCAACATAGCCGCCGAACTGTTTGACGAGGTGGTGGGGGTCGATGTCTCCGGGGCTATGCTCGCCTGTGCACGGGTCCCAGACAATGTGAAACTGCGGCACATCGATATGACAGTCGACCCGCTCGGCGAAACGTTCGACGTTGTAACCGCATTTCGTTTCTTCCTGAATGCCGAGGATTCTCTGCGACGAGAGGCCCTGACCGCGATACACGACCAACTGAACGACCAAGGCAGGCTTGTGGCCAACGTACACATGAACGCAACCTCGCCAGTTGGCGTAGCTTGCCGGATGCTAAATCAGGTTTTTGGACGCACACTCCGCAACACGCTGAGCGCCAGTCGATTTAACGAATTGCTCGTATCGTCTGGTTTCATCGTTGAGCACCTGATCCCCTACGGTTATCTGCCTCGGCCAGGCCACTTTTTGCCTGGCCTTTGCCAGGCATTGATCGAGCCAGTGGAGAAGGCATCAAAAACGCTCAAGCTGCCTGGCTCCCTTGCGCAACACTTTTTGGTGGTTGCAAACAAACGATAGGCTGGTCGCACCGCCGGGTCGCAATCACACGGGTCTAAAAACCGTGTTTTGACTTCGGCGGCGCTGTCGCTGCAAACTTTCCCACCCCCCGCTATCTTATCCACCGCTTTTGGCAAGGAAGCCTTGGGTTTCTCGGAAAAGCGTCACGATTTTGCTACATTTTTACCGAAGGCAGATACCTTAGCAACGCTTAATGCTTTCGGTGCGGGACAGGGCTAGCAAGGAAGAGGGTGTTTACAATCGGCAGGACAAGCGAGTCCATGCGGCCATTTCTCGTAGAGGGTCGCGCACCATGAAGCGATGGAACGGGCCTTCGATGGATTTGCGTTCGGCTTTTTCAGGCTGTGTTCCTGGGCTGGCCGGTGTCGGTCTGTTCTCAGCGGTCATCAACATTCTGTCTTTGACAGGATCCATCTATATGCTGCAGATCTACGATCGCGTTCTGCCTTCACAGAGCATTCCGACGCTTGTCGGATTCACTATTGGGATGCTTGGTCTGTATGCGGTCTATGGAGTGCTCGATTTCATACGGCTTCGCCTCTTGGTGCGGATTGGCAGTCGGCTCCATAGAACTCTGCAGCAAAGGGTCTTCGCCATCTCACTGTCCCTGCCGCTCATTGCCGGAGAGGACGCAAGCAGGACTCATCCGCTTCGCGATCTGGATCAACTCCGCGGCTTTCTTTCCGGGTTGGGACCGACAGTCGTCTTCGACGCCCCCTGGATACCATTTTATCTGGTGATCATCTATCTTCTGCACCCTTCGCTTGGAATACTAGCCACAGCAGGCGCGGCTGTTGTCATTACCCTGACAGTGGTGGCGGAAATTTTTGCGCGCGGACCGGCGATGCACGCGTCCGAAGCACTTTTATCGCAACGCGTTCTTGCCGATTCCGGGCGTCGCAACGCCGAAGTTGTGCACGCTATGGGTCTTTCCAACCGGATTGGCCATCGCTGGAGCGAAGCGACCCGAGCCTATCTGGCGTACCAGGAGCGGCTTTCCGACGTCGTAGGCGCAGCCGGCTCGCTAACCAAGGCACTTCGCATGGCGTTACAATCCTCGGTTTTAGGGCTCGGCGCTTATCTTGTTATTGGCGGCGAAGCATCCCCTGGCGTGATTATCGCGTCATCCATATTGCTGGGCCGCGCGCTGGCCCCTGTTGATATTGCGATCGCAAACTGGAAGGGTTTCCTGGCTGCTAGGCGCAGCTTCTCCCAGTTGGCGGCCGTGCTCAGCACTTTTGACGATCACAACGAGCCCATGGAATTGCCCCGCCCGCAGGCACTTCTTGCGGTTGAAGACCTGACGATCGCGCCGCCGGGCGTGTCGAGGCCGACCGTCTTAAACGTGACTTTCCAATTGCCGAAAGGCTCCGGCATGGCCGTTATCGGCCCGAGCGGCTCTGGCAAGACGACGCTCGTTCGCGCCCTGGTCGGTGCGTGGAAGCCGCTTCGCGGAACGGTCAGGTTAGACGGAGCCTCGCTCGAGCAATGGAGTTCGGAGCGGGTTGGCGCTCATGTTGGTTACCTGCCGCAAGACGTTGAACTGTTTGATGGTACAGTCGCGGACAACATCTCGAGGTTTGGCGGCCAAGGCGATCCCAAAGGCGTTATGGCTGCCGCCAGGGCGGCGGGTATCGACAAGATGATCATGCGACTTCCAGACGGTTTTCAAACGCGCGTGGGGGAAGGGGGCACTGCTTTGTCGGCGGGGCAGCGGCAGCTCGTGGGACTGGCCAGGGCACTTTATGGCGAACCATTTCTTGTCGTTCTTGACGAGCCTAATTCAAATCTCGACGTCAGTGGCGATGCTGCGCTGGCCGGTGCGATCCTGAGCGTTCGTCAGCGTGGTGGGATTGTCATCATTGTGGCTCATCGTCCGTCGGCTCTCACCAACATCGATCGGGTTCTCGTCATGTCCAATGGCATGCTCCATTCCTTTGGCTCGCGCGAGGATGTGCTGGCGAACGTGGTCCGACCCTTTCCAGCTGCAGAGCGTCCAAGTCCGGTGGTGCCCCTTCACAAGGGCGTCAGCGGGCATGCCTGAGATTCTTCCAAGTGTCTGATACGATCACGGCGCCATATGCCACCGGGGAGGATGTGCTCGGATTGCAAGACGGCGTTCGCGCCAATCTGATGCTAGGTCTTGCAACGACTTTTCTAGTAGTCTTGGGCTGCGGGCTGTGGGTCGGCTTGACCAAGATCGCCGGCGCGGTGATTGCGCCAGCCACAGTGGTGGTAGAGACCAACATCAAGAAAGTTCAGCATCTCACGGGTGGTACGATCGGTGCTATCTTCGCCCAGGACGGAGATCATGTTCAAGCCGGCGACGTGCTGGTCAAGCTGGATGACACATTGACGAGGGCTAATCTGCAAATAATTAGCGAGGATCTCGATCGCGCGACTATCCGCCTTGCCCGGCTGGAGGCGGAACGGCAAAGCCTTCCGGAAATCCAGGTCCCGCGAGCTGTCCAGGCCAGGATGAGCAACCCTGAGCTGGCGGCTCTTGTCAGTGGTGAACGCGCCTTGTTCGACAGCCGTGCGGCGGCACTCAAAGGTCAGAAGGCTCAATTGCAAAGTCGCACAAGACAACTCGAACGTCAGATCGACGGCCTCAAATCAGAGCAAGCGGCGGAAGATGAAGCGGTGGCTTTGCTGGATCACGACCTCACGGATGTCGAAGCGTTGTATTCTAAGAAATTGGTTTCAAAGGAAAGATTGAGCAAGGCGAGATTGGATAGCACGCGAGCTCACGGAGAATCGGGACGTCTGGCCGCTGCAGTCGCCGAAGCGGAGGCTCGGGTTAGCGAAACTGCGCTGCAAATTCTCCAACTCGACGAACAAAAGCGCGCCGATGTCACAAGCGAGCTTCGCCAGACCGAAGCCAAGAGCACCGAGCTGAAGGAGCGCAAGATAGTAGCTCAGGATGAGCTGAGCAAAAGTACGGTCAGGGCTCCGCAGTCTGGAACAATTCAAGAATCATCGATCCACACGGTAGGCGGTGTCGTCGGCCCCGGAGAAGTGCTCATGATGATTGTGCCGGATACGGACAATCTCGTAGTCGACGCCCTAATCCCGCCGTCGCGTGTAGATGACATTCGCGCCGGCCAACCAGTATCAATTCGTTTTCCTGCGTTCGACGCCGGTACTACACCCGCCTGCCAAGGGTGGGTTCAGCGCATATCCGCCGATTTGATCAAGGACCAACAGCGTCAGTTGTCGTATTTTTCAGCGCGTATCAAGGTTGAAAACAAGTCGGACTGCTTAACGGAAGCCAAGGTCCTGAAGCCAGGCATGCCTGCCGAAGTCCACATCAGCACAGACGAACGAACTGTATGGTCGTACTTGCTGAAACCGTTCGCTGACCAGATGTCCAGGGCTTTCCGTTAGGCGACAACAGCGCCACCCGACAACGGCATACCGAGGCGAATTTGTGGGGTGGCATTAATAGGATATGGGCGAACCCTTGGACCTGCGTGCCGTGGCGGACACCCCTGTATGATCAAGCTGACCGGAGCGATCTGACGAGGATTTTCATCGAAGTCGGCGATCAGCTTGTCGAGCTCATCCTGGGTAGGTCGCGATCGCGCTGGTGCCTTTGCCAACGAGGCCGAGTCTCTTCAGGGCGATACGCGCCAGCTCTATCTGTTCGATCTTGACCGGAGGCGTCGTCACGCCGGCGCAGTCGCTCGCGGTCGTCGTGCCGGCCGACGCTGCCCTCGAGATCGAGGCCATGGTGTCGAACAGCGATATCGGGTTTGTTTCTCCCGGGCAGGAGGCGGAGATCAAAATACCTTCAATTTCACGCGCTACGGGCTCTTGCACGGGCGCGTGCTCGGCGTCTCGCACGACGCCGTCAACAATGAAAAACGCGACGTGCCTCAGGCGAGCCACGATCCGCAGCAGAGAGTTCGACGACCGAGACGCGGGGGCAGGGGCTCGCCTAAGTAGCGCGCGTCTCGCTCGACCGCACCCAGATGCGGATCGAGGGCAGATCCGCCGATCTGTCACCCGGCATGTCGGTCACGGTCGAGATCAAGACCGGCTCACGCCGCATCATCGTAAGCGGTGTTCTCAGGCCACGGCCCTGAGTTCAGAGGCGCGGATGTAAGGCGGGTCGCCGCCATTCCATGGTCGGTCATCGCGGGCTGCCGCGGCCCGGATCGAGCACCGGCGCCTTCGTCTCGTCGGCGAAGAGTTTTGGTGAGGACCTCAGCTTTCCAAGCAGCCGCTCGTGCACCGGACGTAGATGCCAGGCGGCACGGCCGACCCAGTCGGCGAGCGTCGACCGGTCGAGATTGATGCCCTGCCGGGCGTAGATCTGCGCCTGACGATAGAGTGGCAGGTGGTCAGCATATTTGGAGACTAGGACCTGGGCGATCGTTGCCTCGGTCGGAAGGCCGCCTTCGATCAGCCGGGCGGGTGCCGGAGCCTGAACGACAACGTCCTCGCAGGCGCGGCAGGCATATTTGGGCCGGCGCACGACGATCACACGCAGCCGCGCCGGCACGATGTCGAGCCGCTCGCTCACGTCTTCGCCGATCCGATGCAGGCCGTTGCGGCAACACGGGCAGGCATGGTCCTCGATGTCGACGACCATCTCCGTGCGCGGCAGATGGGGTGGCAACGCGCCGCGGTTCGCCCGACGCTTGGCGACACGCGCCTGTCGCTCCGTGGGAGCAGCCTGTTCGTTCTCCTCCTGCCGGCCGCCTCGATCTGCTCGGCTTCCTCAAGTCCCAGCAGCAGTTGGTCTTCCGGCAGCGTCTCAGCACGACGGCCGAAGCGATGGCGCTGCAATTCCTTAGTGATCTGGACCAGACGGGAATTCTCGATGTCGCGCGCCAGGACCATCGCCCTCAGCGCATCCGGATCGTCGGGAAGCTGGTCAGCCGTCATCGCCATGAGCCGATCAGACCATATTGGCCGACGGCCCGCGACAGCGGAATCCACGCTGATTCACTTCGTCGCGGGTCAGCCCGCCTGAACTGGAATGCGGGTCCGGCGCGGCTCGTGGACTCGCCGCCAATCGAGGCCTTCGAGCAACGCCGAGAGCTGTGCAGCCGTCAACCGCATCACGCCGTCATGCACTTTCGGCCAGCGGAACTCGCCATCCTCCAGACGCTTTGCATAAGGCAGACCCCGGTGCCGTCCCAGAAGATCAGCTTGATCCAGTCGGTGCGCTTGGCGCGGAAGACGTAAACGGCGCCGCTGAACGGATCGGCGCCCATCGTCTCGCGCACCAGGGCGGCCAAGCCTCAGCACCCTTGCGGAAGTCCACTGGCTTCGTCGCTACCATCACCTTGACCGCACCCGTCGGCCCAATCACGTCGTCCCCTTCAGCGCGCGGATTACAGCGGCCACTGTCTTGGTATCGGCGCCACGGCCAACGCGCATGGCGATGCCGTCGATCTCAAGCTCAATCACGCTGGCGTCTCGGGTGGCTTTCGGGTTCCGCTGCTTCGGTGGATGCCTGGCTATGGGTTCCGGCGCCCCCACCACCGCCGGCACGAAGGCGGGAGAATCTTGCTACACCGAAACGGTCTGTTTGCGCGCTTCGCGACGCCAGGCGAAGACCTGTTGCGGCCTCAGACCATACCGGCGGGCGACCTCGGAAATGATTGCGTTCGGCTCCAGAGTCTCCTCAATGATCCGGGCTTTGTCATCCACCGACCACTGACGCCGGCCGCCAGCACCGTTGATCACCTCGAAACGTCGAGGCTGTCGCTCAGGGTCAAGCGTAAGGTCAAGTCCAGACACAAGCCGATCTCCGATCCCAATGCAGAACCGGCAACCTCACAGATTGCGGCCACTCCCGAAAGGTGGCCCGGAAACACCGAACGTATCATCAGCTACCTTCTTTCGCCGCTCATGCGATACAAGCAGGAGGTCCTGCGCGAGCGGTGAGAAGCAGAGGTGCCGATCCATCGCGTTGATATGGCTGCGCGGCCCGGTTGTGGTAGGCTTGGCAAACCCCCATAGAGCGCCTCAGCGCGTGTCGAACAGGCGCTAGTCCATGTATGGCAGAATCCATCTGTACGGATGTCCGCTTTTAAAGGCGATCGCGGGAAGCTTGCCGGTTGGTAGCCGGAGCCGGGAAAGGACGCAGAGCGATGTTGCCAAGCATTGGGAGTCCGCAGTCAAGCTGGTCGCGGCCCTGGAAGAGGAAGGCGCGGCGGAGCACCGTGGCGATGTTGCGGTCTTGTGACTCGACCACACTTGGCGCCTGCAGCCCGTCTGAGAGCGTGGCGGCAGCCAGGCGCGATCAATCGCTGAAAGCGGCGTGGAAACTCAGCCTAGCCAACTCACCAATTCGGCCCCGTGGATATCTCCACGAAAAAGTTCAAAAACTTGAGAAAGCGGTGTTGACAGTTTGTCGGGGTGGCGACTATATACGCCTCACGAACGAGGGCGGTGCGCCG